>JAUYPV010000163.1 GCA_030697555.1 Hyphomonadaceae bacterium
TTGGGAGTTTTCCGATGGCCTTCGCCTCCGCTTCGCGCCGCCTCGCGCCTGTCGCGACGCTGGCCGCCGCCGCGCTTCTCCTCGCCGCCTGCGGCGACCAGACCCAGACCGCGGCCGATGGTTTCAAACCCGTGCCGGTCACGCCCGTCCTCGGCGACGTGCCGATGGGCCAGGCCTCCGCGCCCGTGACTATCGAGGAGTACGCCTCCTACACCTGCAGCCACTGCCGCGATTTCTGGAAACAGGAATTCCCGCGCCTCAAGACCGAATACATCGACACCGGCAAGGTGAAGTTCATCTACCGCGACTACCCGCTCGACAACTCGCTCGCGGTCATGCTGGCCTCGGTCGCGCGCTGCAAGGGGCCCGACTCCTACTTCGCCGTTGTCGACGACATCTTCTCCAAGCAGTACGAAATCCTCACGGCGGCGCCGAAGGGCGAGGTCGGCCCGATCATTCTCGATATCGCCCAACGCCACGGCATGACGCAGGACGAGGTCCGCACCTGCATTGATCATCAGCCCGCGCTCAAGAACGTCATCCTGAAATCGCGCGAGGACGGCACGGCGCGCGGTGTGAAGGCGACGCCGACCGTGTTCGTCAATGGCGAGCAACTCATGGAAAGCGGCTACGAGCCCCTGAAAGCAGCGATCGAAGCCAAGCTCAATCCCGGCGCTGCTCCCGCGACTCCCGCCCCGGCCGAAGGCGCCCCCGCCTCCACGTCCGGTCAGTAAGGATGCCGCGCGCGCTTTTCGCGGCCCTCGCGTTCGCGCTGCTGTCCGCGTGCGGCGGCGACGATAGCCCGCCCGCGCCCTACAAGACCGTTCCGATCACGCCCTTCCTTGGCGAAGCGGTGATGGGCGATCCGGCCGCTCCAGTGGAAGTCATCGAATACGCCTCCACCACCTGCGGCCACTGCAAGGCCTTCCACGACCGCGTGCTGCCCGATCTCAAGGCGAAATACATCGACACCGGCAAGGCGAAGCTGGTCTACCGCGTGATGCCGACGCCGCCGCCCGAGCTTTCCATGGCCGGCGCCGCCATCGCTCGCTGCGCCGGAGAGGCGAAGTATTTCGACGTCATCGGCGATCTCTTCAAAAGCCAGGACAGCCTGCTCTCCAATGCCCGCCAGCCGCGCGGCCTGCAGCAGCGCCTCATTGAACTCGGCGGCCGCCACGGGCTTTCCGCCGATGAAGTCGGCACATGCGTCGACGACGAGGCGCTCCACGAATACTCGATGGAGAATGCCCGGTCGGCCCCGCCTTCCATCACCTCGACGCCGTCCTTCATCGTCAATGGCAAGGATGTGGACGAGAACACGCTGGAGGCCCTCTCCGCCGCCATCGACGCAGCCTCCGCGACCCCTGCCCAATAGGGCTTTTCGCGTGGAAATCTAAACTGGTTGACCCACCTCCCGGCGCCCCCTAGACGGGCCAAAACCCCGCCTTTGCGGGGTTCTTTTTGGGCGAACTGAGAGCAGGCGTGCACCTGGTCGGCCTCAAGATTGCGGGCTTCAAGTCCTTCGTCGACCCGGTGGATGTGCCGATCGAAGAGGGATTGACCGGCATTGTCGGTCCCAATGGCTGCGGCAAGTCCAACCTGCTCGAAGCACTGCGCTGGGCCATGGGCGCGACCTCCGCCCGCGCCATGCGCGGCGGCGAGATGGACGACCTCATTTTTGCCGGCACCGCCGAACGCCCAGCCCGCGAAGTTGCCGAAGTCACGCTCCTGCTCGACAACAGCGACCGCAACGCACCGTCCGAATTCAACGACGAGGATATCATCGAAGTCCGGCGCATGCTCCGCCGCGGCGCTGGGTCTTCCTACAAGATCAACGGCCGCACCGTGCGCGCCAAGGACGTGCAACTCCTTTTCGCCGACGCCTCGACCGGCGCCAACTCGCCCGCCCTCGTCCGCCAGGGCCAGATTTCCGAACTCATCGGCGCCAAACCGCAGAACCGCCGCCGCATCCTGGAAGAAGCCGCCGGCATAGGCGGCCTCGCCGCCCGTCGCCACGAAGCCGAACTCAAGCTCAAGGCCGCCGACGAAAACCTCGCCCGCCTCGCCGAAATCATGGCTGAGGTCGAGCGCCAGGCGAACGCCCTCAAGCGCCAGGCCAGCAAGGCCCGCAAGTACAAGGCGCTCTCCGAAGAGATCGCCGCCCTCGAAGCCCGCCTGGGCGCCGCTCGCTGGCGCGGCGCGGTCATCGAGACGAAGGAAGCGCGCGAGGCGCTCCACGAAGCCAGGAGCGCGGAACAGAAAACCGTCTCCACGGTTACGCGCGCCTCCACCGCCGAACTCGAAGCCCGCTCCGCCATCGAACCGCTGCGCACAGCGGAATCCGAAGCCGCCGGCAAGCTTGGCGTCATCAAGCTGCAGCTCGCCCGCCTCGAAGCCGAGCGCGATGCGGCGCGCGAGGCCGTCGCTCGTCTTGAACGCGACATCACGCGCTTCGTCGAAGACCACGCCCGCGAATCCGTCCAGCACGACGACGCCAACGTTCGCGCCGACCGCGCCGAAAGCCAGATCGATGACCTGCCACCAGAAGACGCCGAAGCGCAGGCGAAGCGCGAGGGAGAACTCGCCGCCGAAGTCGACGCCGCCATGTCGAGCCTGCAGACCTTCGAAGCCGAAGCCGACGAACGCCGCACCGCCTTGGCGCAGGCCGAAGCGAAGGCCGCGACGGCGCAGGCCGCACTGACCCGCGAGCAGGAACGCCTCGACCGCTTCAATGCGGACCTCGCGCGCGCGCAGTCCGAACTCGCCGCGCTCGGCAACGCCGCCGCTCTCGAAGCCGCGCTGAAAGACGCCCGCGCCCGTCACGCCGAGGCCGAAGGCAAATCGCAAGCCGTGCAGGCCGCCCTCGCTGCCATCAACAAGGCGGTCGACGACGCCCGTGCCGCCGAAGCCCGCCTCACCCAGCCGCTGCTCGCCGCCGAACGCCGTGTGGGCGAACTCGAAGCCGAACTGAAAGGCCTCGACCGCCTGCTCCGTAAATCCGACAGCAACGCACAGCCCGTCCTGGAAGACATCAGCGCCCCCGGCCTCGAACGCGCCCTCGCCGCCGCGCTCTCCGAAGACCTCGAAGCGCCGATCGATCCGCAAGCCGCGGCCCATTGGTCCGGTCGCTCAGGCGTTGTCTCCGCCCCACTGCCGCAAGGCGTGACGCCTCTATCCGGCATCGTGCAGGCGCCCGCCGAACTTCGCGCCCGCCTCTCTCAGTGCGGCCTCGTCGATCGCGCGCAGGGCTTCGATCTCCTGCCGCGCCTCTCACCAGGCCAGCGCCTCGTCACCCGTGAAGGCGATCTCTGGCGCTGGGACGGCTTCGTTCGCCGTGCCGACGCGCCGCTCCCCGCCGCCGAGAAACTGGAACAGCGCTCCCGGCGCGCCGCGATCGAGGGCGAGCTTGGCTCCGCCACCGCCGCGCGCTCGGCCGCCGCCGATGCACGCGCCGCGGCCTCCCGCGCCCTGACCGACGCCGAACTCACCGCCATGACCCGCCGCAAGGATGCGCCCGAACTCGCCCGCGCCGCCGCAGCAGCGCACGAGGCCGCCCTCCGCGCCGAGCAGGATCTCGAACGTCTCAACCTGCGCGGCGCTGCTCTCAAGGACTCCATCCAGCGGCTCACTGTCGAGCGCGACCACGCCGCGCAATCTCTGGCCGCCGCAAAATCCGCGCTCTCCGCCGCGCCCACTGGCCAAGACCGCGCCATCCTCTCCGAACTCGCCGACAAGGTGCGCGCTATGCGCGATGCCGAGCGCAGCGCCGCCGCAGCCCTCGACGCCTTTATCCGCGAGACCGAACGCGCCGCCGCCCAGCGCATCGCCCTCACTCGCGACCGCGATGAATGGCTCGCCCGCGCCTCCGAAGCCGCCGGCCGCCTCTCCGCCATCGACCACGACCTCGCCGAAGCCCGTGCCGCCCACGAGAAGGCCAAGAACCAGCCGGCCGCGTTGCAGATCCGGCTCGACGAACTCGCCAGCTCCTACGAGCACGCCGAACAGGCCCGTCGCGCCGCCGGCGATACCCTCGCCGAAGCTGACGCCAGGCTGCGTGAAACGGAGATCGCCGCCCGCGCCGCGCGCGATGCCTCGTCGTCCTCGCGCGAAAATCTCGTCCGCTGCGAATCCCGCCTCGAAGCCGCTGTCCGCCGCGAAGCAGAAATCGCCGAACAGGTTCGCGCCGCCTTCGACCAGGACCTCGAGGAACTCGAAGGCCGTGTCGCCCAGGTCATCGCCGCCGCCCGGGCCGCGCGTAAGGAACACGGCGACTCAGAATCTGATGGGGATGCGTCGGAAGGAGCCGCCGCCGACGCCCACGCCCTCGACACCCGTCTCGCCCAACTCCGCCGCGAGCGCGACCAGCTCGGCGCCGTCAACATGGAAGCTGACGAGCAGCTCACCGAAATCTCCGGCCGGATGGGCCTGCAGGTGGAAGAACGCGACGATCTCGTCGCCGCCATCGCCAGGCTCCGCGAAGGCATCGACGCCCTGAACCAGGATGGCCGCCAGCGCCTGCTCGAAGCCTTCGAGCAGGTGAACGCCCATTTCGGCTCGCTCTTCATTGCCCTGTTCGGCGGCGGTCACGCAGAACTCCGCCTGACCGAATCCGAAGACCCGCTCGACGCCGGCCTCGAAATCTACGCCTCACCCCCGGGCAAGCGCCTCGGCCAGCTCTCCCTGATGTCCGGCGGCGAACAGGCGCTGACAGCGACGGCGCTCATCTTCGCCGTCTTCCTCTCGCGCCCCGCCCCCATCTGTGTGCTCGACGAAGTCGACGCCCCGCTCGACGACGCCAACGTCGACCGCTTCTGCCGCTTGCTGGAAGAGATGCGCACGCGCACGATCACGCGCTTCATCATCATCACCCACAACGCCGTCTCGATGTCCCGCATGGATCGCTTGTTCGGCGTCACCATGCAGGAACGCGGCGTCTCCCGCCTCGTGTCGGTCGACCTGCAAGCCGCCGAGCGCCTGGCCGCAGCGTAACTCTTCCCCTGCGCAAAACGCGGGAATTATCCCGAAGGCTGGGGTCAACGCGAAGCGTTGATGATGAGTCTCGGAGGGACTCGTTGAGCTAACCCCTCGGGACTCGTCCCCGTGTCTCGGCGCTCAGCTCACCCGGAGGAGCCGCCGCAGGCGAGGTCTCGAAGGGTGCCGATCCACTTCCCCCATCGCTTCGCGACACGGGTGGAAGGCGCTCCTGTCTTTGAATTTCTTAGGAATCAGCGAGGGCCCCGCCTCACATATACGTTCGCGATCTTTCTTGCATCGGCCCATACCTTGGCTCGTTCGAGGACTAGAGCGATGTCACTTTCGCTATCTGTTGCGAAAAACGTCCTATCTCTGCCGTTGTCCACGCAGGGGACACCTTGCGCCGGAGGCGCTGGGCTCCCGAGAACCAGTGCGTGCCGCTCATGAGCGGGCGGACGTTCTCCTGGCTTCAACTCGACTACTCGCGCCATCCGACCTTCCAATGGCTTGTCGCCCAACATGCGTGATTGCCCAGCCTGGGTCATTCGCCACTTCCCTCCCGATTTGCCGCTATGTCAACTTGTAGACAGACCGCAGGTTCAGCTGGGTGTTAGCGCCGTCACCAATAGGTTGCGCGAAAGCGACATCGATTGGTCCCCCCTGGCTCGCGTAAGACGGGAAGATTTGGCATTCCGGCCGGCCAGTCGCGTGCGGCTGGCAATCAGCTCCTGCGCTTCCTCCCCAAAGCCGCGATTGAATTCATCGCTCCCCACCTGGAACGGGTCGCGCTGACACGCGGGCAGAGCCTGTTCGAGCCCGGCGACGACGTCACCCATGCGCATTTTCCCTTGGATGGCGCGGTTGTGGCGCTGGTGCTGCCGATGCAGGACGGGCGCGTCATAGAGGCTGCGACGATCGGCCGGGAGGGAGCGATCGGCGGCATCGTGAGTCTCGGCTCGAAGCCAGCCTACGCGCGCGCCGCAGTCCAGATTCCAGGCGAGGCCATGCGCGTGTCCGTTGCGCGCTTGGAAGCGGCGAAGCGGGCGGCGCCGCGCGCGCACGATGTCCTGGTCCGCTATGCCGACTGCCTCACTGCGCAGGTGTTGCAGGCAGTCGCCTGCGCCGCGTTGCATCCGCTGGAAGCACGATGCGCGCGTTGGCTGCTGATGACGCATGATCGCCTGCAGCAGACGGAGCTTCCGCTGACGCAGGAAGCGTTGGCTGAAATGCTTGGCGTGGCGCGGACCTATGTGACGCGGATCGCCACAGAGCTGAAGTCGCGGGGCGCGATCAGCTATAGCCGTGGGACAATCCGCATACTGAGTCGATCGCAGCTCGAGCAGACGGCGTGCGAATGCTACGTCTCCGTACGACAGCATTTTGATCGGGTTTTGCCTGGATTGTACCCGCGGCCGGAACATTAGCGCCGCCGCCGCCTTATCTTGATAGGTTCGCCGCAGGAGGGCGCTCGCATGAGGCCCGCGGCTGGAATCGTGACCAATCGGCTGATTGTGGCACTGTCGGTCCGCAATCGTCGTTTGCTCGACGGACGGCTGCATGCGGTAACGCTCAAGAAGGTCGAAGTCCTCTTTGAACCCGGAGACGACGTCGTCAATGTGCTTTTTCCCGGCGCCGGGACGATAGCATCCCTGGTCGTGAGCATGCGCGACGGCGCGACGGCCGAGGCTGCGATGATCGGCCAGGAAGGCGCCATTGGCGGCATCATCAGCGCAGGCGACAAACCAGCATTCACACGCGGGATCATCCAGATCGCTGGCCCCGCCTGGAGCCTTGCAACGGATGACCTCGAAGAAGCCAAAACGCATTCTCACACGCTGCGCGACCATGTCGCCCGCTACGCCGACTGCCTTCTGGCGCAGGTGCTGCAATCGGTCGCCTGCAACACCATCCACGACATCGAGCCACGCCTGGCGCGCTGGCTGCTGGCGACGCAAGACCGCATTGGCGCGAGCGAACTCCATCTGACGCAGGAATTCATCGCCGAGATGCTTGGCGTCCAACGCACCTATGTCACGCGTATCGTCGGCAACCTGGCGAAGCGCGGCGCCATTCGCACGACACGCGGGACAGTCGTGATCGTCGATCGCGCCTTGCTGCAGCGCCAGGCTTGTGAATGCTACGCCTATCTACGGCGCCACTTCGAGAGGCTTCTCCCCGGCGTGTACGGGCACGTCGACGGGTAAGATCACTCGCAAAAAAAGGCGAGCACGGCGACGCACGGATGGCGAACCAAGTCGACGCGACGCTATTAGGGGATTTTCCCGGGTCTGGCATGGTGTCGCGATCTGCATGTGCCAGCTTGCTCCTGTGTTCGGAGAGGCAGAGCCGGGCCATTGAAGAACTGCGCGGGGCTACTGAGCGCCTTCAGCGAGTATTCAGACCAACTGACCGGCGACGCGGACGGCTGGTTCGTCAGCCACGGGCTTTCGATATTCAAACCGGGACAAAGCCGCCCTCGCACTCCACGAAAAGCTTCCCGGCAGCGGCGCACCCGGTGCGGCGTAATCGCGCAGTATTCTGCCTCTGGATTCAAGGCCTTACAGCCCCCGATTCGTCCACTCCTTGCTTGACTGGAATCGGCGCCGCTGTATGACTGCGCTCGCGTTTTCCGGGGTTTTCTTGCCGGAAGGCGCGCACAGGCCGGGCTATTCCCTTTCCAACGGCGTGGGCGGACATCCGATGGGCGACGATCTGAACGACAGGATCGCCAAGGCCCAGGCGGAGCTTGATGCGCAAGCAGGTCCCTCCAAAAGCGCCATTACCGGACCGGGAATGGGCCTTGGTTTCCGCATGGCGGCCGATTTCGTGGCCGCGATCATTGTGGGAGCCTTGCTGGGCTGGGGCATCGATGCGCTTCTCCACTCGACTCCGTGGGGGCTCATCTCCTGCCTGATGCTCGGTTTCATCACCGGCGTGTGGAACGTAATTCGGACGGCGCAGGCCTCGAACAAGGCCAACACGCCGCCCGATGGGAAAGCCTAAGGGACGAAGGCCAGACGGCATGATGCAAGTCGCCACCGATCCGATGCACCAGTTCCTGGTGACGCGCTGGCTTCATCTTGATGTTGCCGGGGTCGATATCTCGTTCACCAACTCCGCATTCTTCATGGTGCTCGGCGTTCTGCTGATCATCGGCTTCTTCGCCTGGGCCCTGGCGCGCCCTGAGACCGTTCCTTCCCGCAAGCAGTCCCTCGCCGAGATCTGGTACGGCTTCGTCGCCGGCATCGTGAAGGATGTGAACCACGCCGACGGCAAGCCGTTCGTGCCGCTGGTGTTCACGATCTTCTCCTTCATCTTCGTCGCCAACATCCTGGGCATGCTGCCCAACGCCTTCACCTCGACCAGCCACATCGTCGTCACCGGCACGATGGCGGTCTTCACCTTCCTCCTCGTCGTCGTGATCGGCGTCTGGAAGAACGGCTTCAAGTTCCTCAAGGTCTTCGTGCCGTCGGGCGTGCCATGGTACATCCTCTGGTTCGTCGTCATCATCGAGGTCTTCTCCTTCCTGTCGCGCCCGCTCTCGCTCGGCATGCGTCTGTTCGCCAACATGCTGGGCGGCCACGTCGCGCTGAAAGTGTTCGCCGGCTTCGTGCCCCAGCTCATCGTCGGCCTCGGCTTCGTCGGCGGGCTCATGGCCGCGCTGTTGGTCATGCCGCTGGTCATCGGCGTCACCGCTCTCGAGCTGCTGGTGGCCTTCCTGCAGGCCTACGTCTTCGCGATCCTCACCTGTGTCTATCTCAACGACGCCCTCCACCCGGGCGGCCACTAAACCTGCACCGGGTCGCAAGACCCCA
Source organism: Hyphomonadaceae bacterium (assembly GCA_030697555.1). Taxonomy (GTDB): domain Bacteria; phylum Pseudomonadota; class Alphaproteobacteria; order Caulobacterales; family Hyphomonadaceae; genus UBA7672. The sequence continues at coordinate 8,790 of JAUYPV010000163.1, forward strand.
ACCGCAACGCTTTCAAAGACTGACTGTCCAAGGAGACTACGATGGAAAATGGAATGAACCTGATCGCCGCGGGCCTCGCCTGCGTCGCCATGGCTGGCGCCGGCATCGGCGTCGGCACGATCTTCGGCAACTACCTGCAAGCCGCGATCCGCAACCCGTCGGCCGCCCAGGCCCAGTTCGGCAACCTGATCTTCGGCTTCGCCGTTACGGAAGCGCTCGGCATCTTCGGCTTCGCCATCGCGCTCATCCTGATCTACGCGCCCCCGGGCTGATCTCCTTCGGAGATCGGTCTAACGGAGCAAGGAGACAAACGTCGTGGAACAGGAACACGTTGAGCAAGCGGTAGACGCGCACGCTGCTGGCGAGCACGTGTCCAGCGGCTTCCCGCCGTTCAACCAGATCGACACGTTCCCCAGCCAGATCTTCTGGCTGGTGGTGACGTTCGGCCTGCTCTACCTCGTCTCGACCTACTGGCTCATTCCGAAAGTGAGCAAGGCGATTGCCGACCGCGACAACGCGATCGCCAAGGACGTCGCCGATGCGGCGGCTCTCAGCGCCAAGGCCGATGCGTCGGTCAAGGCGTTCGAGGCCCGCATCGCCGAAGCCCGCGCCCGCGCTCGCGAAACCGCCGGCAAGGCCAAGTCGGAAGCCGACAAGAAGATCGCCGCCGAGACCGCCAAGGTCGAAGCCGATCTGGCCGCCCGCCTCACTGCGGCTGAGACGCGCATTGCCGACGTCCGCACCAAGGCCATGGCCAACGTCTCGACAGTTGCGGAAGACACGGCCGGCGCGATCGCGGAAAAGCTTTCGGGTTTGAAGGCTGATCCCGGCGCGGTGAAGAAAGCCGTCGCCGAAGTGATGAGAGGCTGAGATGGATTTCGAAACTCTCTTCAACGATCCCGTCACCTGGACCGGCACCGGCCTGGTCATCTTCCTGGCTGCTGTCTTCATCTGGATGAAGCCGCACAAGTCGATCGCCAAAAGCCTCGACGACCGCGCCGCCAAGATTCGCTCCGAGCTCGACAACGCCGCCGCCCTCCGCAAGGAAGCCGAAGCCAAGCTCGCCGACGCGGAACGCCGCCAGACTGAAGCCGAAGCCTCCGCCAAGGACATAGTCGAAGCCGCCCGCCGCGAAGCCGCCGAGTTCGCCGCCAGCGCCAGCGCCGCCCTGGTCGAGCGCATCAAGCTGCGCGAGAAGCTGGCCGAGGAGCGCATCGCCCGCGCCGAGTCCGAAGCCATGCGCGACGTTCGCAACGCCGCCGTCGACACCGCCTCG
>JAUYPV010000005.1 GCA_030697555.1 Hyphomonadaceae bacterium
CGAGGCCGGCGTGATCACAGCGCCGCAACACATCTTCACGCTGAAGGATCGCATCGCGAAGGCCGGCAAGCCGCCGCTGGCGGAGTGGGAAGGCTATGGCGAGACGTCCGCCAGGAAGCTTTACGACTCCATCGAGAAAGCGCGCGCGCAGATGCTCGACCGGTTCATAAACGCGCTCGGCATCCGCCATATCGGCGAGACCAATGCGCTGCTGCTCGCGCGGCATTTCGGGACGTTCGCGGCGTTGCAGGACACGGTCGCCAACGCGGCGGACCAGCGTCCGAACGACGCCTATCGCCGTCTCGAAGGCGTTGAAGGCGTCGGCCCAGGCGCCCGCGCGAAGCTGCTTGAGGCTGCCTCCGGGTTGGCGGCTAAGCCGCCGGCATCGCTGGACGACTCGTTCGAAGGCGCGCTCGGCGGCATTGCGGGTCTCAACAAGACATCGCGCGCCGCGCTTGCTCTCGAATACGGCGACTGGACGATTTTCCGGTCGCAGATGGTTTCCGCCGCCAAGGGGGGGCCGGGCGATGATCTCACCGCGCTCGCCGCGATCAATGGCTTCGGCGTCGTGGCGGCCGAGGCGCTGGTCGACTTCTTCGCGGAGAAGCACAATCGCGAGGTTGTGCGCGCGCTCGTGCAGAAGGTGGACATCGCCGACTACGAGGTCGCCGACACCTCGGGCAGCAAGGTGGCAGGCAAGACCGTGGTGTTCACCGGCTCGCTCGAGCGCATGACGCGCGACGAGGCAAAACAGCAGGCGATCGCGATGGGCGCGAAGGTGTCCGGCTCGGTGTCGGCCAAGACCGACCTCGTCGTCGCCGGCCCCGGCGCCGGCTCAAAGCTGGCCGACGCGCAGAAGCACGGCGTGAAGGTGTTGACCGAGGACGAGTGGCTGAAGTTGATCGGTAAGGCCTAGAAGCGCGACCCCGGCTGTTTCAGGAACTTCTTCTCTGCTGACGTAGTCGTGCGACCAAGGATCACGTTGCGGTGCGGGAAGCGGCCGAATTTCTTGATCACGTTAGCGTGCCGTTTGGCGAAGTCGTAGGCCGAGGTCAGCGCCTCTTTCAGCTCGGGCGGCGCCTGGCTGGCGAGTTCGGAGAACTTGTCGAGGCTGCGGCGTTGGTCGGTGGACGACTCCGAGTGCATCAGCGGCATATAGAGGAACCAGCGCTCGACGGGTTTGAGGGTCAGGTCCTCGCCGTTGGCGATGGCTTCGCGGGTGAGCTTCACTGCGATGGGATCGTTCTCGAAGGCGCCGGGCGTGTTGCGGAAGATGTTGCGGCTGAACTGGTCGAGCGCGATCACGGCGGCGAGGCGTTCGCGCGGACCTTGGGCTGCCCACCGTAGCGCCAGGCCGGAGGCGAGCTTGGCGACGATGCTGGTGAAGCGATGCGCGATCATGCGGTCGAGTTCGAAGCCGCCGTTGAACCACAGGCTCCTGCGGTCCTCCAGCATCGAGGCGCGGTCGGCGGAATAGCCGAGCCAGTAGTGCAGGATGGAGCCCGGCGTCTCGTTGAGATCGAACCGCATGTAGAGGGGGCTGAGCGGATCGTCATCCGGGAATTCTACCGGAGTCGGCGGCGCGTTGTAGCGTTGCAGCCAGTCTTCGCGCTCGGTCGTCTCCGGCATGGCCGGACTTGGTGCGACAGGTCCGGGCGCCCGCGCCCGACGTGCGGCAGGCTGGCCTTCGAGATCGTCGATGAGGATGCGGCCGTTCTCCGCCATCGCTCTCCCTTGGACCTTCCAGTTCTACGACCGGCCTTCTGGCCGTGTCGCGACCACCATGTAGTTCACGCCCGTGTCGGTCCCCAGCGACCAGCGTCCCGACAGGGGCGAATATGAGACGCCGATCGTATCGCGCACATCGAGGCCAGCCCCTGCGAGCGCGGCTTTGGCCTCCTCCGGCGTCACGAATTTCGACCATTCGTGCGTACCGACGGGCAGCCAGCGCAGCACATGTTCCGCCCCAACGATGGCAAGAGCGAACGCCTTCGCCGTGCGGTTGAGGGTGGCGACGATCATCAGCCCGCCCGGTGCGAGCAGCTTCGCGCAATCGGCGAGGAAAGTTGCCGCATCCGACACGTGTTCCACCACTTCCAGGGCGAGAACGACATCGAACGGTTTCTCGCCTGCGGCGATAAGCCCCTCGATCGTGCCGACCCGGTAGTCGACGTCGACATGGCCCTGGTCGGCGTGGACCATGGCCGCCTTGATGTTGGAATCCCCGGCATCGATCCCCACCGCATGGGCGCCCAGCCGCGCCATTGGTTCGGTCACCAGTCCGCCGCCACAGCCGGCATCGAGCAAACGCAGGCCTTCAAATGGCTCGCGGGATGCGTCGTCCAGCCCGAAATGCGCCACGGCCCGGTCGCGGATGAAGGTCAGCCTGACCGGGTTGAACTTGTGCAGGGGCGCGAATTTGCCTGTCGGCGACCACCAGTCGGCGGCCATTGCCCGGAACTTGTCGATCTCGGCCGGATCGACGCTGGGGGCCTCCGGAATGGTCTCGTCGCGAAGAAGGGTCTTGCCCATCGGGATACTTTGCTTAATGCGTCTGCCGACCGGATCCCGGCTATAGCAGGTCTTCAGGGAGAGCAGAGGCAAAAGCGGTTCCGCTTTGTTCCTGCCCACTCTAGAAGATGTCGTTTGCCGGGGGAGGGAGGTCAATGCGCGTCGTCGCAAGGATTTCCGGCCGGACGGTATGATTTTGACAGGGTGCGGCCCAAGTCCATGACTCGCCTGGTGCTCAAATTCGGCGGAACGTCTGTCGCGAACCTCGAGCGGATCGCGCACGTGGCGGATATCGTGGCGGCGCGGAAGACCGAGGCGCGTGGTGTGGCCGTTGTGGTGTCCGCGATGTCGGGGACGACCAACCAGCTTGTCGAATGGGCGCGTGGCGCGGCGGGCGACCAGCTCCAGGGCGTCGACTTCGACGATGAGTATGACGTGGTGGTTGCGTCCGGCGAACAGGTGACGGCCGGGTTGCTGGCGCTGGCGCTCCGCAGGAAGGGGCTGAAGGCGCGCTCCTGGCTGGGCTGGCAGCTTCAGCTCAAGACCGACGAGGCGCACGGCAAGGCTCGCATCTCGGGCTGCGAGAATCCGGAATTCATCCGGTCGGTCGATAGCGGCGAGATCGCCGTCGTCGCCGGCTTCCAGGGCGTCGACGAAAAGGGCCGCGTCTCGACGCTGGGGCGCGGCGGGTCGGATACCTCGGCGGTCGCCGTCGCTGCGGCGCTGAAGGCCTCGCTCTGCGACATCTACACGGACGTCGACGGCGTCTACACCACAGACCCGCGCATCACGTCGAAGGCGCGGCGTCTGGAGAAGATTTCCTACGAGGAGATGCTGGAGCTTGCTTCGCTGGGAGCGAAGGTGCTGCAGACGCGATCGGTCGAGCTGGCGATGAACCATCGCGTTCCGGTGCGCGTGCTCTCCTCCTTCGAGGGCGCGGTGCCCAAACCCAATAGCGGAACGCTTGTGTGCGATGAGGAACAGATCGTGGAAAAGCAGGTCGTAAGCGGCGTCGCCTACTCGCGGGACGAAGCCAAGTTCAGCATGATCGGCGTGGAAGACCATCCGGGCGTGGCCGCCACCATCTTCGGGGCGCTGGCCGATGCAGGGGTCAACGTCGACATGATCGTGCAGGCCTCGGCCAAGACCGAAGGCCGCCAGAACATCGTCTTCACCTGTCCGGACCGCGATGCGCCGCACGCCAAGCAGGTGCTCGAGAAGCTCAACGGCAATGTCGGCTATGAGAGCCTGATGGTTGACCGCAACGTCGCCAAGGTGTCGGTGATCGGTGTGGGCATGCGCAGCCATGCCGGTGTCGCCAAGACGATGTTCCAGGCGCTGTCATCAAAGAACATCAACATCCAGGTCATCTCCACATCGGAGATCAAGATTTCGGTGCTGATTGATGCGGCCTATACGGAGCTGGCGGTCCGCGCATTGCACACCGCTTATGGACTGGACGCCGACTGAGGCAGGGGCCGCAAGGCTCCTGAACGATTGGCGCGGCAGCGCCCGAATGGAGCTCAAGTGAGCGATCGCGGCAAACCTGGGGAAAAGGGAGGCGCCTCCGGAGGCAAGCCTTCGGCTGCCCCGCGTCCGCCGGCCGCTGGCGGCGGAGCGAAGCTGCTGCTGTCACGCCTCCGGGCGCTGATGGCCAACCAGGCCCAGGATCCCAAGCGCCTCGATCGCGTGGTCGAGCTGATCGGCAACACCATGGTGGCCGATGTCTGCTCGATCTATCTGCAGGCGGAAGATGCCTCGCTGCTGCTGATGGCGACCAAAGGCCTCCGGCCGGAGGCGGTGGGACGCACACGGCTGAAGCAGAACGAGGGCCTTGTCGGCCTGGTGTCGGCGACGGCGCGGCCGCTGAAGCTGACCGACGCGTTTTCCCACCCCCGGTTCTCGTACAGGCCGGAAACGGGCGAAGACCCGTTCCACTCCTTCATGGGCGTGCCGATCCTGCGGGGCGGGCGCGTGCTGGGCGTGCTGGTGGTGCAGAACCGCACCGAGCGTGTCTATGACGAGGAAGAGGGCGAGGCGCTGCAAACCATCGCCATGGTGCTGGCCGAGTTGGTGGCGGCGGCGGCGGACACGCTGAGCGCCGGGCTCCGGCAGACGCGTCCGGTGGAGTTGCGCGGGCGGACGCTGAACGAGGGTTTGGCGCAGGGCAGAGTGTTCCTCTACGACCCGGTGGTGCCCCCGACGCAGCTGTTCGCGGCGGACGCGGAGGTCGAGGAGCGCCGGCTGAACAATGCGCTCGAGGCGCTGCGGGCATCTATCGACGCGATGCTGACGCGGGCAGGTCCGGTGCTGTTCGGCGAAAGCCGCGACGTGCTGGAGACCTACCGCCTGTTTGCCCACGACCCGAGCTGGGAAGCCCGGCTGGTCGAAGCGGTACGAACGGGATTATCGGCGGAAGCGGCGGTGGACCGGGTGCGACGGGAACACCGGGCGCGACTGGAATCGGCACGAGACTCACTACTGCGGGAACGACTGCACGACCTGGAAGACCTGGAAAACCGACTGCTGCGACAACTGGCGGGGGACAATGGATCGGGACGGGAAGCGCCGCCGGGATCGGTGCTGGTCGCAAGCCGAATAGGACCGGCGGAACTACTGGAATACCGCGACGCGGATCTGGCGGCGATCGTGCTGGAAGAAGCAGGCGCGGGATCGCACGCGGCGATCGTTGCGCGAGCGATCGGAGTGCCGGCGATCGGCGGGCTGACCGGTCTGGTGACCCGGGCGGAAGACGGCGACATCATGATCGTCGATGGCGAAGCCGGACTGGTCCACATCCGTCCCGAGGTCGAGATCATCGCGAACTTCCAGGCGCGTGTTGCCCTCGCCGACCAGAAGCAGGCCGAATTGTCCCTGCTGCGAGACAAAGCGGCGATTTCGACTGACGGAGTCGAAATCGACCTTTTCATCAATGCCGGCCTGTCCTTCGATCTGGACCACCTCGACGAGGTAGGGGCCAAGGGCGTCGGGCTGTTCCGCACCGAATTCCAGTTCATGGCGTCCGAAACGATGCCGGGCCTCGACGAGCAGGCCACCTTCTACAAGTCGGTGATCGATCGGGCAGGCAACAGGCCGGTGGTTTTCCGCACGATCGACCTCGGCGGCGACAAGATCGCGCCGTTCATGGGCCGGCGGGAGCGGGAGGAGAACCCGGCGCTGGGCTGGCGGGCGCTGCGGATGGCGCTGGATCACCCGTATTTCTTCAGGCGGCAGCTTCGGGCGCTGATCCGCGCCTCCCGCAACAGGTCGCTGCGGCTGATGTTCCCTATGGTGGCGACCGTCGAGGAGTTCGAGGCAGCCCGGCGGCTACTCGATTCGGAGATGGAATGGGCGGTGAAGTTCGGCCGGGACCTGCCGGACAAGCTTTACGTGGGCGCAATGGTCGAGACGCCGTCGCTGGCCTTCTCGATCGACAGCCTGAAAGGCAAGGCGGATTTCCTGTCGGTCGGCACCAACGACCTGATGCAGTTCTTCTTTGCTGCAGATCGGGACAATGCCCGCCTTACGGGACGGTATGACATTCTGAGCCGTCCGGCGCTCCGCCTGCTCCAGAAGATGCAGCAGCGGGCCGAGGAGGCCGAGCTGCCAATAACGGTGTGCGGCGAAGCCGCAGGGCGCCCCCTGGAGGCGCTGACCCTGGTTGCGCTGGGTTATAGGCGGCTTTCGATGCAGGCCTCGCGCATCGCGCCTATCAAGCTTCTCGTCAGATCCGTGGACGTTTCGGTGCTGGCCCAGCACGTGCACAAGTCGATGAACACTGGAGACGAGTCGATACGTAACGCAATGTTAAGTATCGCTCAGGACTTCGGCGTGAAGATTTAGGTTGTGGCTGAAACAGCACGCGCCTACATTTCGTAATCAACTGTTAGGCTGGCGGGCGTAAGGCGGAACGGTATGTCCTCGTGGACGTTGCGTTTCCGTTGCGGACAAATGTATGAGCGGCGTGGCTAAAGACGAAACAAATCCCACTTCTACGTCAGACGAGACGGTTTCCGCCGTCGGCGACGCTGAGGCTGGACACGCCGAATCCCTCGACAGCAGCGAGACGGAAGGCCGTGGCAAGCGCCATGTTCCGCACCTGCGCGTCGTCACCGACAACGAAGTTGAATTCACGGCGCCCGCAGCGCCGGTCGAAGCGCCGCACCAGCGCATCGGCGCGCTGATCCGCGCCACACGCGAGAACCGCGGCTTCACGCTGGACCAGGTCTCGAAAGAAACCCGCGTCCACCTCAGCCATCTCCGCGCCATTGAAGACATGACGCCGAACCTGCTCGGCGCGCCGGTCTACGCCAAGGGCTATATCCGCGCCTATGCGCGCCATCTCGGCCTCGACGAGAACACCACGCTCGACCGCTATCTCAAGGAATGCGCGATCCTGAAGGATCCGGAGAAGCAGGAGATCGCGCCGCCGTCGACAGGCCGCAAGCTGCCGGTGACCGTGCCGGTGTTCGGCTTTCTCATCGTCGCCCTGGTCGGCGCTGCCGCGTACGCTGTGTTCGCGAACGGCGGGAAGACGCCTGCCGCGCCTGTAGTCGCCAGCGCCACGGCAACCGACCAGGTCAATCCGGCGGCGCCCGACTCCAGTATTCTTGCCGGTCCCGCGACTGCCACCGCGCCTGCCGCGCAGCAGCTTCGCATCGTCGCTCTGAAGCGCGCCCTGCTCGAAGTGCGCTCGGCTTCCGGCGACAAGTATGTCCGCCGCGATTTCGAGCCTGGTGAAGCTTACACGCCGCGTGTCGGCTCCGGCTGGACGATTTCGACCAGTGACGGTTCCGCCTTCGAATGGCGCCTTGGCGACAAGTCGCTCGGCCTCGTCGGCGACCAGCCGGCGCCGGTCAACGCGCAGAGCGTCGACCTTGCCGCTACTCGCCCGCCCATCGAAGTCGCGCCCGCTATTCCGGCTGTGACGGAAACGGCGCCGGCGACCACGCCGTCCACAATACAGACGCCGCTGGCCAGCACGGCAGCGCCGCCGCCCGCGAAGCCGAAACCGGCGACTCGTCCAAAGCCGAAGCCAGCGGCGCAGCCGCCTGCCGTGGCGGCGACGCCCGACGTGGCGGCTGAAGCGCCCCCGCCGGTCCAGGCGCCGAAGACGCCGGTGCAGGATCCGGCGCAACTGGCCTATCCGGACCAGTAACTCGCCCTTAGCCGGGGTTTTCTACGATTAGTGACCGTTGCCGCGCGGCGCCATGTCGTGCGTGAGCGGGCTTTACGGCGCGTGCCGGACGGGCCACATGCTTGGGTGTGATCCGCAGATTCTGACGGCTAATCGATGAGCGGCGATATCAATTCCATCCGGCCCTGGCGGGCGATCGAGCGGCGCAAGTCGCGGCAGATCCGCGTCGGCAACCACGTTGTCGGCGGGGGCGCGCCGATCCTCGTCCAGTCGATGACAAATACGCTGACTTCCGACGCCAAGGCGACGATCGAGCAGATCAGGCGGCTTGAAGACGCCGGCGCGGACATCGTGCGGGTGTCGTGCCCGGATGAAGACTCGACCGCGGCGCTTGCTGAGATCGTGCGCGGCTCGAAGGTTCCGATCGTCGCGGACATCCATTTCCACTACAAGCGCGGGATCGAGGCGGCCAAGGCTGGCGCAGCCTGCCTGCGCATCAACCCGGGCAATATCGGTTCGGCGGCGCGCGTGAAGGAAGTAATCCAGGCGGCCAAGGATCATGGCTGCTCGATGCGTATCGGGGTGAACGGCGGATCGCTGGAGCGTCACCTGCTGGAGAAATACGGCGAGCCGTGCCCGGATGCGATGGTAGAAAGCGCGCTCGACCATGCGCGCATCCTCGATGACCATGACTTCCACGAATACAAGATTTCGGTGAAGGCCTCGGATGTGTTCATGACCGTTGCGGCCTACCAGAAACTGGCGGATGCGACGGATGCGCCGTTGCACCTAGGCGTCACCGAAGCGGGCGGATTCCGCACCGGGTCGGTCAAGTCTGCGATCGGCATGGGCGCGCTGCTGTGGGCCGGGATCGGCGACACGATCCGCGTCTCGCTGTCGGCCGAGCCCGAGGAAGAGATCAAGGTCGGCTTCGATATCCTGAAGTCGCTCGGCATCCGCACGCGGGGCGTCAACATCATCTCTTGCCCGAGCTGTGCGCGGCAGGGCTTCGACGTGATCCGCACGGTTGAGGCGCTGGAGGAGAAGCTGGCGCATATCTCCGAGCCGATCTCGCTGTCGATCATCGGCTGCGTGGTGAACGGCCCGGGCGAGGCTTCGATGACGGATCTCGGCTTCACCGGCGGCGGCAAGGATGCCGGCATGATGTACGTGTCCGGCCGTCCGGATCGCAAGGTTTCCAACGCCGAGATGATCGACAAGATCGTCGCGCGCGTAGAAGCCCAGGCGGCCGCGATGCGTGCGGCGCGCACGGCGAAAGCCGCAGAGTAGGGCGGAGATCGACAGAGCGTGAACGGGGAGCGGGGCCGGATGGTTGGGAAACTTGGCCCTGGCGCGTTTGCGGGGCTTTTGCTGCTGGCCGCCTGTACGCCGCTCGGCCTCAACACCGCCAGCACCGACATCACCCATCGCGAAGAGACATCGCCTGCCGTGCTCGCGGCGTTCAAGGGCGATCCGGCGGTGACGACAGCCGAGGAATGGACGGTGCGTCGCGCCCCGCTGCTGAAGAAAGCCTTCGAGGACGAGGTCTACGGACCGGTTCCCGTGGAGCTGGATGGCGTGGAGATCGGCCGCCGCGTGGTCGATGCCAACTATGCGGGCGGGGCGGGCACGCTCGAAGAGATCAATGTACGGATCGGGCCGGGACCGGATGGGCCGAGCTTCCGCATCGCGCTGGCCCTGCCGAAGGGGGTTGCGCCCGGCGCGAAGGTCCCGCTGCTGATCAACGAGAATTTCTGCGGCAATGCCGGGACGATGGGGTCGGAAGCCCTGTCGGACGGCGGCTGCATGGACGAGGGCTTCGAGGCCTCGGTGATCCGGCTGATCTTCGGCAAATATATCATCAAGGGTCCGAACGCGGACATTCTCAAACGCGGCTACGCCTACGCTACACTCTTCGCCGGACCGTTTGCAGCGGACGATGCGGCGGTGTCGAAAACACAGCTCGAAGTTCTCGCGAAGCTGCTGCCGGCCGACCGCGGGCCAAATGGTGTGGTGGCCGTTTGGGCGGCTGCGTTCAGCTGGTCGCTGGATGTGTTGGAGGCAGATTCGCGCATCGATGCGTCGAGGACGGCTGTGTGGGGCCACTCCCGGCAGGGCAAGGCGGCGCTCCTGGCGGCGGCGTTCGACCCGCGCATCGAGGCAGTGATCCCGCTGCAGCCGGGCAAGGGCGGGGCGGCGCTGACGCGCTCCTATGCCGGCGAAAGCGTGAAGCAGATCACCAAGGCCTATCCGCACTGGTTCTCGCCGGCCTATGCGGCCTATGCAGACCGGGAACTGGACATACCAGTGGACCAGCACCAATTGCTGGCGCTGGTGGCGCCGCGCCCAATGATGCTGGGCAACGGCTGGAAAGATGTGTGGTCGGACCCCAACGGGACGTTCCGCGCAGCGGTTGCGGCCGACCCGGTCTATAAGCTGCTGGGAGCGAAGGGCCTCACGCAGACGGGGCTGAAGGACAAGCCCAATGGCGGCGAGCTGGAGTTCTTCATCCGCTCGGGAGGTCACGGCGTGCGCATCGCCGACTGGGACGAGATGCTGGATTTTCTGGACCGGTGGTTCGAAAAGAGCTCTGCCGCAGCTGAGCCTAAACTTTCTCACTGATGCGGATCGCAAGGCGGCAGCCTGTGCGGATCAGGGCCGAGAGCAGAGGATAGCCCGGCGCCTGGGCTGCGCCCTCAGCGGCGGCGAGTTCCTTGTGGGCGACTTCCTCCTCGCGGAATTTCGAGAGCTTGGCGGCGAGCTCGGTATCACCTGAAGCTTCGAACTCGGCGACCTGATCGCCATAGTGTTCCTCGATCACTGTCTCCACCGCTTCGGTGCAGGCGTGGGCTGCCTTCTCGCCGAGCAGGGCGGTGGCGGCGCCCAGCGCGAAGCCGGCGGCGTTCCACACCGGCGAGAGAGCGGTGGGGCGCACTTGGCCAGAGGCTAGCAGCTTGTCGAAGGCGTCGAGATGCGCCTGTTCCTGGTGCGCCATTTCCTGGAGCTGGCCGGTGATGCGCTCATGGCCTGCGCGGCGCTGGAACACGGCGAGCTGGCCACGATAGATCGCGACGGCGCCGTATTCTCCAGCGTGGTCGACACGAAGCATTTCGTGGCGGCGGTTGTCAGACATGCTCATGCGCTTCAGATGATACACGAACCGGTTCGTTGGCGGTATCGGTGCGCATCGGGCGCGAGGCGGCCATGAGGCTGCCGACGGCGAGCGCCAGCGATACGAACGCGTTTGCGCCGGCCATCGACAGGCCCCATTCCACGTTGGGGACGCGGAAGGGCGCATCAGCGCAGGAGGCGACGGCGATCGGCTTGCCGAGCTTCCCCCAGAGATCACTCTCCGGATCGAGCGTGCCGGACGCGACGCAGCCTTCGAGCGCGGGCAAGATTTTCCACTCGACCAGCGCGTGCCAACCAGCGATGAAGGCACCCACGAGGAAGACAACGCCCAGCAGCAAGCAGGTGGCCGACATCAATCCCGGCCGCGCGCCCCGCCAGTTGATGCCGATCGAAACAAGGGCAATCGCGCCTGCGGCCATGTAGGCGTAACGCTGCCACCAGCACATCTGGCATGGCGCAAAATGCAAAAAGATCTCAACTGCGTAAGCGGTTGCCATCACGGCAGCGCACGCCAGCAGGGCGATGAAGGGCCACTTCGCCCGGTCGAGCGGCATTCTCTCCATGACTCGACGTTATCCCCCGGGGGGAGGGCAGCAATGCGACCAAACGGCAGGGGCTGTTGGCGTTACGAGGGTTACTTGGTGGTATCGTGATGCTGCGGCTGCTTCCATCTGGCCCGGTGCGTGCTAGGTCCGGTCCAAACGGCTCGCCAGACAAGGGAACAGGCCTGATCCATGACGGAAGCGACCCAAACCGCGCCCGCCGCCGCCGCCGGCCCGACCCCCGTTCACGGCAAGGCCAAGGGCCCCCTCGGCGGGCTCTACAACTGGGTGATCAAGCTCGCTGGCAGCAAGCATGCCGAGCCGTGGCTGTTCGGGATCTCGTTCGCCGAGAGTTCGTTCTTCCCCATCCCGCCCGACGTGATGCTGGCGCCGATGTGCTTTGCACGGCCGGAGCGGGCCTATCGCTACGCGATCGTCTGCACCGTTGCCTCGGTCTTCGGCGCTCTCCTCGGCTATGCGATCGGCTACTGGCTGTTCGAAAGCGTCGGTTCGCAGATCATCTCGCTGTTCGGATACGGCGGAAAAGAAGACGAGCTGCGCGCCTCTTACGCCGAGGCGGGCGTATGGATCATCTTCCTCAAGGGCATTACACCCATCCCGTTCAAGCTGGTCACCATCGTCTCGGGCGCGATGGCCTTCGACCTGCCGATCTTCGTCGCCGCCTGCGTGGTTACCCGCGGCATCCGCTTCTTCCTCGTTGCATGGCTGTTCAAGACCTTCGGGCCCACCCTCGCGCCCATGATCGAAAAGCGTATCGGCCTGTTCATGCTGCTTTTCGTCGTGGTGCTGGTGGGCGGCTTCATCGTCGCATCGCAGCTTCACTAGGCGCCAGAAAGCGGAAATTCGATCAAAATTTCTGCAATCCGTGAACCGGATGTTTGCGATCTTTGCCGAGGATGGCCTCGCGCGCCGGATAGTCGGCCGCGCTTTCGGGGTTGTCCCAATGCGTACGCTTCGCCAGATTCAGGGTCAGATCCAGGCCGTTTCCCTGCGCACGCTGTCCCAGCACCACGCGCAGCTGGTCATTTCGGTGATCCTCGGTGCGTATCTGAGCCTCCGGCTCGTCGCGCAGGGTTCGATCGCAGGCTAAGGCCGGTTCACGCCTTTCAGGCTCACCATCCTTCAGGCTCTTTGACTCGATCTTCGGTTGCGCTAACACCGCCGCTCGCTTCGACCGTGCGGGAGTGGCGGAATTGGCAGACGCAGAGGACTCAAAATCCTCCGTCCGTAAGGATTTGTGGGTTCGACCCCCACCTCCCGCACCAGCGTCAAATCGGCAGGACCCAGAAATCTGCACTCAAGGACGACAGGCCTCAGTGCTTGTGGCTGCGTCCACACATCAGGTGGATCGCTTCCCCCATCCACATGAGACGGACCCCGGAGCTCCAGGACAACGAATGCGCGCCATCGCTCCAAACAATCTGCACCGGGCCCGGCTCTCGCGGCTGGACCGGAAGGCGATAGATGACGCCATGTACGGAAACGACGGCCGAAAGGACAGCTTCGTTGCCTTCAAAGGCGAGCACAAGTTGGCTGCCGTCCTGGCAGCCGAAAGTCACACCCCTAGACTGATCGAAATTCGACTGCGAGGGGGCCTGCTGAGGCGTCTGTCCGGAGGCCAGCAGAAAATTTTCCGGCGCGATGGCGCAGGGAAGCAACACACAAAGCGCGATGGCCTGCAGGTGTCGTTGCGCGTGTCTCATCCAGGTCAAAATAGCTAGTCCCCTTCGGCAGACCCTATGGTCCTTCAGCATGGCGGCGCAAGCAACAGCGCTACGCGCCTTTTCGCGTATACCAGCCTACCAGCGTCTCTTCCCGGTGACGGTCTCGAACCAAAGGCGGAAATCGCCCATCAGACTGAAGCCCGGATATTTGAAAGTGGCGGGCTGGTTCTTTTCAAAGAAGAAGTGGCCGACCCAGGCGAAGCCATAGCCGATAAAGGGGGCCGCGATCGCAAAGCGCCAGTCGCGCAACACTATCGCGGCGATGAGTGAGCCGATCACCAGAGTCGTGCCGACGACATGCAGACGCCGGCTGATGGGGTTGATGTGCTCCGTCAGGTAGAACGGGTAGAACTCCCGGAATGTCCGATATCGCTGGGCGTCCGCCATGGCGCGATGATCGCGCGGGACGTGGCGTCCGGCAAGCTGGTGGGAAGATGGATCAGTCGAGGAAGGAGATGACGTTCGTCTCTTCGGTCTCGCCCGTATCCGGGTTCACTCTGACGTCGCGGGTCATCGAGCCGCGGTCTTCGGCAGACACTACGCGCACATCCGCCGGGGCGGTCATGAATACGGTGAAGGCTCCCAGGCTCCCAGGCTCGCGGCCGCAAGGAAGATGGCGTTCATGGGGGTAACTCCCTCTGTTCGATGGGCTAACCCATGAGAGGGGTGGGAGTTCCGGCCACTAAACCTGTGTCAGGAGTTCCTTTGACACACGCTCGCCCGCGTCCACCGCACCATTCATGAAACCAACTGATTCGGCGCTGGTGTGTTCGCCAGCGAAGAACAGTCGGCCGTCGAGTTCGGTCTGGGCGGCATATTCGAGGAAGTGCGTGTATTGGCCGACCATGCAGCCGGCATAACTCGCCTTGGTGTGCGGATGGTTCGGCCAGAAGAAGCTGGCGCGGACGTTGGGCGTGAGTGCGGCGCCAAGTTCGGGCGAGAAGGTGTCGAGCCCTTTTTGAAGGGTCGCAAGCGCGCCGGACTCCTCGCCCTTCGCGGGCGCGCCGGAGAGGAAGTTGGTCAGCACGCCGCCCTTGCCCTCCTGGCCGACGCTGGTGTCCCAGACGATCTGGAAGCCGCGATCGGAATAAATTGAGCCGGAGAGCGGCGCATTGATGCCGTTGAGCGAGCCGGTCCACGGGCGCGACGACGTGCCGACCATCAGCTTGGCGTTGACGCCATAGCCGAGCTCGTTGATGGCGCGCATCTTCTCGGCGCTGAGGCCGAGCCCGCCGAGGCCTTTGACGTCGCGCAGGCGTGTGAAAGGTAGGGCGAGCACGACGCGCGTGAAACTCTTTTCGATCGTGGCGCCGTCCTGCGTCTTGAAGCTCAGCTTGAAGCCGTCGCCATCGCGGTCGATCGAAGTGAGTTCATGGCGCAGGTTGACAGAGCTGCGCTCGGCCAGCGGCGCGGTGGAGAGGCGTGCCGTGAGCGTCTCGGGCAGCGTGCCGGAGCCGCCAGCAATGCGATGCGCCTCGTCGCTGTCGCCGAACATGGAGAAGGCCTCGTTGGTATCGACGCCGATGAAGTCGACTAGGTTGAGCGAGGATTGCTGGTCGAGCGGGATGCCGTATTCGCCGTGATAGGCGAGCGCGAGAAGGTCGATCACCCAGCGGTCGGTCGACCTGGCGAGGCTTTCGAGGTATTTCGACAGGGGCAGGGCGTCGAGTTCGAGGGCGCGGGGCGTCCAGTTGTCCTCGGCGTCGAGGAGGTCGGCTTGGTCAGCGGCGATGCGCGCAGCAACCGGGATGAAGGCGCCGGTCTGCGAGGCGGGATCGACCAGATCGCTCATCGTGTAGGTCTTGCCGCCGAAGTCGAAGAGGTCGGTTGCGGCGTCGCCCTCGGCGCGCAGGCGCTGGATCGAGATACCGAGTTCGCCGCAGAGATCGATCAGCGCCTTGTGGTTGGAATCGACCAATTCGCCCCCGAGTTCGCAGAACTGCCCCTCAGGCGTGAAATTGCGCAGCGTGTACATGCGCCCGCCGGTGCGGCCGCTCGATTCGTAGATTTCGGTGGCTCGGCCGGCATTGGCGAGCCGCCAGGCGATGACGAGGCCCGAAGTGCCCGCGCCGATGATGGCGGTGGCGTCCGACCGCGTGGCGGCGGGTCCAGATTTCGGTGTGCAGGCCGCCGCGGCGGCCATCAGCGCCAGCGCCGTGCGCCGGCTGATGGCGCGCGGTCCTGGCGGCGGCGCATCGGGCAGGGCGAGACGCGCGCGCGTGAGCGCCGTGCGAACGCGGCCGAAAAGCTGTGTGCGTGCCATTAGTCCCTCCCCGGGAGTCGAGGTGGGATAAAGGCAAATCGGGAAACAAGAAACAAGAAGGGCCGCGCGGCATTCGCCGGCGGCCCTTCCCGTCATTTGAGCGGGGACTTGCCCACCCTTCTTCAAGGGATTGGGACTTCAAGGGATCGCGCCGGTCATCCAGCGGCGATTCCGAGCCCGATCAGGCGATGCTGCGAACGAAGGTTGCTCCGAACATCAGATCGCTGGTCTGGGCGAGGCCCCGGCTCATAGTGACTGACATTGGATCACCTCCTTTCGCTAAGTTGACGATGGAGATGAGAGTGGGGGGCGTTGGCCGGTTGTGCAAGGGCGCAGGTGGGATGAGGTTGGTCGAGCGAGAAAATGCCTGATTTCGGCGCAGGCTTGGGCATCTCCCAACTTATGCTAGCGCTCCATCACCTTTACGGCGCGCTCGGTCTGTAAATCGACGAGCAGGATGCGGCCTTCATAGGTCGCGTAGAACTGCCCCTGCGGGGCAGGTGGCAACGAAAGGCTGGTAGGGTTCAGGATCACATAGTCCGAGCTTGCGCCGATCCGCGCGGTCGGCAGGCCGGGCCGAGGCGGGGGACGCGGTCCCAACGGCACGTCGGCGGTCGGATCGGTCGGTTGTGGCTCCAGCACTTTGACGACGAGTTCAGACGTGCGGTCGACAAGGACGAAACGGCCATTGAGTCGCGCGTAGTATTGGCCTGGTGGGGCGGGCGGCAAGATGTACTGCTCGGGGTTCGTCACCACCAGACTGGAATAGGGCGCGATACGGCGGTTGGGCAGGGCAGTGTTCTCGAGCTGGCGCTGGCGCGCCACTTGCTCGCGCTCGAGTTCACCCTGAAGGATGATGCGGTCGCGTTCGCGCGCGTATTCGAGATCGCGAATGGCGCGGTCGGCGCCGGTAAAGCCGGAGTTGGGCGCGGCCATTCGGTCGAGTTCGCGCTGGCGCTGTGTTTCCAGATTGTCGACGCGCCGCTGTTCGAAGGCTTGTTCCTGCTGCTGTAGCGCCTCAAAGCGCGGCAGCTCGTTAGTCTCCTGCGCGAAGGCGGGAGCAGCAATCAGCAAGGGGCTGAGAAACAAGGCAGCGAGCGCGGGTTTCATACGAGCAATATAGCATCCCGGATGGCGGAATGCATCGACCACAATTCAGCACAAAAACATGAGGACTTCCCGGCCGCATAAGCGGGCCGGGAAGCTGGGATCACCACTCAAACGGCTGTCGCCGGAGCGTGTGCGCCTACTGATAGCGCGGAGGGACGTAGCGCGGATCGCGGGGGTCGTAACGGGGATAATAGTTGGCCGCTAACGGCTCCAGGTTTTCGATGTTGACGAGCAGCCGGTTGCGCTCGGCGCCGTCGGCGAAGACGACGACTTGAATTTGCTTGTCGTCAGGTTCGAGGCGCACCGCGGGCAGATCCTGCACGATGTCGGTGTAGTAGTTCTGACACGGGCCGTTGGCGGCGCGGATGACATTGGTCTGGAGTTCTATCGTGCCGGGAAGCGAGGACGGCGCGGATCGCATCTCGCCCGGCGCGTAGCATGTGTCGGGCGCAACGGTGACCGTGCGCACAGAGTAGAGGCCATCAGGCCGGGCGGTGGCCCAGGCCGTCACCTCCCAGGCCCGGCGCGGGTCGTTGGCGTATCCGGGACCTGTTTCGCACGCGGCGAGCGCCATGAGTCCGGCGCCGGAAAAAAGGATCAATGCATGTCTGACCATCTTGGCCTCCTGCCGACCCTGAAGAATGCAACGCGAGGCGAGCCGAACAGGTTCCGTTCGCTCAGGAGCAGATCGTGTAGAGGCCCATGTCGAAATGGAAATGGTTGCGGTGGGCAGCGTTGTAGTCGGGGCTGAGCGTTGCGGAGAACAGATCGCAGCCACGGTCGCGTACTTGGTGCAAGAAGCGGCTCTTGGCGGTGTTTCCATAGAAATCGTCCTCAACCATAACGGTCGAGCCGTCGGCCAGCGTGAAGCCGGCGATATCGATCGCGGCGCCTGTCGCGTGCTCGCTCCAGCGACCGGTTTTTTCGTTGTTGACGCGCCGGCATGAGTAGGACCCGAACGTCTCGACGCGGGTAACCTTCTGGCCGAGATGTTTCTCCGCGGCTGGAATCACGACGTGGCGCTCCCAGACGTAGACGGCGGCGGCGAGGGGGCAGGACATCGACAGCGTGGCGGAGTAGGGCGTCAACGACTGGTCGAGCGTCAGCGCATCTTCCAGCAGGCATTCGGCGCGGTCGCCTTTGCGCTCGACGCGCGTGTAGGCGATGCCGACCTTGTCGAGTGCGGCAAAACATTTCTGCTTGTTCTGCGCTAGGCGATCGAGCTTGAAGCCGGTAGCGATGCCGGGGCGCGTTGCAAGATCTAGCGGCTTGAACGGGTTGTGCTGCGCCGGCGCCAGCCAGTCGAACACCAGCCAGCCGAGCAGCGACAGGCCCATGGTCACCGCACCCATGCCGATGAGTTTGCGCACATGGCGATTGGGATGAAGCCAGTTGGGATCGAAGCGGGGCCAGTCCGTCATGCAACACAAACGCTTTGAGGGGTCGTTTCGGCTTGGCCGTGGCCAACTAGCAATGATAGTTCAGGCATGACGGGACAGACCGCCCCCGCAAAATTAAGGCGGCGCAACTCGGAGGGAGACATGATTCGGTTTGGAACGGGGATCGTTGCGGCTGCGGCGCTGATGGCCGCGGGATGCGTGAGCACGGCCACGCAGGCGAAGGAATATGCGCGTTCGCCCTGTGCGGCGCCGCCGCGCTATGAGTGCCCCGAAGCGAAGGATTGCCCGGCCTACGCCCGCACCTTCATCGGCGAGGCCACCGAGTTCAACTCGCAGCGCACCTTCTTCCTCGACTATCCATGCGACCTGAAGCCGGGCGAGAAGGTCAACTTCGTGCTCAACCTGCATGGTGCGGGTTCGATCGGAAACTGGCAGCGCGGCTATTTCCCCGCAGCCGACTACACGTCGAAATATCGCATGGTGGTGGCGACGCCGACGGCGCTGACCGTTCCGCTCAACGCGCAGGGCCAGCCGGGCAACCGCGTGTGGACGGCCGATGCGGACGACAAATATCTCGCCGGCATCGTCGACACGGTGATCGCCGACTTCGGCAAGGAAAACATCCAGCGCTTCTGGCTGGTAGGACACAGCCAGGGCGGCCTTACCTCGCGCCGCATCGTCTGCAGCGATTATTTCAAGGAGAAGGTCGACGGCTTTGTTTCGTTGTCTGGTGGCCGCGTCGGTACGCCGGTGGTGCAGCGGGTGACGGGCGTGACGCCTCCGCCGGGCGCAACGCCTCCGGCGCCGCCCGTGCCGCTGACCTGCGACTTCTCCTTTATCTTCGACATCGGCGAACTCGAAGCCTCCAGCACTACAGCGACGGACAAGTCCGAGTGGGCGGAGAAGTACGGATGCGGCCCGCGCGTGCGCAAGCCGGACGTGGTCGACGAAAAGGCCGGCTATGTCACCGCGACCGACCAGTCGCGCGGCCCCTCGTGGGGGACGACCGCGCGGCCAGGAACGGCGCAGGTCTATGTCTTCGAAGGCTGCAGGGACGGCCGCGTCGTCGCCGACGTAATCCGCATGAACAAGGGCCACACCGAAGGCCTGGAGCCGAAGGTCACGCAGGCCATCCTCGACATGATGATGTCGTCGAAAGGCGGCAAGCTGAACGGCGGCTGATCTGGCTTGCTTGAGTTGAAGCGGCGCGCGGGAAACCGCGCGCCGTCTGCTCATCCTGCTCTTTTCTTGATCGACTTGGCGACCTTGGCGCGCTCCGCAAGCCGTGCTTTCAGGCCGTCGATGAAAACCTGCAGGCCGAACTCGAAACCTTCCTCGCCTGTACCGACGATGCCGACGGCGGCCGAACCGCCCTTGTTCGACTGCTCCTGCAGCGCGGCGCCAATGGCATAGCGGCGGAGTGTCTGCATGGTGAGGCGCGCCTCCATGTCGGCAAGGCCCGAGCGCATCACCGTCTTCACGTTCTCCTCGAAGGCGGCGCGTCCGACCGGCGCCCTGGGCCGGGGCCGCGCCATCACCTGGGCGCCGTCGCGACGGGTAAGAGCGGTGCGGCGAATGGCGCGCGCGCCCTCGGCGAGCCATTCCGCCCAGTCGAAATTAGCTCCGCCGACATTGGGCGCGGGAAGGCACTCCTCGAACATCGCGCCGGACATTTCATTGAGCAGTTCGTTCTTGTCTTTGAAGTGCCAATAGAGCGAGGCGCTCTTGATGCCGAGTTCGGCTGCGAGCCGGCGCGTCGAGAGGCCGTCTATGCCGACCTCGTCCAGCAGAAGCAGCGCGGTACTAACGATTGTTGCGCGATCGAGCGATCCTTTCGCCCGTACGCTCCCTGCCGTAGCGGCGCCCGAGCGCTTCATGCGTGAACTCCCTGTCGCCCTCCGCCCCCTAGCATGGGATACGACGAAAATCGCCCGGAAAAGCACGTTCTCTCTGCAAGCGATTCGAGCGCTTGAAGGCTCATCAGCCGGATTTCAGCCACCGGCCAACCTCGCGCCAAGGCTCGATCGACCAGTAGGAAGTCGCAAGGCCCGAAGGCGAAGGCAGTACGAAGACGGCGGGCCCCGGCGGCGTCTCGGTTTGCCTGCCGGGCTCGATGCGGCCGGTGGAGCGCTCTAGCCAGAGGCTTGCCGCGGTCTTGCTGGTGAAAGCGAGTGCATGCGGTTTGAACCGCCCGACCTTGCGCCGGAAACCTTTGACGTCGAACTGCTCTCGCCTGATCTGGCTATCGACGCCCCAGCCGGTCTTGCAGAAATCGGTGAGGCCCAGGCCGAGATCGAGCAGTTCCGGATAGTCGTGCGGGTCATAGAGGCGCGGGGTGATCTTCGCCTGATGCAGGGCGCGCCAGAAGCGGTTGCCGGGGTGCGCATAGTAGGCGCCGACGGCGGCAGATCGCGGGCCCGCCGCCGTGCCGACGAACCAGAGCTTCAGGTCCGGCGCGAGACGATCCGGCAGAATGTGCGTCGCACGGCTCATGCGGGTGAAAGCGGCTCGCCCATGCTGCCGCCATTGCGCACGGCTTCGGGCATGCTCGCGGCCTGCTCGGGCGTCAGCGCTCTCATCGGAACGATGTGGGTGTGGATGGTGAAGACGATGGCGTTGGAGGGCGAAAGCCGCATTAGCGACTGGCGCTCGACGCGCACCCACAGCGGCTTGGCGCGATCGAAGGGTCGCTTTTCGGACTCGAGGCGCGGCTGGTGGAGATCGGGATCGTTGTAGCAGAGCACGTTGGCGCGCCAGACGGCCTTGCCGGGCTGCAGCGCCGTGAGCACGCGCTCGACCCTTTGAGCCATGTTGGCGTCGTAGCGATCGACCGGCGCGTGGATGCCGACCATTCCGCGGTCCATCTTCTGCCGGAGGCTCCAGCTCGCCGGGAAGCACAGCACGCCGGAGGTGAGGACATAGCCGCTGGATGTCGACTCGAGCAGCAGCATGTCTTCCTGGACGAGGCGCGCGGCTGCAACCAGCGGCCGGCTGGCGGTGACATTGATGCGCACGCCGTCGGGCCGAATGATCGAATTGCCGATGCGGCGATAACCGGGAATTTCCGCGACCGCCGCGATGACAGCCAGCAGGAGATCCCGTTCGGCCTGGCTGACATGGGGTGGGCCGGCGACAACGTCGTCGAACCGGTCTGAGATCAGCCGGTCGCGATAGGCCATCTGCGCGGTGAAGGCGTCGTCGCGCGACAGCCATTTGCCTGGCGCCACTGGCTGAAGGCCGGGCAGGCGCGCGGACAGCGCATCCATCCACGGCGCGACAGCAAGATGCGACTGGCAGATTTCCGGGCCGGTCACGGCTGGCGGCCAGAGCTATGAATGAAGCGATCCTGCATGCCGGTCGAGGCTCGCACAGCCGCGCACAACGGTCGAGGTTGCGATGCTGCGATGCTTTCTCAGAACCGCTTGAAAGGCTTCGGCGCCTGTGTGGCGCTTGCCTTTGCGACCATCTGTCCCTGCGGATCGAAAAGTTCCGCTTCGATGAAGCAGGTGGATTTTCCCCACTTGAGGATGCGCGCCTCGGCGCTCGCCTTGCCGACGAATAACGGGCGCAGGAAAGAGATCTTCATCTCCAGCGTCGGTGCGTTCATGGTGACGTTGGAGGCGATGATGGCGGTTGCGCTCATCGCCTCGTCCAGCATCGCGGCAATGAAGCCGCCCTGGATCGCGCCGGTGGGATTGGCGAAATCCTGCTTGGCCTCGAACTGGTAGCGCGCCGTCATCTTCGCCTGGTCGACATGCGTCAGCTTCATGCCGACGGTTTCGGTGCAGGGCGGACGCTTCTTCGAATTGCTGAAACGCGCCAGCATCTCCGCGTCGGAGACGCGGGGCGGTTCGTCTGGCTTGTCTTCGGAACTCACTTGCGCCGGCCAGTCTTCACTTGCGCCGGAAAGCATCGAGCGAAATGACCGTGCCGTCCGCCGTTTCCGGCGATGTCGCGGGCGGTTCGCCCGGCGGCAGTGCGGCCTCGCCCCTGGCCTCGGAGAAGGCGACGGCTTCGTCGCGGTCGAACTGCAGGCCGAAATTCACCGACGGGTCGAAGAAGCGCGTCACGGCCGCGAAGGGAATGCGCAGGTGCTGGGGCACGCCCGAGAATTTGAGGATGATCTCGAAGCGGTCATCGAACACTTCGAAGTCCCAGTACTGGTGCTGGATCACGATGGTCATCTCGTCGGGGAAGCGGTCCTTCAGGTAGTCGGCCATCTGCACGCCCTGGGTGCGCGTGCGGAAGGTGACGTAGAAGTGATGTTCACCTGGAAGGTGTTCCAGCGCTGCCGCTGTCTGCAGGGCCGACCGGACCACGCTCTTGAGCGCAGCCTGGGTCAGGGCCTGAAAGCCAATATGATCCTTCGCGGATCCCGGTGACCGGTCCAACTCGCCCTCCCTCGTCTCGGATGCAGGCGTAGAGCCTCATCAACTGCGGGTAAATTGGGTTCAAGCCCGAGGCGAACCAATATGGGGCGCCTCGTTCCGCCGGCACCCTAACAACTATCCTGCCGTCCTGTGCAAGTGCGCAGCACAACATTTCATTTTCGGGTGCGGCAAAGGGCCTTATCTTCAGGCGCATGACAAAACCTGCAAAACCCTACCGGGCAAAAAAACTGGGGGGGCATCAGCTGTCCCCCGAGACGTTGATGATGGGCTACGGCTACGCGCCGGAGCTTTCCGAGGGCGCTCTCAAGCCGCCCTTGTTCCAGACATCGACCTTCGTTTTCCGCAATGCGGAAGAGGGCAAGGCGTCCTTCGAACTCGCCTATGGCTTGCGCGAGAAGCGGCGGGGCGAGGAGATGGGCCTCATCTACTCCCGCATCAACAACCCCAACCTTGAAGTGCTCGAAGACAGGCTGGCGGTGTGGGACGGGGCGGAGAAAGCGCTGGCCTTCGCCTCCGGCATGGCCGCGATCTCGACTTCGCTGATGACCTTCCTGAAGCCGGGCGACAGCTTCGTTTTCTCCGAGCCGGTGTACGGGGGCACGGAGTATCTTGTGCACAACATCCTTCCTCAGTTCGGGGTGAAGGGCGTCGGCTTCATGGCCGAGGGCGGCGAGACCGCTTTCCGCGAGGCGGCGATGGCGGCGACGGCCAAGGCGGCGCAAAGCGGCGGCAAGGTCGGCGTGGTGTATCTTGAGACCCCGGCCAACCCCACCAACGGCCTCATCGACATAGCCCTGGCGCGGGAAATTTCGGAAAGCCTGGCGACGCCAGCCGGAAGACCGCCTGTGATCGTGGACAACACATTCCTCGGGCCGATCTGGCAGACGCCGCTGAAGCTGGGTGCCGATCTCTGCGTCACATCGCTCACCAAGTATGTCGGCGGGCATTCCGACCTGATCGCCGGAGCGGTGTCGGGCGACGCGGCCTGGCTGGCGCCGGTCGGCGTGATGCGGACGATCTTCGGCACCATGACTGATCCCCACACTGCGTGGCTGCTGCTGCGGTCTCTGGAGACGCTGAAGGTCCGGATGGATGCGGCGGAAACCGGCGCTCGCAAGGTGGCGGCGTACCTCAACACGCATCCGCGCGTGAAATCGGTCTGGTATCTTGGCTTCCTGCCCAAGGATCATCCGGACCGCGCGCTCTACGAGCGCCAGTGCCTCACCGCCGGATCGACTTTCGCGTTCGAGGTCCAGGGCGGAGAGAAGGAGGCTTTCGCCGTCCTCGATGCCCTGAAGATCATCAAGCTGGCGGTCAGCCTTGGAGGCACGGAGACGTTGGCCTCGCATCCCGCCGCCATGACCCATTCCGACGTGCCGCCGGAAAGCCGCAAAAGGCTGGGCATTACGGATTCCCTGATCCGCCTCTCGATCGGCATCGAGAATCCGGACGATCTGATCGCCGATCTCGATCAGGCGCTGAAAGCATGAGGCCCAACTCGGGCAAGAGCATATGGCCGACACGCTGACCGAACCGCCCGTCTTCATTCCCCAGACGGTGATCCCGCCTGACAAGCCGCTGCCCATGGTGCGCGGCCTGCTGCAGATGATCGCCAATCCGCTCTATGTCTGGCCGAAGGCGATGTACGAGAACCCGTATCACGGGGTGCGCTGGATCGGCCGGACCTTCCACTATTTCCGCCAGCCGGATCACATGAAGGCGGTCTTCCTCGATCACGCCGACATCTTCGAGAAGTCGCCCTTCCAGCGCCGCCTCGTGCGGCCAGCGGCGGGCGATGGTTTGCTATCGGCTGTAGGCGAGCACTGGAAGTTCCAGCGCCGCGCCGCCTCGCCCGCTTTCCGCATCGATGCGCTGCGCGCAATGGTGCCGGCCTTCTCGACATCGGCCCAGGAGACGGCGGAGCGGATGAAGTCCGCCGGCGCCGACACGCCGATCAATGTGATGGGCGAGATGCAGCACGCGACGCTGGATGTGATCGTCGAGACGATCCTCGGCGGCGCCGATCCGGGTTTCGCCTACGACGCTGTGGCGCACAGCGTCACGGAATACATCGAGACAATGGGCAAGCCGGACATGTTCGACATGTTCGGCGCGCCGAACTGGATTCCGCGTCCCTGGGCGCGCCGGGGCAGGGTGGCCGCTGCCGGTCTCAAGAAAGCGGCCGTCGACGCGATCGGCCGGCGCCGTCTTAGCGTCTCGCAGAAGAAGGACCTGCTCGGCCTCCTGCTCGCCGCGCGCGATCCGGAAACGGGCAAGGGCCTCTCCGACATCGAGCTGCGCGACAATGTCGTCACATTCATCGGCGCAGGCCATGAGACGACGGCGCTGGCGCTGACCTATTCGCTCTACCTCATCGCCAACACGCCTGAAGTGCAGGATCGGCTGCTGAAGGAAGTGCGCGATGTCTGCGGCGACAGGCAGATCGACGCCGACATGGTCGACGCCATGCCGTTCCACGAGCAGGTCATCAAGGAATCGATGCGGCTCTACCCGCCAGTCGCCATTATCGACCGCATGGCCAACGCCGACATTGATCTCGGCCCGGTGAAGGTGAAAAAAGGCGATCTGGCTTTCGCCCTCATCTACATCATGCATCGCCACAAGCTGCTCTGGGAGAACCCGGAGCGCTTCGACCCGGATCGCTTCTCGGAAGAGCGTTCGGAAGGCCGTACGCGCTTCCAGTACATGCCGTTCGGGGCAGGGCCCCGCATCTGCATCGGGATGAAGTTCGCCTACATGGAGGCAGTTGCGATCCTGGCGACCCTTGTGCGCGCCCTCAAATTCCGTCCCAATCCCTTGCATCGGGTCGAGCCCAATATCCGCATTACGCTACGGCCCGAGGGCGGCATGCCGCTCTATGTCGAGAAGCGCTAGGTGGTGTTGTGGACGGGCTTGCCAGAATTTCCGCGCCGAAGGGGCTGATGGACTATGTCCAGCACCTGCTCTGGAATTCCGGCGATTTGGGACGCTCGGTGTGCCAGCGCGGCTGGACGTCTCCGGAAGTGTGGGCGTTGGCGCCGGCGGGCGGCGAACAGCCGCCCGGCGATGCAGCACCCCCAACAGCCAGCGCCAATGCCTGGATGGACGAATGGCTGATCGCGCAGGGCAAGCTGGCGCATCGCTTCTGCCTCGTGGCGCAGGATCTTCTCGCCGCACCGTTCGACGCCGAGGCGCCGCACCCGAAGACGCCCGGAAAATGGGACGCGCGCGGCGAAGAAAGCTATCTGGTCGTCACCAAGGCTGAACTCGGTCCAGGCGTAGTCGAGGCTGTGACCGGCTGGATGATCAGCGACCAATTCATCCTCTACGTCGTCGAGGACGACTGGCCGTTCGACAAGCTGCGGCCACTGTCGGACCTCGCGGAGAAGGTCCGCCACGTCATCGTCGCGGTGTCCGAAGGCGAGAGCTACGGAATTGTTTCGGGTAGCTAGAAGTTCATCGAGAGGCCCAGCGAGAATGTTCTCGGGCGAGCGTAGATCGACTCCGCATAGCCTGACGCCGTGGTGAGCGAAGACGTTCCCGCCACGGTATAGAGTTCGTCCGTCAGATTGTTGCCGCTCAACGTGACCCGCCACCGGCCGTCTTCCGCCGCCAGCGTCAGGGATCCGTTCACGAGCGTCACCGCATCCTGTTGTGCGATTTCCGGTGAATTCCCCGCATCGAAGAACTGGCTGTCGGTGTAACTGACATCGATGCGCGGCGTTAGAAGCAGCTCGCCGGTCGGATGGAAAGTGTAGGACGCGCCGAGATGCGCCTGCAATTCCGGCGTGAACGGAAGCTCGCTGCTCAAGGTGGCGGTTGCCGTGGGCGTTACCGGGCCGAAGGGCGGCGGCGGCGTGATGCTGTCGAACCCTCCATCAAGGTAGCCGAGGCTCGCGTCCACCAGGAAATCGTCGGTCGGCGAGAACGCCAGTTCGAGTTCCGCCCCATCGATCGTGGCTTCGCCGGCGTTGAACAGCAGCGGCACCACGCCCAGCCGGTAGGTCATCTGGATGTCTTGGTATTGCGTCGAGAAAACCGCTCCGTTCAACCGCAAATAGCTGGTCGGGTTCGACTTGAATCCGAACTCGAAAGACTCAGCCGTCTCGGCATCGAAGGAGATCGGGGCGTTTCCGGGCGGCGCTGCGTTGTAGCGCTGATTGAAGCCGCCGCTCTTGAAGCCCTGCGACCAGCTCAGATACGTCATCAAGCCGTCGTTCCAACGGTATTGAAAGCTCGCCGAGCCGGTGGTCGCCGAAAAGTTCCGCTCGAAGCGGTTGGTCGTGAGGAACAGGCAGCCTGTCTGCGTGGGCGGCGCGCCGGCAAAGGGGCAGAGTGCGGAAGGGATCGCAGGCTCGGGCGCCGTAGCCGGCGCCACGTTGAACATTGTCGCCTGGAGGCCTTTCGTTTCGTCCGTGTGCCGGATGCCGGCTGTGGCGCTGAACGCGTCGGTGAAGTGCAATGTCCACTCAGTGAATATGGCCCACGCGAGGCTGTCCATCGACACGCGCTGGGTATCGTATGACGTGCCAGGATTGCCCAGCGGAACACGGAGCCGATCGAAGGAGGATTCGTCGAAATAGTAGGCGCCGAACACGCCATCGACCTTGTCCGTGTCGATCAGCGCCTGCAGTTCCTGGCTGAACTGATCGCTCTCGCTCGCATAATTGGTGTGAAGAATGAGCAGCGGCGTGTTGTCCGCGTCGCGGGAACCTGTCCATTCCAGGCTCCGGCCCGCCGTGATCGACTTGAACGACAGGACATCGCTGACCTCCCATTCCGAGACGAGCGATGCTCCACTGTTCTCCAGCGTACTGAATACCGGGTACGTGCCGCCGTTGGTGAAGGGACCCTGCGCCTGGGCGTCGTTTCCGCAGCGATCGTCATCGAGCGGCCCCACCAGCAGCGGCGGCGGAAACCCGTCAAGAATGTTTGGACAGCCGGCGGCGATGCTCGCCGCCCCCACGAAAGTCGCCGCTTCATTCATCGCGCGGAACACAAACGGCGACCCGTTTTCATCCTCGTTGGTATAGTCCGCGCGCAGGGTGAAAACGAGATCCGAAGACGGCTTCCATCGCAAGGCGGCCTGGCCAGTATACATGTTGTCGTCGCCAAGATCCTGGCCGTCGAAGCTGCGCGTCACATATCCGTCTCGCTGGCGCGCGCCCAAGGCCACGCGAGCAGACCATTGGTCATTGATCGGTAGATCGAACGCGCCGAACGCTTCACGCAGATTGTCCTCGCCGACGCCCAGACGAACGGTATTGCCTGCGCCTTCTCCCGGTGCGTTGGTGGTAATCAGCACGGCGCCGCCGATCGTGTTGCGGCCGAACAGGGTCCCCTGCGGTCCGCGCAGAATCTGAACGCTTGCTATGTCTCGGAAATCCATGGCGCCGCCCACAGAGCGGCCCATATAGACCTCGTCGATGTAGATCCCGACGCCTGGGTCGACAGCAGGCGTGGCGTCTGTTTGTCCGATGCCGCGGATGAAGACCTGGGCGGCCGAGTTGTTGCCGGTCAGCGTTCCATATGAATGGAACTGAAGATTTGGCGCCACCTTGTCCAGATCGACTGTTCCGGTGATTTGCTGACGTTCAAGCGCATCCGCCGTCAGCACCGTCACCGCAACAGGAGTGTCCTGCAGGTCTTCCTCGCGCCGCCGCGCGGTCACGATAACCCTATCCCCCACCGTCTCGGCCGTTGGCGTTTGATCGGAAGGTGCTTGGGCAGACGCAACCCCAATCCACATGGGCGCGGTAGTCGCCACCAAGGCATGCGCTCCAAACCGAGCAGCCCGCTGCCAGTTGAGCATGTTCGTCCTCCCTATGTTCTATTTGTATATGTCACATACTATTTGTGTTGCCTGCTAATTGGCAAGCCGATAAATTTGCTGCACATGCTCGATACCGGCGCTGTTACTTCACTGGGAAGCGACGGCGCGCTCGCCCTAGCATGGCGGCGTCGCGAGCGCGTTTCCTACGCACGCTGGATCGAGACATGTCGTCCGCCGCTGCAACTGGATTCGCACTAGCCAACTCCAGCCGCTTCTGATCTAGCGAAGCACTTCCTGATGAGGACTCGGTCGAGATGTCGAAGGTTCGCAGCGCACGCACAGCCGAGAGAGGCGACGCCGTAGAGAGCCTTGACCTCCGGTTCGACGATCTCGACGCGTTGTTGGGCTATCGGGTTCGGCGCGCTCAAGGCGCCATCCATCGCGACTACATGGCGGCCATTGCGGGACTGGACGTGACTCAGAAGCAGACAGCCACTCTTTGGCTCATTCACGCTAATCCTGGTGTCTCCCAAGCGTCGCTCGCCTCTTCATTGGGAATGGATCGGGCGACCATGATGGCCGTGGTCGACCGCCTCGAAGATCGTGGCTTCGTCATTCGCCAACGCTCCGTGGCCGATCGTCGACGGCAGGAACTCTACCTCACGCCGGCCGGCCAGGGCTTTCTGCGCAAGGTGAAAACGCGCATTGTTGCCCATGAACGCCGCTTTACGGCGTGTTTCAAACCTGCGGAGCTGGCGGCGCTGATGTCGGCGCTGACGAAGATCGCGCGCGCATAGCGGCGTCTGGGCGCCGCAAGATGCGATCGCTTCTAACGTGCTTTCTTTTGCGCCCCGCCCAACGCGTGGTCCATTGCCTCGATGATGCGTTGCGCCAGCTTTTCGTCGATGCGCTTACGCAGCGCACTTGGGCGCGTAGAACGCCGAGGCGAAACAGCGCCAGGAAATTGACCGCGAGCAAGCGCCAGCTACGCTTCTAGCTTCGCATCCAGCGTGATCTCGATCGCGCCCAGCGCTTTCGACACCGGACATCCCGCCTTGGCCTTGTTGGCGAGTTCGGCGAACTGCGCGTCGCTCATGCCGGGAACCTTGCCACGCAGCGTCAGCGCGCTTTTCGAGATCGCTTGGCCGCCGCTCGGCACGGGGCCGATTGTGATTTCAGCATCCGTCGTCAGCTTCGCCGCCGGATAACCGGCTTCGGCGAGGAAGTGCGAAAGCTGCATGGTGAAGCAGGACGCATGCGCTGCGGCGATCAGCTCTTCAGGATTGGTTCCGGATTTGCCGCTCTCGTCCTCGAAGCGCATCTTGAACGAATAGGGCTGGTCCCTGAGCACCCCGCTCTGCAGCGAGATCGTGCCCTTTCCGTCCTTGAGAGCGCCAGACCAGACGGCTTGTGCGGTGCGTTTCATTGGGGGTCTCCTCGAACCTGGATTGCGTATGCTGAACATAGGCTCGCGCGTTGTCTGGGAGTAGGGAATGGGGAGTAGGGAATAGTTTTCGAGGGCGTTGGGGGGAACACCACTTCCTACGCCCCATTCCTTATTCGTCGCCGCGCGGCGCTAACCCTTCGTCTTCATCGTGACGTCATCCCAGACATAGAGCTTGTGGCCGTCGGGATCGGACAGTTGCGCGCCATAGCCCCATGCCGTCTTCTGCGGGGCGTGATCGAACACGACGCCCATGGCCGTGCGGTCGCGGTGGAAGGCCTCGACATCGGCCACCTGATACCAGAGGCCGGCGCCGGTTGATGCCGGCGCATTCTGAACTTCGCCGAGGAAAAGCGCGAACGCTGCATCGTCCTTCAGCGAGCCGAAGCCGCGTTCAGGTTTTTCGAAGTCCACCACCAGGCCAAGCGCGTTGACATACCAGCCGCGCGAGACCGCATAGTTGCGAACCTGGATGCCGAGGTGATCGAATTTCCCCACGCGAGCCCCCGCTCAAGCTCAAAAAAAAACGCTCGAAAAAACGTGCCCGAAAATAAGTGGGGCGGCTTCTGTTGCCAGGCGCCGCCCCGAGCCCCGCCTTAGCTGGCTAGAGCTAAGGACTTAAGTGTTAGGATAAACCCAGCTGCTTACGCAGCGAGGGCTTGATCCTGAGCAAAGTTGTCGTTGGCAACTATTGCAATGGGCTTCTGTCGGGGCCCAGGCGGGCAAAGTCTTCGTCTTTACACGTCCGTCGATCCTGTGTCGGCCCCAGACAGTCCGGCCAACGACCGGGAGAATTCTGGTGGAGCCGCCGGGCACTGCCCCCGGGTCCGGTCCGCTTATTACACGAGGGTTTATCGCCATAGTTCCTTGCGGAACGAGATGAATATAGGCCCTAAACCCTTAAGCGGAAAGAACCGCGTTTCAGTGCAATTCCAGCCGATCAGGCCGGAACCATACAGAACGCGTTGAGCTTGTTGCCGTCGAGGTCGCGGAAATAGGCCGCGTAGAAGCCGCCGCCGCGATCACCCGGAGGGCCTTCGTCCGTACCGCCCATCGACAGCGCAAGATCGTAAAGCCGCTTCACCTGCGCAGCATCCTTCGCTTGCAGCGCCACCATCATGCCGTTGCCCACCGACGCTGGGTTCTTGTCGTAGGGCAGGGTCACTGCGAGGCCTGCCGGTCCGCCTGGCTTTTGCCAGGCGATGAACGTTTCGAACTCCATCAATCTTGGCGTATCCATCTCTTTCGCGATGGCGTCATAGAACTTCACTGCGCGCGGCAGATCGCGCGTTCCCACCGTCACATATCCGAGCATTTTTGTCCTCCACTTGCCTCGGCATCCCACAGGAACAAAACTAGAACAACGAATTTTCGTTTGCAAGTGAAATGCGAGTCGTTCTCGCAAGAATCCGTCTGGCGTGGCGGCGAGAACCGGCTCAGCATCACGGCTCATTCCCTGGGGAGGGACGCATGAAAAAACTGCTCGCCGAGTTCGTCGGTACGCTCACGCTGGTGTTGTTGGGATGTGGCGCCGCGGTGCTGGGCCCCGCGCCATTCGACCAACTCGCCGTGTCGTTCGCGTTCGGTCTTGCGATCGTTGCGATGGCGTACGGCATCGGTCCGGTATCCGGCTGTCACGTGAACCCCGCCGTCTCTCTCGGCGTCTGGCTTTCGGGACGCATGAGCATCAACGACATGGTGATGTACTGGATCGCGCAATTCCTCGGCGCCGTTGCCGGCGCCGCGATCCTTTATGTGATCGCGACGGGGCGTCCTGACTTCGCGATGGGCGAATACGCGCTGGGATCGAATGGCTGGGGCGACCAGTTTCTCGGACACTATTCCATGACAGCAGCACTCGTTTTCGAGATCGTCGCGACGTTCCTCTTCGTCGTGGTCATCCTCGGATCCACGCATGGAAAAGCGCCGCACGCCTTCGCCGGTCTCGCCATCGGCCTCACACTTGCGGTGATTCATATCGTCGGCATCCAGGTGACGGGCGTGTCGGTGAACCCAGCGCGATCATTCGGGCCCGCCATGTTCGCGCAGGGCCTCGCGCTGCAGCAATTGTGGCTCTTCATTGTCGCGCCGCTAGCAGGCGCTGCAATCGCGGGTCTCGCATTCCGCACCAAGATGCTGGAACCGGACTGATCCGGCACTGATCCGACTCGGATTTTTCTGGCTTGAGTCACGCCAAACCGTGACGTCAGCAGATTTAATCTGACTGACATTCCATCGCCCCATCATCGCCCCATATCAGGGCCACGTTGAACCCCGTCGCGCTGCTCCAACATACCGGCGCGATCCATAGTGGAACCATGGAGGACTGCGGACGTTTACGCCGCGAGTTCACCCGAAAAACCAGAGGGAGTGTGCGCCATGGAAGAGACCCGGGCACATGAGAAGACTCGCAACGAAGAGCGCGTTCTGGTGGATCGCCTGATCCGCCGCCAGGGTCTGTCGCGTGAAGAAGCCTTGCGAACCGTGGACAATCACCGACGAGGACGTCGCGCCGAAATCGATCCGGCGCTGATGGAAGGCCTCGAAGAACTCTAGCGTCTCTGGCGCGGCAACCTTCACGGCTTGCGGAGACGTTTCGCCCAGGCGTCGGCCCACGCGTTGAGCGGCATCATGTCGGCGAGCAGAGTCCGGCCCTCCGCCGTCAGACCATAACCGTCCTCGCTCAGCTCAATGATCCCGGCCTCGCGCAATTCGCTGAGCCTGGTGTTGAGCACGCTGGGGTTGGTGCCGGCCGCATCGACGAGGTCGCGGAAATTCAGCGGATCGCCGCGCAATTCCCAGATGATCCTCAGCGCCATGCGGCGACCGAGCAGGTCGAGCAGCGCCATGATCGGCCTGCCGCTGGAAGAGCCGCGCACGCGCGCGCCGGGAAAAGGATTCTTCATGCTATGAAATCCGTAGCAATGTGCTATAAAATACATAGCACAGGAGAAGCGCATGTCCCATGTCGCGCGCATCGCGCCCGCCACTTCACCATTTCCCGCCGTCGTGCAGGACTGGCTGGATCGCACCATGCCGCCGGGCGTGCCGCCTTTGACGCTGTTCACGACGCTGGCGCGCGATCCGCGCCTGTTCGGCAAGTTCATGAGTGGGGGGTTGCTGGACAAGGGCAATCTTACTCTGCGCCAACGGGAGATCGTCATCGACCGCGTCACCGCGCGCTGCGGATCGGAGTATGAACTCGGCGTCCATATCGCGTTATTCAGCACAAAGGCCGAATTGGACGGCCCCCAGCTTGAATCACTGGCGCACGGCGATGCGCACGACGCGTGCTGGACCGCGGATGAAAGCCTGCTGATCCGCGCCTGCGACGCGCTGCATACAGGGTGCGATATTGACGATGGGCTGTGGGAAGAGCTGTCGGCGGTGTTCAGCGAAGCGGC
This sequence comes from Hyphomonadaceae bacterium, assembly GCA_030697555.1. Classification (GTDB taxonomy): domain Bacteria; phylum Pseudomonadota; class Alphaproteobacteria; order Caulobacterales; family Hyphomonadaceae; genus UBA7672. The sequence goes on from JAUYPV010000005.1 coordinate 32,853, forward strand.
GCTCGTCGAAGTGCTGCTGCTGGCGGGTTTCTACCGCACAGTGTCCTATCTCACCAACTCCCTGAGACTGCCGCTGGAGCCGTTCGCGGCGCGCTTTCCCTTGCCCAGCGCACATCGCGAGTTCTGAAGTCGGCGTCACTTCGCGAAGGTCAGCCTCGCCCGTTTCATCGCCGCCCTGATCGCGGCCATGGCGTTCGGCCCCATGCCGTGCAGCTCCATCGCCTCCGCCTCGCTCGCTTGTGACAGTTTTGCGAGCGAGGTGAGGCCGGCCCTGTTGAGCGCCCGCATCGCTGGCGCGGCCAGCTTTGGCAGGTCTGATGGAGGCGCATTCTTCTTTGCTGCCATGCTCAGCTCCGCTTGGTCGCGTCGTAAAGCGTGCGCTCTTCGCGCGGATACTGCCCGCTGATCTCGCGCCATGTCTTGAAGTGCTCGGACGCGCCATGCGCCTTCAGCGCTTCGTCATCCTTATAGATCTCGAACACGCGCATGATGTCGGGTTCCAGCAGGTCGAAGCCGTAGGTGTATTGCAGGCAGCCGGCTTCCTGGCGCGAGGCCTTCACCACCGCCTCCATGTGAGGGCGAAGCCGCTCCTGGTCGGCGCGCGGCACGCGGAGATTGACGGTGAGAATGAGCATGAACGTTTCTTTCGTGGAGAAGGTCGGCGCGGCGCGGATTAGAAATAGTCGCCGTCGGTGAGCAGGTCCCAGGCCTTGTCCGCAATGCTGCGAAAAACCGTGAGGTTGGTTTTCAGGTTCTCGCGTGTGATTCCGCCGTCGAATATCAGGTATCGGCTCAGCTTCAGCTCGTCATCCTCCGCGAAATCGGACACAGCGGCGTAGTCGATCGCCTGGATCGCCTCTGCGAGGCGCGCGCTCTTGATCGTGAAGGACGACATGATCTGCGCGCCGGTGCAGCGCAGTGGCTTCTCTGTCGCGCATTGCCGTCCGTAGATGACGTAGGACAGCCCGCCCTCGGTCTTTGCCTCGATGAAATGTATGCCATCGGAATTGGTGTCTTCGTCGGTCACCGTATCCTTGAGGTCTGCGAATACCAACCGCAGGTCGTCAAAGGAAAAGTCGGTCATGACCGTTTGCGCGCTGGCCGGCGCGGCGATCACGGCGGCTGCGAACAGCCCCCCGGCCACAAGCAGTTTCATTTGATCCATCCCCAGACTTCAGGAGCCAAATCTCGCACGAATCCCCCGTCCCCGCCATTCCGAGCAGCGCGGGCAGGGCTTGTGTTGATTGCCGGGCAGGGCGAAATCTCTGCTCATTGAGCGAATCCGCCAAAACCGGGGGCCCATGCGCCAGTATCTCGATCTCCTGAAAGACATCCTCGACAACGGCGTCGACCGCGGCGACCGCACGGGCACGGGTACGCGTGGGCTGTTCGGGCGGCAGTTGCGCTTCGATCTGGCCGACGGCTTCCCGATGCTCACGACCAAGAAGCTGCATCTCCGCTCCATCATCATCGAGCTGCTCTGGTTCCTGCGCGGCGAGACCAATGTGAAATGGCTGCAGGAGCGCGGCGTCAGCATCTGGGACGAATGGGCCGACGAAAACGGCGAACTCGGGCCCGTCTACGGCAAGCAGTGGCGAAGCTGGGCCGCGCCGGATGGCCGGACCATCGATCAGATCGAATGGGTGAAGAACGAGATCATCCAGAACCCCAACTCCCGCCGCCTGGTCGTGTCAGCCTGGAATCCGGCCGACGTCGACCAGATGGCGCTGCCGCCCTGCCACTGCCTGTTCCAGTTCTTCGTCGCGCCAAATGGAAAGAACGGGGGGAAGCTGAGCTGCCAGCTCTATCAGCGCTCGGCCGACGTTTTCCTTGGAGTGCCGTTCAACATCGCGTCCTACGCGCTGCTGACGATCCTGATGGCGAAGGCGACAAAGCTCGAGCCGGGCGAGTTCGTGCACACCTTTGGAGACGTGCATCTCTACTCGAATCACTTCGAGCAGGCGCGCCTGCAGATCCAGCGGACGCCACGGTCCTTGCCGCGTCTCCAGCTCAATCCCCAGAAAAGCGACCTGTTCGGGTGGGATTACGAAGATTTCACGCTGACCGACTATGCACCCGACGCGCACATCAAGGCGCCAGTGGCGGTCTAGGCTTTCCAGCAAGCCGCTTCGCGCTTGCGGCAGGCGCGCCATCGCGACTCCCAAATGGATTCAAGGCCGTCCATCGACGCAACGTTCGCGAGCGGAATCTCGCGCCCGCGCGGTGCTTCGCGCGTTGCGATCAGACTGCAGATACCGGCGTTAAGGTCTGATCAACCAAGCTGTAGAAATCGCAATGATTCAACATCTTGTGCTTTTGCACGCGGCGGACGAATAACCAGCGCCGCCCGGAAATTAATCTGCCCGAGGCGGATTGCGATCCGTCGGAGGGATCTGTCCTATGTCGTTCAAACTGACCTTTGCTGTGGCCGCTGCTGCCGCTGCTGCCGCTGCTCTCGCTCTCGCCGCCTGCTCGCCGTCTGAGCCGGTTGCCACCACCACTGAAACCACGACCACGGAAACCGTTGCGCCTGCCGCCGCTGATCCGGCTGCGACGACGACGACGACTGAGTCGACGACCACCACCGTGACCGACCCGGCCGCCGCTCCGGCTGCGACCGACCCGGCTGCCGCTCCGGCTGCCCCGGCCGCTCCGGCCGAAACGCACTAGCGAACTCTCGCTCTAGCGAGCGGCGAAAGGGCGGCCCCAACGGGCCGCCTTTTTTGTTTTTCGGCTACGCCGCGGCGGGGTCGACAGTGCCGCGCTCTTCGCGCCGGCGGATCATGTACGAGACGACCACCGCGCCGATCATCTTGCCGAGGATGAAGAAGAGCCAGTTGGCGAGATTGAGCTGGCTGCCCGGCTCGGCGAGCCCGGCCATCGATTGCGCCAGGTCCGCGCCATAGAGAAACACCGTGGTGTCGACCGGGGCGGCTGCGGCGCTCGACAACAGGATCCGCGTCGACAGCCGGTATTTGGTGAAAGTGAAGAGCACCCAGTCGATCGATTCCGAGATCGCGAACGCCATCGCCGACGCCAGCGCGATCACCGGCCAGGAATAGTAGAACGACCACGCAATGGCGAGCGCCATCAGGATCAGCACGCGATGGCCCATCTCGCGCTGCACGAAATCCCGCACCACGAACACCATGCCGGTTGCGACAGTGAGCGGATTGAAGACGATCTTGTGCGCTGTCCCGAAGATCGGGCCGAGCGCCTCCGTGAGATCGGCGGTTGGAATATCCGGCCGGCCGAATGTCCAGTTGAGGAACGGGATCAGCGCGACGTAGACGAACGCCCACGCACGGCCCTTGAGATACCAGATCAGCACCCCCGTCGCGACCAGCCCGACAAGCACCAGCGGCAGGTGCGCCGGGTCGCGATAGGCGACCGCCCCGATGATTTCATTCCAGACGGATTCCATACCCGACCCGCTCCGAACACGTGTTCGGGCCGCTTGCCCGAAACACTTGCCCAGACACTTGCCCAGGCACTTGCAATGCCAGCCAAACGGGAGTTCGACTGCGCCGTCCCAGCGCCCCAATACCCCGATTGCTCGCGAATACAGAGTCCCTTGTGCCGTCTTCAGCATTTCCAATTCTCAATGACCGGATTGGCGTCAGGATGGTCGCCGCCATCGGGCGCCGTGGCGAGCTGGGGTTCGGCAACCGGCTGCTGTTCCGGCTCAAGGCCGACATGGCGAATTTCCGCAGGATCACCGCGAAGACCCCGCTCGTCATGGGACGCAAGACCTGGGAAAGCTTCCCGAAGCGCCCGTTGCCGGGACGCCCCAATATCGTCGCCACTCGCAATCTCGACCTTAAGGCGCCGGGCGCCTTCGTGTTCTCTTCGCTTCCGCCAGCCATCGCTGCCGCGCGGGCGATGGCTGCACAGGCCGGCATTGCAGAGGTCTCGATCATCGGCGGGGCGGAAATCTACGCGGCCGGTCTCGAGATCGCGACGCACATGACGCTGACCGAGGTTGAGGCGGAGCAGGAAGCGGACGTGTTCTTTCCGCAGTTCGACCGCAAGGCGTGGCGCGAGATGTCTGCAGTCAGGGTGGAAATGGATGCCGACAACGAAGAGGCATTCGTGATCCGTGAGCTTGAGCGGCGGGTTTGAGGGCAGGGCGGGATCGGATCATGGATTTCGAGATCACCAATGAAGGCCTCGGCTTCCCGGAAGGCCCTATCGCAATGGACGATGGGTCGGTGATCCTGGTCGAGATCAAGCGCCGCACGCTGACGCGCTGCTGGAAGGGAAAATCGGAAGTCATCGCCAGCCTCGGCGGCGGTCCCAACGGCGCGGCCATTGGCCCCGACGGCGCCGTCTATGTCTGCAACAATGGCGGCTTCAACTATATCGAGCGCAACGGCCTCACGATTCCGGTCGGCATTTCGTTGGATTATTCCGGTGGCCGTATCGAACGGGTCGATCTCAATACGGGAAAGGTCGAACGGGTCTACGATACCTGCGGCGACTTCCCGCTGCGCGGGCCCAACGACCTCGTCTTCGACAAGTCGGGCGGCATGTGGTTCACCGACTACGGCAAGGAAATGCACCGCCAGCGCGACAAGAGCGGCTTCTACTATGCCCGGCCCGACGGCTCGAAGATCGTCGAACGCTATTTCGGCTCATCCGGCTACAACGGCATCGGCCTCTCGCCTGACGAAAAGACGGTCTATGTCGCCGAGACGAGCGCCGGCCGCCTCGTCGCCTTCGACATTACCGGCCCCGGCGAAATCAGGAAGCAGGGCGGACGTTTCCCGGGCCGCATCATCGCCACCATGCAGGGCGACCCGCTGGAGTATTTCGACAGCCTCGCGGTCACCGCATCCGGCAAGGTCTGCGTCGCCACGCTGATCGCGCCCGGCATCACCTCGATCGCGCCGGACGGCGCCTACACAAAGATCGAAACGCCCGACATCTTCACCACCAACATCTGCTTCGGCGGTAAAGACATGAAGGACGCGTGGATCACCCTGTCTGGCGGCGGAACGCTGGCGAAGTGCCGCTGGAGCGAGCTGGGCCTGCGGCTCAACTTCAACCGCTAGGCGCTGCGCGCTGGGAGTAGGGAATAGGGAGTGGCGTTCGAGGCGAGAACTTCGCCATGCTATTCTCCATTCCCTACTCCCCATTCCCTGCAACGCACGGCGTTGTGAAGCTTTTCCGCCGTCATTGTTCCGCAATTGAGAGGCAGCGTCCGGAATGGGACGGCGGCCGAATGGCCCTTGTCCTTGCGGACGGCCGGCTTTTTCGCCAGTGTCCAAAGGCTGAAAACCGGGGAAAACAGCCCCGACGGGAGTTCGTTTCGCATGTTGTCCACGCGGTCCATCAAGGGACGCTTCGCCGCCACCATCCTGGGCGCCGCCGCAGTTTTCGGCATGGCCACCGCCATACCGGCGCCCGCCCTGGCCCAGCAGCCGATCGATCGGCCGGGCCTCTCAGGCGAGGATTTCTCCGCCCTGGCCAAGCGCCTGATGCCCTCGGTGGTCAACATCTCGACCCGCCAGACCGTGGCGCGCGGCGATGGCCTGCCGGCTTACGGCCCTAACTCCCCTCTCAACGAGTTCAACGATCTGCTTGGCCGCGGCGGCCGTGAAGGCATGCGCCGGCAGTCTTCGCTCGGCTCAGGCTTCATCACCGATGCGACGGGCTTCGTCGTCACCAATAACCACGTCATCGAAGGCGCGGACGAAATCGACGTGATCCTGTCGGATGGCACCGTGCTCTCAGCGAAGCTTGTCGGCGCCGACGAGGACGTCGACCTCGCCCTCCTGAAAGTGACGCCGCGCACGCCGTTGACGCCCGTGCCTTGGGCCAACTCGGATGCGGCCGAAGTCGGCCAATGGGCGATGGCGATCGGTAACCCGTTCGGCCTCGGCGGCACGGTGACCGTCGGCATCATCTCGGCCCGCAACCGCGACATCAGCGCGGGCTCCTTCGACGACTTCATCCAGACCGACGCCGCCATCAACAAGGGCAACTCGGGCGGACCGCTGTTCAACCTCAAGGGCGAAGTCATCGGCATCAACACCGCCATCATCTCGCCTGGCGAAGCCGGTGGTTCGGTCGGCGTCGGCTTCTCGGTGCCCGCGAACTTCGCCAAAGTCGTGGTGAATCAGCTCAAGCAATACGGCTCGGCGCGCCGCGGCACGATGGGCCTCATGGTCCGCTCGGTCGATCAGGCGATAGCCGAAGCCTACGGCCTCAAGACGCCGCAGGGCGCCATCGTCACGTCGGTGGCCAAGGGCGGCGCCGCTGAAGCTGCCGGCCTCAAGGTCGGCGACCTCATCACCACGCTCAACAACCAGCAGATCAAGGAAAGCCGCGACCTCTTCCGCATCATGGGCGTGACCCAGGTCGGCGCGCAGGTCAGCATCCGCTACCGCCGCAACGGCAAGGACGGCACGGCTTCGCTGAAACTGACTGCGGCGTCCACCGAGACCGCGGCCAACAAGCCCGGCGAAAGCGAAACGGCCAAGGCGCTGTCCAACCTGCTGGGCGTGAAGTTCAAGCCGATCGAGGATGTCGACCGCCGCCGGCGCGGCATTCCTAACTCCGTGCGAGGCGTCATCGTCCAGTCGATCGAGACCGGCTCCGATGCACTGGGCAAGGTCCAGCTCGGCTCGGTAGTGACCGAAGTGAACTTTCAGCCGGTGTCCTCGCCCGAACAGGCAATAGCCGCCGCCGAAGCCGCCAAGCGCGCCGGCAAGCCCGTGCTCCTGCAGATCTGGGATCCGGGCGAAGTCACTTACGTGGCCGTGCGGCCGCGCTGACCGCGCAGCGGTCAGGAAGTGGCGAATAGTTGGAATTTATCGAAGCGATCGAACTAGCTTCTTAGGATCTTCTCCATCGCCTTCCCCTTGGCGAGTTCGTCGATCAGTTTATCCAGATAGCGGATTTCCTGCATTAGCGGCTCTTCGATGTCTTCCACCCGGATGCCGCAGATCACGCCGGTGATCAGGCTTCGCGATGGATTCATCTTCGGCGCCGTCCCGTAGAACGTCTCGAGGTCAGTCTTCTTCTTGAGATGAGCATCGAACTGCTTCTGGGTGTAGCCGGTCAGCCAGCGGATGATTTGATCAACCTCGGCTTTCGTGCGCCCCTTTTTCTCGGCCTTGGCGACATAGTGAGGATAAACGCTCGCAAAGCTGTACGCGTAGACGCGTTGCAGCGTTTTGGTGTCTTGCTTCCCCATGGCGTCTCCAATCCAGTCCGTGCCGCCGCACCTCGAAGGAGGTGTAGAGAATAGTCGCGCGCGAAACACCGCTCGCTATCCCTGAACCAAAACCTCTTCTTCTCGATAGCCCTGGAAGAATAGCGCGGCCGTCAGGTCTGTATACTCGATACGCGCCAGCGTTTCGGCGGCGACGATAGGCTTGGCTTTATAAGCGATGCCAAGCCCGGCGGCGCGGATCATGTCGAGGTCATTGGCGCCGTCGCCAATCGCCACTGCGTCTGCGGGCATCGCGCCCATTGCCACCGACTCTTCCTTCAGTGCAGCAAGCTTGGCTTCGCGCCCGAGGATAGGTTGCCCCACCGCGCCCGTCAGCGTCTTGCCATCGTCGATCAGCGTGTTGGCGCGGTCGGTATCGAAACCCGCCGCTGCCGCCACTCGCGACGTGAAATAGCGGAAGCCGCCGGACACCAGCACGCAGCGCGCGCCATTCGCCTTCATCGTCGCCGTCAGCGCCGCTGCACCAGGGTTCAGCGTCACACGCTGCGCGTAGCAGGCTTCGAGCGCCGAAAGATCGAGCCCTTTCAGCATCGCGACGCGTTCCGTCAGCGCCGAGGCAAAATCGAGTTCGCCGCGCATGGCGCGTTCGGTGATGGCGGAAACCTGCGCCTTCAATCCGGCGAAGTCGGCCAGTTCGTCGAGGCATTCCTGCCCGATGATGGTGGAATCCATGTCCGAGATGAGCAGTTTCTTGCGCCGGTTCTCGTGTGGCGTGATCGCCCAGTCGGCCTTTGCCGCGGCCGCTTCGGTCTCGAGAAACTTCACGAACTCAGCGCGATGCTTGACGTCGATCTCACGCTCGGCCACGCACCAGTGGCGGCCCCGCTCCACGGCCGCGCCAAGCCCGCCGGGAACGGCGTTCGCGAGTCGGCCAGCGCTGGCGTCGCGGGTGACGAGGGTGAGGATGAGGATCATAAGCGCTGGAGGTTGGGGCGGGTTGAATGCGCTGTAGCGGCGCGGCGCCCGCGAGTAAACTGTGAGGCGTAAACCAGGGCCATGCGGCCAGCACTTCTGATCCATGGGCCGACGGCCAGCGGCAAGACGCGGTTGGCCATCGCGCTGGCCAAAAAGCTGGACGGCGAGGTCATCAACGCCGACGCCATGCAGGTCTATCGCGACCTCAACGTGCTGACGGCCCGGCCCGACGCGGAGGAGCTGGGCCAGGCAACCCACCATATGTTCGGCCATATCGATGCGTCGGTCCGCTATTCGGCCGGCGCCTGGGCGAAGGAGGCCGGCAGCCTCATCGCCAGCCTGCGCGCGGCGGACCGCGTGCCGATCGTTGTCGGCGGCACAGGCCTCTACCTGATGGCGCTGACCGACGGCCTCTCCGAAATCCCGCCGATACCCGAAGCGGCGAGGACCGAAGCGCGCGCGCGGGTGCGGGCGGACGTGGGCGCCGCCTACGGCGAACTGGTGCGTGTGGATGCAAAGGCGGCGGAACGCGTCGAGGCGAACGACCGCCAACGCATAGCTCGCGCGCTGGAGGTATGGGCCGCGACGGGCCGCCCCATGTCGAGCTTCCACGGCGAACAGGCGCCGGTGCTGAAGGCAGGGGAGTGGACAGGCGTGACGCTGACGCCGCCGCGCGAGGCGCTCTACGACCGCATCAACGCGCGCGTCGAGAAGATGATGAAGCTTGGCGCGCTGGAAGAAGCGCGCGCGCTCTGGTCGCGCAAGCTGGACCCGGAACTGCCCGCAATGCGCGCCCACGGCATGCCCGGCTTCGCAGAACACTTCGCCGGCCGCTTGTCGCTGGAAGAGGCGGTCGAACGCTGCAAGCGCGACACACGCCGCTATGCCAAGCGCCAGATGACCTGGATCGCCCACCAGTTCACCACCTGGACGCGCGTACCCTCGGAGGCGCTGGACGTGCGAACGCGCGTGTGCGGCGAGCTTTATCGGGAGGCGGTCGAAGCGGTCTAGGTGCGCGGCGGATTAGTTCGGTGGTCGTGCCACCTTCTTGAGGGTTGCAACATCGTCGGTGGTGAGAAGCGTTTCGGCAGAAGGTTCAACTCGAAACTTTTTGCGCATTAGCGCTTCAATCTTGGAGCGGTTTGATCGGGCAGCGTCCAACTGATCCTCTGCTGTCCCGCTCTTCGCACCGAAATGATCGTCGAGTGCTTCCTCGCTGATGGCGCATCGGTGCGGTTGACCGAGCGCGCTGCCTTCGAACCATACAATGTCGCGATCGAAATCATGCTTCATCGCAGGCGCCTTGAATGTGATGTCCAATGCTTGATCGAGCGCGTCACGCCATGATTGCCCCCTGCTGTCGGCCTCGGCGAGCGCTTCGTTCAGTTCATAAGGTCTGGTTTCGGCCAGGGCGGCGATCAGCGCGCGAGCTTGTTCGATGTCCTTTTGCTTCTTCGCGCCAGATCCGCCGCGTCGTTTCTGAGAGACGATGAGCTTGTGGACCGCATAGCGCTCGGGCCTTGGAAGTTGGATCAGCAGACCCTCCATGTAGGGCGTGACAGCCGGAATGGGGTCGGCGATCAGGAAGTTGAGATAGTGCAGGCCCTGCGCCCACATGTTGAGTGCGGCGAGCTTTGCCGGCCTTTGATTTTCTTCGAAGGACGGCGTCAGGAAATCAATCGCGTATTGCGAGTTCGCGAGCGTCCACGACGTTGGCGTTTTTGGCGTCAGCGAGTTGGCAGGTTTGAACCCAAGCTGCGCGAGCGCACCGGCAAGATCGGGATCGGCAGTATCGCCGATCGCCATCGAAAGATGTTCGAAACTGGCTATGTCGATATCGTCGGTGCGGCTGAATAAGTCAGATTCTTCGGAAAGATAGACGCCGAGTTCTAGGCCGTACTGCTGGAAGGCGTGCGTTCCGACCAGCGTGCCGCCGAGGCGGAAGACGCCACTGTTGGCGAGAACCCGGAGTACGGGGCCGGCCTCACGGCCCGGCCCGGCAATTCCACCCGCGCGTAGCTGGGCGACGAGGCTTGAGGTGTGTCTGCGGAATTCGGCAATGCTTTGCTGATCCGCGCGCATCCTCTCGATACGCTGACGCATTTCTTCAGTGTCGGGGCCAAGATAGCGCTGCTTGGGCGCGCCGCCGGCGGCGGGTCTCTGATTGGCGTACCAATACGTCTTGCCCTTTCGAACCATTGTGAACGGCGCGCCTTCGAATTCGAAAGCAGGGCGGTTCACATGCATTTGCACAAGGTTCGCGTAGGTTGTCTGGAGGGTGGGAGCTAGTGATCTCATACTAGTTGCACTACACGAATAACTCCCGTAGTGCAACTCCGATATGAAGTTGCACTACGCGAGAGACTCCCGTAGTGCAACTATCGCGAAAAGCATCACAACAATGGCCGGAAGGTCATTTCTGCCTTCTCGACGCTAATTGACGCTGCGCCCGCGAAACGGTATTGGCCTTTTCCACAGTGTTTTTGGGAGAAACCCCCATGTTGGGGCGGCCTGTAAAGCCATTTGGCATCCTCGTACTCGTAATCGGCTCGCCGCCGGCCCGGTAATTTCCGGACCGAACGGCGAGTGCACGTCGAAGGGCCCGAGTGGCCCTTTTTCTTTTCCTGGAACCTGCAGAGAGTTGGAAGCGGCGAGATGGACGGAAATTCCGCGATGGATGCGAAGACGACCGAAAGCCTGACAGGCGCCGAGATCGTACTCCGCGCGCTCGCCGACCAGGGCGTCGACACGATCTTCGGCTATCCCGGCGGCGCCGTCCTTCCGATCTACGACGCAATCTATGCGCAGCAGCGCGTGCGCCACATCCTCGTCCGTCACGAGCAGGGCGCGGGCCACATGGCCGAAGGCTATGCGCGCGCAACTGGCCGTTGCGGCGTGGCGCTGGCGACGTCCGGCCCGGGCGCCACCAACATGGTGACGCCAATCGCGGACGCGCTGATGGATTCAATCCCGATGGTGGTGATCACCGGCCAGGTGCCGACACACCTCATCGGATCGGACGCCTTCCAGGAAGCCGACACGGTCGGCATCACGCGCGCTTGTTCGAAGCACAATTATCTCGTCAAGGACGTGAACGATCTCGCGCGAGTCATCCACGAAGCGTTCTATGTGGCGACCCATGGCCGGCCCGGCCCCGTGGTGATCGACATTCCGAAGAACGTGCAGTTCGCCAAGGGAACCTATGTCGGCCCCGAGGCGATCCAGCACCGCACCTACAACCCACGCACCGAGCCGGTGAACCACCGCATCGAGGAAGCGGTCGCCCTGATGGCGAAGGCGGAACGGCCGATCATCTATTCCGGCGGCGGCGTCATCAATTCGGGCCCGGCCGCTGCCGAAGCCCTGCGCGCGCTGGCGAAAGCCACCGGCTGGCCGGTCACATCCACGCTGATGGGTCTCGGCGCCTTCCCGGCGTCGTCGCCGCAATGGCTGGGCATGGTCGGCATGCACGGCTCGTTCGAGAGCAACAACGCCATGCACGATTGCGACGTGATGCTCTGCGTCGGCGCCCGCTTCGACGACCGTGTGACGGGCAGGCTCGACGCCTTCTCGCCTGGCAGTCGCAAGATCCACATCGACATCGATGCCTCGTCGATAAACAAGAACGTTCGCGCCGAAGTCCCGATCGTCGCCGACTGCGGCAAGGCGCTCGCGGCGATCAACAAGGCCTGGACGAAGAAAGTCACCAAGGCGCCGGACCTGCGTCCCTGGTGGAAACAGATCGACGCCTGGCGCGCGCGCAAAGGCTTCGCCTATCCGGCATCGAAAACGCTGATCAAGCCCCAATACGCCATCGAGCGCCTCTACGAACTCACGAAGGGCCGCGACATCTACATCACCACGGAAGTCGGCCAGCACCAGATGTGGGCCGCACAGTTCTTCCATTTCGACCAGCCCAACCGCTGGATGACCTCCGGCGGCCTCGGCACGATGGGTTATGGACTGCCCGCCGCCATCGGCGTTCAGGCGGCCTTCCCGAAATCCCTCGTCATCGACATCGCCGGCGACGCCTCGGTGCAGATGACCATGCAGGAAATGTCGACCGCCGTTCAGCACAACCTGCCGGTCAAGATCTTCATCCTCAACAATGAATGGATGGGCATGGTCCGCCAGTGGCAGCAATTGCTGCACGGCGAGCGCTATTCGCACTCCTATTCGGACGCGTTGCCCGATTTCGTGAAGCTGGCCGATGCCTATGGCTGCCACGGCATACGCTGCGAGGATCCCGCAAATCTCGACGCCGCCATCATGGAGATGATCGACTCGCCTAAGCCCGTGCTGTTCGATTGCCGCGTCGAGAAAGCCGAGAACTGCTTCCCGATGATCCCCTCGGGCGCCGCCCACAACGAGATGATCCTCGGCAAGATCACGGGCGATGAAATCGGCGAAGCCGGCAAGATGCTGGTGTGAGATGCAGTTCATCGGTCTCGGCCTCGAACAATGGCTCGGCATCGCCTCCGCGGTGGTCGCCGTGTCGTCGTTCGTGCTGAACCTCCGGTTGGTTCGTCGCCAGGAAAAGCGCAACGCGGCCAACTTCAAGATGGCGCATGACTCGGACATCATCCGCTGGTCCGATGAAGTGATCTCTGTTTTGGCTGAAGCTGACGAGATGCTGCGCGAAAGAGGCGTCTCTTACGGCGATGCGGAATTCGCGGCCCGGCGTTCGGCGTCACGCGCGCATGTCTCGGCGCTGATCGACCGTGGCCGTTTGTTCTTTCCGAACCGCACCGACACCCAGCATGGCGTCGAGAAGGAGGCCGGTTTCCAGGGCTATCGCCAGCCGGCGCTGGAGGAACTGTTCCAGGCCTATCGCGTGATCGATACTGCAGCCACGACGCCCGGTCCCGACAAGATTTCGGCGGACGCCCTGATGAAGCACCGCCGCAAGTTCATCGCCGAAGTCTTCCAGACAGTCGATCCCGTCCGCCGCGGCGCCACGCTGCAGGAGCTGGCGGCATGATCCTCTCGCCCGAAAAACTGATCCCGGTTGCCAAGCTGGAAGCCTATCTGCTGGACCCGACGCCCTATCAATGGGGGCCGCTGCTGGCGCCGTTCTCGCCGCCATTGCCACGCGAAGGGCAGGTGATCCTTGCTTCGTTCTTCGGCGACGTGTTCGTCGAGGACATGGATGGCGGCATCTGGTGGGTGAACGGCCTCGAAGGCCGCGTCGACCGCGCCGGCATCAATCGCGACAAGTTTCTCGAGCGCATGGGGCGCGAGCACCTCACCATGCTGAAGACCAAGCTGCTCGAAGCCATGGTGGTGCAGGACAAGCTGCTGCCCGCCGGCATGCTCTACGGCCTCAAGACGCCTCGCAGTAAAGGCGGAAAATACAGCCCGGACAACATCGGCACGGCGCCGGTAGTAGCCTCGATGACTTATCTAGGCGAACAGTTCCGTATCGGGAATGCGCCTGCCGCTCCTGCACTGCAGCCCACCGCAGCCGACGCCAAAACGAAGCCGAACTTCTGGGGCAAGAAAAAATGACCCGCGCACCGCGCAGCATCGCCAGGCCGAAATCCGGCGTCCGCGACGACCCCGCCTCCGCCTACGACATGACCGCGTCCGATGAAGGCATCGAACAGCGGACGCTGGCCTGCATCGTCGACAACGAACCAGGTGTTCTTGCGAGAGTCGTCGGGCTGTTCTCCGCGCGTGGCTACAACATCGAGAGCCTGACGGTCGCCGAGATCGACAGGAACTCCCACCAGTCCCGGATCACCATCGTCACCTCCGGCACAAACCACGTACTGGAGCAGATCGAGCAGCAGCTCCTGCGCCTCGTGCCCGTCGCGAAGGTCATCGACGTCACCAACTCGGTCGGCGGCATCGAGCGCGAACTGGCGCTGGTGAAGGTCGCGGGCAAGGGCGAGAAGCGCGTCGAGAGCCTGCGCATATCCGAAATCTTCCGCGCCCACGTCATAGATACGACAAACGAAAGCTTCATCTTCGAGCTTACCGGCGCGAGCCAGAAGATCGACCAGTTCGTCGAACTGATGCGCCCGCTGGGGTTGGTCGAGGTATCGCGCACAGGTGTGCTGTCTATCCAGCGGGGGAAGGAGAAGGCGGGGTGACCGAGAATTGGGTCCCTCACGGGTGTCCGATCTGCAGAATACACGTCGCCAAATCGACCAAGTCAGGCGACGTGTGGCGTTTCGTCTGCCCAGCGTGCGATGACTTTTTCATCAGCGATACGGCGAAGGAAGAACTCGACAGGAATCCGAAAGCCAAAGGTTGGCTTCCAGTCACGAGGTCGGCTCTTGCCCACCTTGTGCGTACTCGGCGCGACATGCCGTTTTGGAAAGATGGCGCGAGGCCCTTCATAACGTCGCAGACGCTCGAACGCTTCTATGAGAATCAGCCAACGCTTCCGGCGCGTTTTGTCCAAATGGACAACGCCATCAGGTTTTTTGGGGATGTAGAACGTGACTTTGGAAACGTGCCCGAAAAAACTCCCGACGGTCTGTGGGCGCTCGTAGGTACAGTGAACGGAGGAGCGCTAGGTCTGTTGGTTCAAGACATGGTCGATACAGGGTTCTTGGCAAACGAGACGAAAGTTCGCTCGATCGACGGCGGCCCCACTTTAATTCTACACGCGAGATTGTCGCTAAAAGGCTGGCAGCGTTGGGAAGAGATTCAGCTAGGGGCAACCTCTTCTAAGGACGGCTTTATCGCGATGCAGTATGGTGATGAGCGCCTTGATCGCTTCGTCAACGACGTCATCAGAGCAGGTGTCAGAGCTGCGCTCGATATCGAGGTCTATCGCTTAGATAGTCCAGATAAATTGGAAGCTGGGCTGATCGACAACATCATGCGTGAGGCCATTGAAGATGCAGCATTCGTGTTGGTGGAGCTAAGCCACGGCAACAAAGGTGCCTATTGGGAAGCCGGCTTCGCAGAAGGTCTTCGAAAACCGGTTATCTACTTGTGCGAAGAGTCGGTTTGGAACGATCCTGAACGCAAACCCCACTTCGACGTGAATCACCGCACAACCATAATGTGGAGCGAGGCTGAGCCGGACAAATTCGTGACTACATTGGTTGCCACAATAAAGAACTCTCTGAGGGAGAAGGCGGGATGAAACGCAATCCGTACCGCGCCGCGTTTGCGGCGATGACGATATCGCTTCTTGTAGCGTGCTCGCAGGGCGGGGGCGCCCCAGAGCCTGCAGCTGGCGCTAATACAGCCGCCGCCGCACAAGCGTCGCTTGAAAGCGCCATGCAGGCGGATCGCGACTTTGCGGCGGTGTCGAAGAAAGATGGGCCGAAGGCAGCCTTCCTTCAATACATGGACAAGGACGGCGCGTTCTTCCAGCCAGGCGCCGTGGTGAATGGCGCTGAAGCCGTTGCCGCCGGCTTCGATGGATCACCTCCTGATTTCGGCATCGACTGGACGCCCGATGGCGGTCACGGCTCGGCCGGCGGCGATCTTGCCGTCACGACCGGCCGCTACACGATCTCGTCCGGCGGCCAGAAGATCGAACAGGGCCGCTATGTCACCGTCTGGCGCAAGGACGCCGCCGGCGCGCTCAAGGCGGTGATGGATCTCGGCGTGCCCGATCCGGCGCAGTCCGCCGGTTCGCCGGCGCCGGACAAGCCCGACCTCGAAGGACGGCCAGGCTAAACATCGAATTCAGTTTCCGACTAAAGGCCGTTCGAGTAAGGAGCGGCCAAACCACAGGTGAGTGACATGAAAGTCTACTACGAAAAAGACGCCGACCTCGGCATCATCCAGTCCAAGAAGGTCGCCGTCATCGGCTATGGCAGCCAGGGCCATGCCCATGCGCTCAACCTTCGTGAGTCCGGTGTGAAGGACCTCGTCGTAGGCCTCCAGCCCAACTCGCAGTCCAAGCCCAAGGCCGAGCAGGAAGGCCTGAAAGTCATCACCCCGACCGAGGCCGCCAAATGGGCCGACGTGATGATGATCCTCGCGCCTGATGAAAAGCAGGCCGTGATGTACTCGAACGAGATCGAGCCGCACACGCGCAAGGGCCAGCACCTGATGTTCGGCCACGGTTTCAACATCCACTACAAGCTGATCCGCCCGCGCGCCGACATGGACGTGTCGCTCTCGGCCCCCAAAGGCCCGGGCCACACGCTCCGCAACCAGTACACGCAGGGCAGGGGCCTCCCCGGCCTCATCGCCGTTGCTCAGGACGCGAGCGGCACGGCCCAAGCCTGCGCCCTCTCCTATTCGAAGGCTATCGGCAACACGCGCGCAGGCGTCATCGAGACGTCCTTCCGCGAAGAAACCGAAACGGACCTCTTCGGCGAACAGGCCGTGCTTTGCGGCGGTCTCGTCGAGCTGATCAAGGCCGGCTACGAAACGCTGGTCGAAGCCGGCTACGCGCCGGAGATGGCTTACTTCGAGTGCCTCCACGAAGTGAAGCTGATCGTCGACCTGATCTATGAAGGCGGCATCGCCAATATGAACTACTCGATCTCGAACACGGCCGAGTACGGCGAATACGTCACCGGCCCGAAGATCGTGACCTCCGAGACGAAGGCCGCGATGAAGAAGGTGCTCGACGATATCCAGTCCGGTCGCTTCGCCCGTGATTGGGTGCTGGAGAACCAGGCCGGCGCGCCGAGCTTCCACGCAATGCGCGCCAAGATGAGCTCGCATCCCATCGAGGACGTTGGCGAAAAACTCCGCGGCATGATGCAATGGTCGAAGTCCAACCGCCTGGTCGACCGGGCGAAGAACTAGCGCGGCCCGGCTGCAATTCCGAATGAAGAAGCCTGCCCGCGTGGCAGGCTTCTTTTTACGCGCGCTTGGCCAGCACAGCCATCGATACCTTGTAACGGATGAACAGCCACAGCGCCCGTTTGCGCTGCAGCTTCTGCGGATTCCGCCAGATGTCGTGCCAGTGATACTCCGTCGGAAGGATTTCGCCCTCCGTCAGGGTGGCCTCCGGGATAAGCGCAGCGACCTCCTGCGGCGTCGGCCGGTACATCGTGTCGAACGGGTCGCGGTGGTGCGGATAGCTGCGCGGCACCGAAACGATCAGTCGCCCGCCAGGTTCGACCAGGTCGAAGGCGCGCCGCGTCATTCGGTCAGGCTCGTGGACGTGCTCCAGGATGTTGCAGAGCAGGACAGTTCTCGGCCGGAGCGCCTTGACCGTTGCAAACCCATCATCGCTCAGGATGTCGGCGATCAGGTCCACGCCTTCTTCCGCCTTCAGGTCGACATGCACCACGGGCACGCTGCGCTTTCTCAGCGGCGCGAACAGCTCCGCATCGACCCAAGGCTGCCGTTCGGTGCGGAATTGGTGTGATGATGAGCCAATATTGACGATCGTTCCCACATTCGCAGCGTCGATCGCAGCGATCCGCGCGGCAATCCAGGCTGCTTCCTTTTTGAACATGAACCACATCCCTAGGCAGTGGTTTGCATATCCTGCTTTTCGCCCTGGACAACAAGCGCGGTCTTGAGGCGCAAAGAATTGCCGATAGCCGCCAACACGCCGTAATGAGGTCTGTATCTCCGCCAACGCCGGTTCTTCGCCCCATGCCCTTCACCTCCCGCCTCGCCACCGAAGCCGATCTCCCGGCGCTGAAGGCGCTGATGGACGCCGCCATCGCGGAACATCTCAAGGCGTTCCTCGATCCCGCCCAGGTCGAGCTCTCGAAGTCGATCATGGGCCTCGACACCCAGCTGATCGCCGACCGCACCTATTTCATCGTCGAGGACGCCGCCACCGGCCGCATCGCCGGCTGCGGCGGCTGGTCTCGCCGCGCCACACTCTACGGCGGGGACCATTCCACCAGCCAGCGCGACGCCGCCCTGCTAGACATGGCGAAGGATGCCGCCCGCGTCCGCGCCATGTACACCCACCCGGACTTCAAGCGCCGCAGCGTCGGCCGCCAGATTCTCGACGTCTGCGAGGCGGCGGCCCGGGACGCCGGCTTCCGCTCCGTCGAACTCATGGCCACCCTATCCGGCGAGCCTCTCTACAAGGCCTGTGGCTATCACCAGATCGAGCGCATCACCGCCGCCTCGCGTGACGGCGTCGACGTGCCGGGCGTGCGCATGGGCAAACAACTCGGTTGATGTGCGGCGCGAGAGCCGCCATCTTGCACGCATGACCGAAGCTCAGGCCGCGCCTCCTCCCCTTGATAAACCCCCTCGCGAAAAATTCTTCTCGAACTTCCCGGTCGTGGTGGCCGCAACGGCGATCCTGCTGGTCGGCCTCTACACGGCCTACTTCTTCGCGCCTTTCGACGACCAGCAAAGCACGCTCTTCAATTTCGCCCTGGCGCCCGAACGCTTCTGGGCCGAGGCAGGCTCGCCCAAAGTCTATCCCGATATCCAGTCGGCTCTGCTGACCCTGGTCTCCACCTCGCTGCTGCATGGCGATTGGGTGCATGTCATCGTCAACACGCTGATGTTGGTCCAGTTCGGCGCTCCGGTCTCCCAGGCGCTCGGCCCTGGCATCGCGGGGGCAGGCAAGTGGATGCTGGTGTTCATCGTATCGATCATCGCCGGTTCGCTGCTCTATCTCGGATTGCAGGATGCCGACGGGCCTTACGCGGTCGGCGCATCGGGCGGCGTCTCCGGCCTGATCGCGGCGGCCTTCCTGATGGATCCCTACACCTGGCGCAAGCGCACGCTGTGGTCGCGCGAGTTCCTGCTGATGACGCTCTATTTCATCATCATCAACATCGTCCTCGTCTTCGGCGGGCCGTTCGTTGGCCTCTACGTCGCGTGGGAGGCACACGCCGGCGGATACATAGCGGGCGCTATCCTGATGGCCGTCATGCCCTTGCGCGGGCTGCCTGCCCGGGCGCCTCGTGCGGCGGAATCTTGACACTTTCTGGGCTGCCTCATTCGGGCCCTGTTCATGTGGAAACCAGCCCTATAAGCGGGTAAAGTTCGAGTCCGTCCTTAAGGAGACTTGAGATGAGGCTTCTTGTTTTTGCTGGGGTCGCTGCGCTGGCTGCGTGCGCCGCCAACGCGGACACGATCAAGGACGGCGCGATCCAGGTGAAGCCCGGCAAGTGGAACTGGAAACAGGAAACGAGCATCGTCGGCATCCCGCTCAACGAAGAAAATCTCGAATGCCTGATTCCGGAAAAAGCGCGGATCACGCTGTCGAAGCTAGCCTATGACCTCGACGAGGGTTGCACGGTCGACGACGTGAAGCCCGCGCCGGCCGGTTACAATTTCAAGCTCATCTGCAAGGGCAAGACGAAAGGCAAGGCGGACGCGAGCCTCATACATACCGACAAGTCGATGACCATCCGAGCCAAGGGTTCGGCGCAATTCCTCGGCCTGCCGGCCGGCTTCTCCATGAAAGCGGACGCTACCTATATCGGCGATTGCTCGGCCGAAGAGGTCGCGAAGGAGACCAAGCGCTGGAAGGAAGAAAATCCGTCCTGACGCTGATCTGCATCACAATCGCCTCGGCTCGAAACAGGAACGCCCCGCATCGCTGCGGGGCGTTTTTTCGGATCGCGGTGGTTCCTAGAAGCGGAACGTGATGCCGGCCTGGACGACGGGATAGATCTCGTAGTCGCTGATGTCGTCCTGGAGGTTCTGCTCCTCCGTCGCGAGCTGCGTCTGGAAGTTGCTGTCGTTCGACAGCGTGCCGCCGGTCGAGCTCAGGTTCACCTGCGGCGTGCCGGTAAACATCGCGCCGGCGATGAACTTGAACCCGATGTTGCCGCTGCCCTGGAACGTGCTGTCCCAGCCCAGCCCCACGAAGGGCGCCGTGTCTTCGAGATCGACGCCGGCCGCCAGCGTGCCGACCTCCGCCGAGTTGTAGGTCTGTCCGCCGATCTCGTAGGTCTGGCCAGACGCTGCGACGAGATCGAGCGTCTTCTCTCCGAAATACGCGCCGCCGGTGATGATGAACGAGTTGGAGAATGGGCGAAAATCGATGAACGCCCCCAACGTCGAAAGATCGAGATCGCCGTTGTACTCGATGTCGTCGTACGAATCGTCCGCGCCGTACTGGAAGTAGTTGTACCCGCCGCGAAGCTGGATCATCGGCGTCACTTCGACCTGCGCCTCGACGATGCCGCCGGTGGTGCCGACGCCGGCGCCGACCGCGATGCCGCTCTGTGCGTGCGCAGCGCCCGCGCCCGCCGCCGCGCCGACTGCCAGCGCCGCGAACGTGATGGTGCGTTTCATGGGTGTTCCCCTGTCCTGAATCACTTGGCCAGATTGCGTCCGTGTAACCAATGACCGTCCGCGCGAGCCTGAAGGGGTTCGCCGGAAGCGGCAAGCGGCGGAAAGGATCTAGTCCGCCTGGGCAGGCTGGGAAGCAGGCTCGGTGCGCTTGCGCGAGTCCCACGCCGTGAGGCCCACGGCGACGACGATCACCAGCGCGCCGATCCAGACCTGCCAGCGCGGAACCTCTGCGAAGAAGAAATACCCCAGCGCCGCGCTCCAGATGAGCGCCGTGTACTCGGCGGCGGCAAGGCGCTGCGCCGGCGCCCGCGCATAGGCCTGTGTCAGCATGAACCAGAGGCCGAACCCGGCAAGGCCGGTGAACGCAAACGCCGGAAGGTCGGCAGGCGCGGGCGCCACGCCGAGCAGCAGGGCAGGCACGACGAGGTAGAGCGCCGGAAAGGCGTTGCCCAGGAACGCCGTCATCACGACATCGTCCTTCTGGGCAAGCTGGCGCAGCAGCACCACGGATAGCGCGTAGAGCGAGGCGGCGCCGATGCCGGCAAGGATGCCCTCGATCCTGCGCGCCCCTTCGACCGTGGCGGCCGACTCGCCCTGCACGGTCACCAGAACGCCAGCAAAGCCGATCGCCAGCGCCACGACCGCCACCCGCTGGAGCTTCTCCTTCAGCAGCCAGCGCGCCAGCGGGGCGATCATCAGCGGCGCAACGAAGATGAGGACGGTGGCCTCCGCGATCGGCAGCACGGTCAGGGCATGGAAGAACAGGACGGCCGAGGCGGTGCTCGCCACCGCCCGGATGGCGTGACGGCGCAGGCCGGTTCCGTCCGGCAATTTCTTGTTCAGGGCGAGTACGGCCGCGCCCGAGAACAGGGTTCCGAACGCGTAGCGCCCGAAGGCAATCAGGATGGCCGAATAGCTCGCCCCCAGATGCTTGATCATCGCGTCGAGGATGCAGCCCATGAAAATGCCGGCGAGGGCCAGCACCAGGGGTGGTGCGCCCAGATAGCGCGGCGAGAGCGGGCCAGTGGTCATTGACCCATCCAGCATGGCCGATCACCCCGCGCAACATTCGTTAAGTCCTCTGGACGCGGCGTTAAGAACCTTCAAAAGCCTTGAAATTCTTCGATTCATCCATATTGCGCCTCGGGAGAAATATCGGCATGTTCCCGCCACCTTTGGCGGGCGGGCCGACGCAAATCCCCACGAGCAGGGTTGCGCACCTTCGTCCGCGATCACACGCGGTTGAGAGAGAAAACGTTCATGAGCTTGACGCTTTGGCTGCCCATCGTGGCGGGCGTTCTCGCCGTCCTGTACGGCGTGTTTACAACCCAGCGGCTGATGGCGATGTCGCAAGGCAACGCCAAGATGCAGGAGATCGCGAAAGCGATCCAGGAAGGCGCCAACGCCTATCTCAACCGGCAGTACCGCACGATCGCCATCGTCGGCGTCCTGGTCACCCTCGTCCTCGCCTTCTTCTTCAGGAACTGGCAGGCGCCCGTCGGCTTCGTGCTCGGCGCGGTGCTCTCGGGCGCGGCCGGCTTCATCGGCATGAAGATCTCGGTGCAGGCCAACGTCCGCACCACTGAAGCCTCTTCGAAAGGCCTCGCTGAGGGCCTCAACGTAGCGTTTCTCTCGGGCGCGGTGACGGGCATGCTCGTCGTCGGCCTCGCGCTGATCGGCCTCGCCGGCTACTACGTCGTGCTGACCACCGGTCTCGGCCTCGAGCCGACCGACCGCACGGTCATTGACGCCATGGTGGCCCTCGGCTTCGGCGCTTCTCTTATCTCGATCTTCGCCCGTCTCGGCGGCGGCATCTTCACCAAGGGCGCCGACGTGGGCGGCGACATGGTGGGCAAGGTGGAAGCCGGCATCCCGGAGGATGATCCGCGCAACCCCGCGACCATCGCCGACAACGTGGGCGACAACGTCGGCGACTGCGCCGGCATGGCGGCCGACCTGTTCGAAACCTACGCCGTGACCATCGTCGCGACCATGGTGCTGTCCTCGATCTACTTCGCGGGCACCAACGCGGTTGCTCCGATGATGGTGCTGCCGCTGGTCATCGCCGGCGTGTGCATCGTCACCTCCATCATCGGCACATTCGCCGTCCGCCTGCGCAAAGGCTCGCGCAACGTTATGGGCGCCCTCTACCAGGGCTTCATCGCCTCGGCGGTGCTTTCGGTCCCCGCCCTCTGGCTGGCGATCGAACTGACGCTCGGCTCGACGGGCGCTGCGCTCGACATTTGGAACACGCCGCTCACGACGGTCGATGGCACGGACATCACCGGCATCGACCTGATGCTCTGCGGTATCGCAGGTCTGGTCGTCACCGGCCTGATCGTCTGGGTCACGGAATACTACACCGGCGTCGGCTTCCGTCCTGTGCGCTCGATCGCCCAGGCCTCGGTTTCCGGCCACGGCACAAACGTGATCCAGGGCCTCGCCGTGTCGCTTGAAGCGACCGCGCTTCCGGCCCTGATCATCATCGCGGGCATCATCTTCACCTACACGCTGGCCGGCCTCATCGGCGTCGCCATCGCGGTGACGACCATGCTGGCGCTCGCCGGCATGGTTGTGGCGCTCGACGCCTTCGGCCCGGTTACCGACAACGCTGGCGGCATTGCCGAAATGGCGGGCCTGGATGATAGCGTCCGTGAAACCACCGACACGCTCGACGCGGTTGGCAACACCACGAAAGCCGTCACCAAGGGTTACGCGATCGGCTCGGCCGCCCTCGGCGCCGTCGTGTTGTTCGCCGCCTTCACCTCCGACCTCGACTTCTTCTCGAAGCAGGCGGTCGAGGGTGACTTCCTCTATGGCGTGCAGGCGAACTTCGACCTCTCCAACCCCTACGTCGTGGTCGGCCTGCTGTTCGGCGGCTTGCTGCCCTTCCTGTTCGGCGGCATGTCGATGATGGCTGTCGGCCGCGCCGCTCAGGCGGTGGTCGAGGAAGTTCGCCGTCAGTTCCGCGAGATCAAGGGCATCATGACCTACGAGGCGAAGCCGGATTACGGCCGCGCCGTCGACATGCTGACCAAGGCCGCGATCAAGGAAATGATCGTTCCCTCGCTGCTGCCGGTCCTGTCGCCGATCGTGCTGTTCCTCGTCATCTGGGCCATCGGCGGCTTCAGCGATGTGGCCAAGAGCCAGGCGCTCTCGTCGGTCGGCGCGATGCTGCTGGGCGTGATCGTCACCGGCTTCTTCGTCGCGGTCTCGATGACCGCCGGCGGCGGCGCCTGGGACAACGCCAAGAAGTCGTTCGAGGACGGCTTCCGCGACAAGGACGGCGTCGTCCACAAGAAGGGTTCGGAAGCCCACAAGGCGGCCGTGACCGGCGACACCGTCGGCGACCCCTACAAGGATACGGCGGGCCCCGCCGTGAACCCGATGATCAAGATCACGAACATCGTAGCCCTGCTGATGCTCGCGGCCATGGCGGCGGGTTCGCACTAGGCTCTGCTAATCTGGAAAACCGAGCGGGCCCCGGAGCAATCCGGGGCCCGTTTTGTTTCTGCCTACTCCGGCGCCGTCCCGAGCGCCACCTCGTTCACCACGCGATAGCCGGTGAACGGGAAGTCGGTGAAGAAGCCATCGAGGCCCAGCGCCAGCGCCTTCTTCATCGAGGTTTCGGTATCCTCGCCCTTGAACGGTGCATCGTCGCGATAGGTCCAGGTGTGGACGGCGATGCCGCGAGCATGCGCGTCGCGGATCAGGCTGGTGGGTTTGCCGCTCGCGTCGAACAGCATCTGGTGCGTCGCGCCCAGCCCATCCCAGAACGGCGCCCCCTCCACCTTCATCGCCGCATCCAGCGCCGCCCGGTCGCCGACGAGCATGACGACGGGAACATCCGTCATCGGCTGGATCTTCTTGACGAATGGCGGCTCGAACGACTGGATAAAGATCGGCGAATCTTTTTTATCGAGCCCTTTGGCTTTCAACGCCGCAAGGATTTTCTCCGCCATGTCGGGATGGCCAACCGTCGCGTGATAGGCGGGCGACTTCGCTTCCGGATAGACACACACTGGATTGCCCGCGACCGTCTGGCGCGACAGGGCTAGGTCGAGCACCTCATCGAAAGTCGGGATCGCATAGAGATTGTCGTACGTCTTCGGACGGCCCCTGAAGGGCTGGATCGCGCGCAGCGTCCGCAGCTCGGCAAGCGTGAAATCAGCGACCCACCAGTCTTCGCGGTCGGACGCTTCCGGATCGGTCGACTTGCGCTTGCGGCTGGCAAACTCCGGCTTCGAAGCGACATTGGTCGTCGTCGACAACCATGTGTCGTGCCGGTCCACCAGCACGCCATCTTTCGTGAACACAAGATCCGGTTCGATGCAGTCCGCGCCGTCATTCAGCGCGCGGTGATAGGCCTCCAGCGTATGCTCGGGCAGGGCCCCTGATGCGCCGCGATGCGCAATCACCAGTGGCCGCTTTCCATCCAGCGTGGCGTAGGGCCACGAGCCGCCGCCTCCACCCGTCAGGCTGCTGCAGCCCGCAAGGCCCAGGACAAGGACGATCGACCCGAGAATCTGTTTGCTCATCATGCCTTGGAGCATGCTCATGTGACGCGGCCGTGTCGAGACTTGCGTAGCGGAAGAGGGCTCGCCTCAGGCGTTTGTGAGAGGTAGCTTCACGCCATGACGAAACCGGCCATCGGCGGCGGCGCCAAGAAAGTGCTCTACACGCTCTCGACCGTGCAGCGCATGGGTGTGGCCAAGGCCGCCAAAGCGCTGACGTCGAAGAATGCCTGCAAGGCCTGCGGTCTCGGCATGGGCGGCCAGCGCGGCGGCATGACCGACGAGCTGGGGGAGTTCCCTTCGGTCTGCAACAAGAGCGTCCAGGCGCAGTCCACCGACGTACAGCCGGCGATTCCGGAAGAAGTCTTCGCCCACCCCATCGCCGAACTCCGCGAACTCTCCGGCCACGAACTCGAACATCTCGGCCGGCTTGGCACGCCGATCTGGAAAGCGACGGACTCTGATCGCTACGAACCGATCTGCTGGGACAGAGCAATGGAAATCGCCGGCGCCCGCTTTGCTGCGGCGAAACCGGACCGCACCTTCTTCTACTCCTCCGGCCGCTCCTCCAACGAAGCCGGCTTCCTTCTCCAGCTCCTTGCCCGCGTCTATGGAACCAACAACGTCAACAACTGCTCATACTACTGCCACCAGGCGACCAGCGTAGCGCTCGCCGACACGATCGGCACGGGCACGTCCACCGTCGAACTCGAAGATCTCACCGGCTGCGACGCCATCTTCGTCATCGGCGCCAATCCCGCCTCCAACCATCCGCGCTTCATCCACAAGCTGAAGGGATGCCGCGACCGGGGCGGGCAGGTAATCGTCATCAACCCGGCAAAGGAATCGGGCCTGGTCAAATTCGGCCTGCCGAAGAACCCCATGTCGCTGATGTCGGGCGGCAGCGAAATCGCCTCGCTCTACATCCAGCCCCGCATCGGCGGTGACATCGCCCTGATGAAGGGCATCGCCAAGGCGGTTATCGCCAAGAGCGGGGCGGCCAGCGAGTTCATTGCGGCGCACACAACTGGATACGACGCCTTCGCCTCCGACATCGCCGACACATCGTGGGAAGCGATCGAGACAGGCTCTGGTCTCTCCCGCGACGAAATCGAAAGCCTGGCCGACGCCTACATCGCGTCGAAATCCGCCGTGTTCGCCTGGGGCATGGGCATGACGCACCACATCCACGGCGTCGACAATGTCGAGATGATCGTCAACCTCGCCCTGCTGCGCGGCATGATCGGCCGCCCGCACGCGGGCCTTCTCCCGCTGCGCGGCCATTCCAACATCCAGGGCATCGGCACGATCGGCGTGAAGCCGGTGCTCGCCGAAGACGTGATGGCGAAGATGGAGCAGGTGTTCGGCGTCTCGCTGCCGCGCGCTCCCGGCATGGACACCATGGCGTCCATGAAGGCCGCCGACGCTGGCGCAATCGACGCCGCCCTGCTGATGGGCGGCAATCTCTACGCCTCCAATCCCGACGCGACATGGGCCGAAGCGGCGCTCGAAAAGATCGGCTTCAAGCTCTTCCTCACCACCACGCTCAATCTCGGCCACATCCATGGCGTGTCAAAAGGCGAAAGCCTCATCCTCCCGGTCACCGCGCGCGACGAAGAGTGGGAGCCGACCACCCAGGAGTCGATGTTCAACTATGTCCGCCTCTCCGACGGCGGCGTCACGCGCCTCGAAACCGTCCGCCCCGAAACGATGATCCTCGCGGACCTTGCCGCCCGCGTTCGGCCGGACAGCGGCATCGACTTCAGGGCCTTCGCGAAGCACATAAAACTCCGCCAGGCTATCGCCGAGATCGTGCCGGGTATGGAGGACCTCGCTGATATCGATGTCGCCAAGCGCGAATTCCACATCCGCAACCGGCTGATGCATGAGCCCGTCTTCCGCACCGCTACCGGCAAGGCGGGCTTCACGGTGCGCGCCATTCCAGACGCACAGCCCGCCGCCTTCACCCTCACCACTGTCCGCTCCGAGGGCCAGTTCAACTCCATCGTCTACGAGGAGAAGGACAGCTACCGCGGCACGAAAACGCGCTGGTGCGTGATGATGAACCGCGACGACATGGCGGCGCTCGGCCTCGACGAAGGCGAATTTGCCGACGTCAGCTCGGAGCAGGGCGTGATGAAAGGCGTCACGGTCTACGGTTTCGATGTGCCGCGCGGCAACGCGATGGCGTACTTCCCCGAGGCCAACGTCCTTACCCGCACGCAAGTCGATCCGCGCAGCAAGACCCCGGCGTTCAAGTCTACCGCCGTCTCGATCGCCCCATCAGGTTCGCCTCGAACGACCTGAGGCGAGAGCCGCGCGGTCCGCCATTGTCGAGCGGCTTGTCGGCGAGCAGGCGCTTACGGACAATGCTTGGCGCCTCGCCGAACCAGCGGCGGCAACTGCGCGAAAAGGCCGAACTGTCGGCATAGTCGAGCATCAGCGCGATCTGCGACAGCGAAACGCTCGGCTGCGCCAGCAGCGATTCCGCCGTCGCGCGCCGCACCTCGTCCTTGATCTTTTCGAAACTGGCGCCCTCCGACTGCAGCCGCCTCTGCAGCGTGCGTGGATGGATGCCCAGTGCGCGCGCCGCCTGTTCCGGCGTGCATTCCTTTCCGCGCAGCAGGCTGCGCGCCACATTGGCGACGCGAATGCTGAAGGTCTTCTCCCGCGGCGGGCTCAGCTGCCGCAGATAGGTTTCCGCGATCTGGCGCAGCTGCGAGGATGCGCCGCTTCGCCAGCTGTCGAGGAAGGAGCGTTCCACCGAAATGCCCATGCGCGGCCGGTTGAACAGCGGTGTGACGCCGAAGGTTTTCCGATAGGCCGTCATCGGCGATATCGGCGCATGCAGGAACCAGACCTGCGACGGCTTGTAACCCGGTCCTCCGAGCTGGCGCAGCGCCTTGTGGATCGAGGCCAGCATGCGCTCGGAATTCTGCTCGCGCCGAACCGGCCGGCGCATGTCGAGATGGAGATCGAGAAACTCGCGCGTCGTGCGCGGCACGGGCGCAAGCGTCATGGTCAGCGCCGGGTTGTGGACGTGAAGATAGCGCGCGCAGATGTCGATGCCCTCGCGCAGCGTCGCCGAGCTCGCGATTGCAATGGACAGCGCGCCGAGCACGGAGAGGTTCTGGCTGCTGCCGAGTATCAGTCCGAAGTCGAGGCGGTGCAGGCGTTCGGCCGCGATCTCCTGGCTGTCGATGAAGGCGCGCAGCGGCAGATACCGCTCGAGATCGTTGAGATCGGCGGGATCGACATGGGCCGCGCCAAGAATTTCGTCAGCATCGCCGCCCAGCTGTTCCACGACCTCGCGGAAGCCGCCCCAAGCGCTGGCTCGTATAATCTCTCTCATAACGCGGCCTGCGGCGGGATGTCGCCGGACAAGGCAAAAACTGTCGCGAAATGACAAGTCTTTGTCGGGCGGGGAAAAGCGCGGCGACGGCGAACGCCGTACGACCTGCATAAATCCGTTCGAAGTCTGCGCTCCCCGGACTTAGGAAATAATGCCTCCCCACAGCGTATCGGTCAATGAATCAAGCAAGCCAGCGCGCGTCCTTATCGTGGACGACGCATCGGGCATGCGCATCTATCTCCGCAGCATTCTCGCCGCGGCAGGCTACTCCTGTACCGAAGCCGCCGACGGCGGCGAGGCGTTCGATCTCCTCCTGCGCGAGTCCTTCGATCTCCTGATCACCGATCTCGACATGCCGGAGATGGACGGCTTCCAGCTCCTGTCCGCGATCAGCCTTCTGCCGAAGAGCCGTGGCCGCCCTGCCATCGTCGTCTGCTCGGCGCTGCTGGACGAAACCCTGGCCGAACGCCGGCCGGAATTGCGGACGGCGGCCGTGCTCCTGGCCAAGCCGGTCCAGCCTGAAGACGTGCTCAAGGCCGCCGAAAAGGCACTGAAAGCCGGCCGGTCCGGCTGAATCCCGGCCCGGCGCCCCGGATTCTTGACGCGGGCAGGCCAAGGGCGCATTGGGGCGCGCTCATGAAGAAGATCTACGCCTTCCTTAACAACATGGACTCGCGGGCGTGGCGCACCATCTGGGTGTCTGTCGCCCTGCTGGTCGGCGTCGGCGCGATCGTCGCGCTGGGCAAGAGCGGGCTGTTCGTTGACGACGTCGAACTCTGGCTCGAAGGCCTGCGCAACAGCCCGTGGGCGCTGCCCGCCGTCATCCTCATCTTTGTCATCGCCGGCCTCGTCGTGCCGCTCTTCCTGCTCGCCGGCGCCTGCGTCCTCGCCTTCGGCCCGTGGGTGGGCTTCCTCTACGCCATGCTCGGAACGTTCGTGTCGAGCTGGCTGCAATTCTATCTCGGCCGCTTGGGCGGGGCCGGCCTGCTCAAGCGCTACGGCGGCGACAAGGTGCACCGCCTCTCGCGCTTCATCGGCCGCAACGACTTCCTTGCCAGCATGGTCGTCCGCAACGTGCCCGTCGCGCCGGCCCTTGTCGTCAACATGGCGTTCGGCGCCAGCCACGCCAATCTGTGGCGCTTCCTGGCAGGCATGACACTTGGCTCGGTTCCGAAGATCGCTATCGTCGCGCTGCTCGGCCAGTCGGTGGACTCCGCGCTCGGTGGCGGCGTTGCGCTAGGGCTAGGCGCCGCTCTTGCCGTGATCGGCATCTGGGTCACGGTTGCGCTGGCCGCCCGCAAGGCTGTGAGGGGCGGCGACCTGGATGGCGATGACGAGGGCGACGAACCCGGTGAAGGCAAGACCTGAAAAGAAATCCTCCGCCACGGATCTCAAGGGCCTTGCCGCCTTGCCCAGCCTCGGCAAGGCGTCGGCGGATCTCCTCGTCGATGTGGGCATCACCACGCCGGCCATGCTGCGGAAGATCGGTGCGGAGGAAGCCTGGCGCCGCCTGCGCTTCGCCCACGGCAAGCGCGTCACCGTCACCTGGATCTACGCCCTCGACATTGCCATTCGGGGCATACACTGGAAGGAGCTGAGCGAGACGCGGGCGGCAAAGCTCAAGGCCGCCGCTGAAGCCGTAAAGGCGGAGATCGACGGTCCCTCAAGCAAGCGCACTAAGGTTCGCAACTCCTGACACCATCGTCGCGATGTGGTCGACGCGTCTTTCCAGTTCGTCGACATCGTCGGTTTCGCCCTGGCGAAGCGTGGCTTCCGCGATGATCGAGAAATCGCGTTCCATCCTTTCGTCTTCCCGGGATTTCACGGCCCGTGGACCGCTCTTGGCAAGACCTTCCAATGAGAGTGAGGGCGACATCCATTGCGGCATGACGCTGGCGCTAAACCATGCGCCGATCCGGACACCGACGTAGAGGATCATTGCCTGGCTGATGCTGCACCCGCCGTCCCGGCAGGCCTGGTAGAACATCTTGTCGGCCGCCCGGCGTTGTTGCGCGTTGGCCCCGATGCAGGCGACGTCATGGACGATCGAGGCGCGGCGATAGTCACCGCTGTAGGGCGAGCCGACCAGCGACCACAAGGCGCGCGGAATGGTGGCGCCATCGACGACCGTGCCCTGGGGCGCATTCCACGCGACACCCTTCCAGTCGCGATAGGAGAAGCCCTTGAGCAGCTCCATGTTGCGGTCTGCAATGTTGGGCTGGGTCAGCCATTTGGTTTCCGGCTGCCCTGAAAAGTTCGCCTCGTTCGCCATGTCATCCCCCGATCTCTGCCCGGCTCATTCTGGCCTTTCATGCCAGTCCGAGCGAGCCGGGCTAACCCCTGCTTCGCCCGCGTGGTCGGGAGATCGACCGTCCAGCCCATCGCCCGGGGAAAGCATGATCCTGCCTCCGCCCTGCCCAAAAAGGGTGCGGATGCCCTGCCGCTTGACGTGAGGCTCAAGCCGAAGGATAGAACAATCATGCGCAAACAGGGTCTCACCCTTCGCCTTTCCCTGACGGGGCTGCTTAGCAGCCCCTGGGCGCGTTCGTGATCCGGGCTTAGTCCGCGGGTCGCGCGTCCAGGGGTCCCAAGCACCCTCCGACAAAGCCCTGACAGGACGCCCCCCAATGACCGCCCCCACACCGAGCACCTCCGACAAAGCCGCTTCGGCTAAAGAGAGGGTCTTGATCTTTGACACCACCATGCGCGACGGCGAGCAGTCGCCCGGCGCCTCGATGACCATCCGCGAAAAGCTGGAACTCGCCGAACTCCTCCAGGAGATGAAAGTCGACATCTGCGAGGCCGGCTTCGCCGCGTCTTCCGAAGGCGACTTCCAGTGCGTCAGCCAGATCGCCGAACTGGCCAGGGACATGGTCATCTGTTCGCTGGCCCGCTCGACGCTCACCGATATCGACCGGGCAGGGGAAGCGGTGCGCAAGGCGAAGCAGCCGCGCATTCACACCTTCATCTCGACCAGCCCCGTGCACATGAAGCACAAGCTGAAGATGGGTCCGAACGCCGTCCTCGAGGCCATCGGCGCATCCGTCACGCACTCCCGCAAATTCGTCGGCGACGTCGAATGGTCGGCGGAAGACGCCACCCGCACCGAATTCGATTTCCTCTGCAAGGCGATCGACGTCGCGATCCAGTCCGGCGCCACCGTCATCAACGTCCCCGACACCGTCGGCTATTCGCACCCCGCCGAATACGGCGCGCTGATCCGCCGCCTGATCGAGAACATCCCGAACTCTGATAAAGTCATCTGGTCCACTCACTGCCACAATGACCTCGGCCTCGCTGTCGCCAACTCGCTGGCCGGAGTGATCAATGGCGCGCGCCAGATCGAGTGCGCAGTCAACGGCATGGGCGAGCGCGCCGGCAACGCCGCGCTGGAAGAGTGCGTCATGGCGCTGAAAGTGCGTGGCGACTCCATGCCGTTCTACACCGAGGTGGTGACGCAGAAGCTCGCGCGCGCCTCCAAGATGGTCTCGTCCATCACCGGGTTCCCGGTTCAGTACAACAAGGCCATCGTCGGCAAGAACGCCTTCGCGCACGAAAGCGGCATCCACCAGGACGGCATGCTCAAGCACCGCGAAACCTACGAGATCATGCAGCCGGAAGATGTCGGCGTGCCCTCGACCTCGCTGATCATGGGCAAGCTCTCCGGCCGCAACGCCTTCCGCGACAAGCTGGAATCGCTGGGCTACGTCCTCGAGGCCGCCGCCCTCAACGACGCCTTCAAGCGCTTCAAGGATCTCGCCGACAAGAAGAAGCACGTCTTCGACGAAGACATCATCGCGCTCGTCGACGATCAGCTCGCCGGCGCGCAGGAGAAGATCTCGCTGACGAAACTGCGTGTCATGGCCGGCACCGAAGGCCCGCAGTCCGCCGAGATCGAACTCTCGATCGAAGGCGAGATCCGTTCCACCACCGCCACCGGCAATGGTCCGGTCGACGCCGTCTTCAACGGCATCCGCCAGCTCTGCCCGCACACGGCGGTTCTCGAACTCTACCAGGTCAACGCCGTCACCGAGGGCACCGACGCCCAGGCCACCGTCTCCGTGCGGTTGGCAGACCAGGGCCTAGTCGCCACCGGCAAGGCCTCCGACCCGGACACGTTGGTGGCGTCAGCAAGAGCCTACGTCCACGCGCTCAACAAACTCGAAGTGCGTCGCGCAAAGGCGATGGCGGCCTAAGCGGCGCTCACAGGCGCCGTAGGGTGCATGAAGGCAAAGCCGCAATGCACCTCTTTCGTGGGCGCGGCGCGATGGCGCCTTCCCGCTGCGCTCCATGCACCCAACGCAACGCGATGACTGTACGAAATGGGGGATGAAACCGCTCAAATCCGCAGGTTAAGGACGCGCGCCGAAAGTTTTTTCAGAAAAAGATTCTGAAGTGGTCCAAGCGCTTGCGCCGCTTTCCGCCAAATCCCGTTCGAAATAATCGTGCAACTTATCCTGCTGGGTCCCGGACGGGCGGATAATGCCGCGCATGGATTGGACAGGGATCATCCTCCGTCTGCTTGCGTGGCTGCGGCCGCTGCTCTGGTACGAGCACGGCTTCTGCCGCCTCGTGAACGTGATGCTGCGCATGTGGGAGGACGAACCCAGCCGTCGCTGGTTCGCCGAAAACGCACCCGGCCGCGCCGATCTCGAGCAGAAGATCGCCGACGCCGAACAGTGTCTCAACATCATCGTCGCGCTGCGCGCCCGGGAGATGCTGGGTCTTCCTGTCAAGCCCGAAGACCGGCCCGGTCTCAGGGGACGCGGCGCCCGCATCCACTCAGCCCCAACGATGGAACGGCTCGGCCAGCGCCTGGCGCGGCTCGCCGAGCGCTACGCGGACAAGGAACGCCTGGCCCGCCTGCGCGCCGCGCGGATGCGCCGCGAGCGCGACGAGGCGCCTGTCGTGCTCTCAGCCGATCACCGGCCGGCCCACGCTGCCCCTGCTGCTGCCGCTGCTGCCGCTGCTGCTGCCCTGCTTTTCCCCACGCTCAGGCGCATCGTCGCTCCAACCGCGGCCCCGCGCATCCGCGCGCCGCCCTGACCTTGTCGCCGCAATTGAAGCCAACCCAACCCGCCGGCCCCCCGACGAGATCGAGAGCTCATGTCCAAATCAAGCGAACAACGTAGGGTGCATGAATCCCCCGGACCTGATCCGGGGGTAATGCACCTCTTTCGTCGGCGTGGTGAGATGGTGCATTCCGCTCCGCTACATGCACCCTACATTACCGTCAGGAGGCCTTATGCCCGCCGAGCTGAACCACACCATCGTCCACGCAAAGGACAAGGTCGCCTCGGCCCGCTTCCTGTCGGACATCCTCGGCTTGCCGAAGCCCAAGCCCTTTGGTCCCTTCATGGTCGTCGACGCCGCCAACGGCGTCAGCCTCGATTTCATCTCGGCGGAAAATCACGAGATCATCGTCGAGCACTACGCTTTCCTGGTCAGCGAATCCGAGTTCGACGAGATCTTCGGCCGCATCCGAGAACGCCGCCTCGACTACTGGGCCGATCCCGCGCGCCGAACGAAAGGCGAGATCAACCACCACGATGGCGGCCGCGGCGTCTACTGGCTCGATCCTAACGGCCACGTGCTGGAGATCATCACGCGGCCTTACAGCTCTGGCGGCTGATCGCATGGAATTGACTTTTTTCGTGCGCTGGATCAAACACGCGCACCCAACTGGAGGACGCAAAATGAAGCCCGAGACGCACGCCTAGCCCTGCGCGCCCCTCCAGCTTCGGTGTCCCCATGTCCCTCCTCGCTTTCGACCGCGCGTCGGCCGCCACGCCCGATGGCCGTGTCCTGTTCTCCGATCTCACGCTCACCGTCGGGCCCGAGCGTGTCGGCCTCGTCGGCCGCAATGGCTCGGGCAAGTCCACCCTGCTGGCCATCGTCGCCGGCGCGCGCGAGCCCTCGTCAGGCGCCGTCGCCGTCTCCGGCCGCATCGGCGTGCTGCAGCAGGAATGGCCGGACGAGACCATCACACTCGCCGAAGCCCTCGGCGTCTCGGAGCACGTCGTCCGCCTCCACCGCCTCGAAGCAGGCGAGGGGAGCGGAGGCGACCATGACCTCGCCGACTGGACGCTCGACCAGCGCATCGCCGACGCCTTCCGCGACACCGGCATGGACAAGCCGGACCTCGCGCGAACCATCGCCACCTTCAGCGGCGGCGAGCGCACCCGCATCGCCCTCGTGCGCCTGATCCTCGCTCAGCCCGACATCCTCCTGCTTGACGAGCCCACCAACAATCTCGACGCCGACGGCCGCGGTCAGATCGCCGGCCTGCTGAAACGCTGGCGCGGGGCTGCCCTCGTCGCCAGCCACGATCGCGCCCTGCTGGAGCATATGGACCGCATCGTCGAGCTGACGCCCGTCGGCGTCACCATCCATGGCGGCGGCTGGTCCGCCTTCGCGGAAGCGCGCGACGCCGCCCGTCTCGAGGCCGAACGCGACCTCGAACGCGCCGAAAGCTCCTCCGCGAGACTCGCCTCCGAAATTCAGCAGCAGCGCGAAAAGCGCCAGAAGCGCGAGAAGACCGGCATCGCCGAGCGCCGCGCGGCCAGCCACTCCAAGATGGCGTTCGACTTCAAGCAGGACCGCGCCGAAGCCTCGCTCTCGCGCGACAATCGTCTCGCCGAGCGCCGCAAGGCCGAAGCCGACGAGGCGCTGGAGGCCGCGCGCAAGCGCATCGAGATCCTGACGCCGCTCCATGTCGACACGCCAAGCGTGGCCTTGCCGGGCTCGCGCGACGTCCTCATCCTCGACAGCGTCGTCATGGAGCGCGACGACCGCCGCCTCTTCGGCCCCCTCTCCCTCCACATCCGCGGCCCCGAACGCATCGCCGTCAACGGCGCAAACGGTTCGGGCAAGACGACGCTACTCTGCCTCGTCGCCGGCGATGTCGAGCCATCGTCAGGCGTCATCCGCCGCTTCGAGGGCCGTATCGCGCTCCTTGATCAGCACGTCGCCTTGCTCGACCGCTCCGAAACCATCCTCGACAACATGCAGCGCCTCAACCCGGAGCTGAACGAGTTCGAAGCCCGCTCCGCGCTCGCCCGCTTCGCCTTCCGCAACAAGTCAGCAATGTCTCTCGTCGGCGACCTCAGCGGCGGCGAGCGCCTGCGCGCCGGCCTCGCCTGCCTCCTCGCCGCCCGCGAGCCGCCGCTGCTGCTGATGCTGGACGAGCCTACCAACCATCTCGACATCCCCTCCGTCGAAGAGGTCGAGCAGGCGCTCGCTTCCTATGACGGCGCCCTCCTCGTCGTCAGCCACGACTCCGCCTTCCTCGAATCCATCGGCGTTACGCGCGAGATCAGGCTTTGACGCCGCCCAGCTTGCAGATGTGCTTCCACTCCGCATCGGTAACGGGCTGCACGGAGAGACGGCCGAGCTTCACCAGCACCATCTCCTTCAGCTTCGCATCCGCCTTGATCTGCGCCAGCGTCACAGGAGTCTTCAGCGGCTCCACCGCGATAGTGTCGACCACCACCCACGGTTCGTCCTTGCCCGCGGTCGGGTCCGGATAGGCCGTCTTCCCGATCTCCACGATGCCGACGATCTGCTTCTCGTCGCCCGTGTGGTAGAAGAACGCCTTATCGCCCTTGCCCATCTTGGAGAGGTTCAGCTTCGCCGGATGCGCCCGCACACCCGTCCACGGCGTCCCCTTTTTCCCGGCCTTCACTTGGCTGTCCCAGGAAAACTCCTCGGGCTCCGACTTCACCAGCCAATACGCCATCGATCCCTCCAGCTCTGCGGATGGAGTTGTAGCGCATCGCGTGGGCGCGGCTAGACCTCGCCGTCGCGGCCGGTGAGGCTGCGAGCCTTCCTGAGCTGCGGGAATATCCACGCCCAGATAGCTGCAACGCCGATCGCGCCGATGCCGCCGATCACCACGGCCGGCACAGCGCCAATGGCGGCCGGTCCGATGGCGTGCGCCATGGTCCCGGCCCTGAACTCGCCCAGTTCGTTGGAGGCCGACACGAACACCGAATTCACCGCGTTCACTCGCCCCCGCACATCGTCCGGCGTCCAGAGCTGCAGCAGCGTCTCGCGCACCACCACGCTCACCATGTCCGCCGCGCCCAGCAGGATCAGCGCCGTGATGGACAGCCACGCCACGGTCGACAGCCCGAAGATCACCGTGAACACCCCGAACATGGCGACGCAGGCGAACATGATCTTCCCGGCGTGGTCCCTGATCGGGAACACAGCGATCAGGATCGCTACCAGGATCGCCCCGATCCCCGGCGCGGCGCGAAGCCAGCCAAGCCCCTCGGGTCCCAGATGCAGGATGTCCTCGGCATAGACGGGCAGGAGGGCTACGACCCCGCCCATCAGCACGGCGAACAGGTCGAGTGATATCGCCCCCAGAATGATTTTCTGCTTCCAGATGAACCTGAAGCCGTCGAGCATGTTGGAAAGCGTTGGACGCTCCCGGGGCGGGCTCTTTGGCGGCTTGGGGATCGCAAAGACGAACAGCGCGCCAAGCATCATGAAGACGAAGCCGGTGATGTAGGCGACCTCCGGACCATGCCCGTCGATCAGCCCAGCGAGCTGCGGCTGGCCGGCATTGGCAAGCCAGTTGGTGAACGGCCGCTCGCCCAACCCGAGCAGCAGTCCGCCCGCGGCGGGCCCAACAATTGTGGCCGCCTGCCAGGCAGACGAGTTCCAGGTGACGGCGTTGGCGAAGTCCCGCGTCGGCACCAGCGAGACGACCAGTGAAGACGAGGCCGGCCCCAGGAAAGCCCGGGCGACTCCGAAAACCACCAGGATCGACAGCATAAGGAAGGGCGTGATGATCCCGAGCGCCGTCAGCAGGGCCATCGCCACGGCGCAGGCGGCGGCGAGGACGATCGAAATACCCATGATCAGCCGCCGGCCGAACTGGTCGGCGGCGGTGCCCGTGACCAGCACCAGCAGCGCCAGCGGCAGGAACTGCACCAGTCCCACCAGGCCCGTGAAGAGGGCGGATTTGGTGATGGCGTAGATGTGCCAGATCACCGCCACGGACAGGATCTGGGCCCCGAACGTGGTCAGCACCCGGGCTGCGAAATAGAGCACAAAGGAGCCGTGACG
Organism: Hyphomonadaceae bacterium; assembly: GCA_030697555.1. Classification (GTDB taxonomy): domain Bacteria; phylum Pseudomonadota; class Alphaproteobacteria; order Caulobacterales; family Hyphomonadaceae; genus UBA7672. Next base: position 70,108 of record JAUYPV010000005.1, read on the forward strand.
GAAGGCGGCAAGCCTCCCGCCTGGCGCCTCTGGGGCGTCCTCGGTTGCGGCGTCAGTCATTGCGGACGGAAAGGGAAGGCGGGAATCGCATCGGGATGACGGCCATTGGCGGCGCCGGACCCGCTTCTGGCAAGTCCCGGCCGAAAAGATCGTTGCAAAGGCCGGGTGTACGGAGCGTGCCGATATTTTGATCCAAATTTCAGCGAGTCTGGCGCCAGATTTTGCCTCCAGCCGGTCCCGGGCGGACCCGTTTCGGGGCTCCGATCATCTCGAGAACGATGCGTTCCATCACGCCGGTCTATTATTGGCAGCCGACTATTGCGTTAGCGATTTTGAAACGCCACACACGGTAACGGGGAGCTGATACTGCGCGCGCCTTGAGTCGTCCTGCGCGTTAGGAGCCCCGTGGCCATGTTAGGCAAACTCTTCAGTCTGATGTCGACCGATATGGCGATCGACCTCGGGACCGCTAACACGCTTGTCTACGTCAAGGGCCATGGGGTCATGCTCGATGAGCCCTCGGTCGTTGCGTATGTGAACCAGAACGGTCGGAAGGTCGTTCACGCCGTCGGCAAGGAAGCCAAGCAGATGCTTGGCAAGACCCCCATCTACATGGAAGCGGTCCGCCCGATGCGCGACGGCGTTATCGCCGACTTCGAAGTCGCCGAGGAAATGATCAAGCGCTTCATCCAGAAAGTGCAGGTCCGTCGCTCCTTCATCGCCCCGATCATCATCATCTGCGTGCCCGCCGGGGCCACCCCGGTGGAACGCCGGGCCATCCACCAGTCGGCCCAGATGGCCGGCGCTCGCGCCGTGCACCTGATCTACGAACCCATGGCGGCTGCCATCGGGGCGGGCCTGCCGATCGACGAGCCCTCGGGCTCGATGGTCGTCGACATCGGCGGCGGCACCACCGAGGTGGCCGTGCTGTCCCTTGGCGGTCTCGTCTATTCCCGTTCGGTGCGCGTCGGCGGCGACAAGATGGACGATGCGATCGTCAACTACCTCCGCCGCGAAGAGAATCTGCTGATCGGCGAAGCTTCCGCCGAGCGCATCAAGAAAGAGATCGGCACGGCCAAGACGCCGGAGAACGGCAAGGGCATGTCGCTCGACATTCGCGGCCGCGACTTGATGAACGGCGTCCCCAAGGAAATCGAGATCACCGAAGCCATGGTCGCCAAGTCGCTGTCCGAGCCGGTGCAGCAGATCGTCGAGGCGGTGAAGACAGCCCTCGAAGCCATGCCGCCGGAACTCGCCGCCGACATCGTCGACAAGGGCATTGTCCTCACGGGCGGGGGTGCGCTGCTGCGGAATCTTGACGTGGTCCTGCGCGAGCGTACCGGTCTACCGGTGACTGTCGCGGAAGACCCGCTGAAGTGCGTCGTGCTCGGCTCGGGCAAGGTGCTCGAGAACCTCGAGAAGATGAAGGGCGTGCTCGCGCCGGAGATTTAGTCTCCCGCTGCGGACGCGCCTGCGGCGGTGAGGCCGCAAGGAGCGACTTAGATGGCCTGGTATGGTCGTAGACGATCGGGAGAGCCGCGCGTGGGCGCGCGGGCCATCGTCGTCGGCCTCGGCCTGTCGATGGTCGGCGTCCTTGCTATCCAGACATCTTCGACTGTACGTGGCGGCATCGACATTTCGCGCCGCTCCATGGATGGCGCGGAGGCAAATCTCGCCAGCTTCTCCTCGGGCATCGGCGCCTGGTCGTTCGGCTTCGGCCGCACCAAGGAAGACGCCGCCCGCATCGCCGAACTGGAGGCGAAAGTCCGCGATCTCTACCGCTGGGAAGACCTCGCGAACACCATGACGCTGCGCATGCAGCGCTACGAACAGCTTCTCGGCCTTGTCGGCGAAACGCAGGGCGACTCCGTCATGGCGCGCGTCGTCGCCGAGGAAAACGGCCCCTTCGCCGCCACCCGCATCGCCAATGCCGGCGCCGCCAATCGGGTCCGCGAAGGCTATGCCGCCATCAACGAGAACGGACTGATCGGCCGTGTCGTCCGCGTTGGCGAATACACATCACGTATCCTGCTCGTCACCGACTTTTCCAGCCGCATTCCCGTCATGGGCTCGCAGTCGGGCGACCGCGCCCTGCTGGTGGGTGACAGCGTCTCTGGCGCAAGGCTCATGGAGCCGGAAACGCCCGACAAGATCATCGAAGGCGAGATGTGGGTCACGTCGGGAGACGACGGCCAGATGCCGCTCGGCGTGAAGGTCGGCCGGGCGCGGAAAGACGACGCCGAATGGCGCGTCGACCTTTCCATGCACGACGGCGCGGTGGACTATGTTCGGCTGGTGCCGCCGCCAGACTTTGCCGCACCCGAGGCAGCGCCGCGGCTCGGCGATGGACTGCCGCAGAAGAACGACAAGACCTCGCTCATCTCCACGGCCGCAACGATCGCGGGCTCAACACCAGCAGCGCCACCGCCCGCCGCCGCTCCCGCCCCGACCAACCGGTCCAATGCCCCGGCCCAGCAGCCTGCTTCGCAGCCAGCGCCATCACAGCCCACGCCCGACGGGCAGGGTGGCGCGCAATGACCTGGCCGTGGCGTGTTTGGGTTATCCTCCTGACACTGCTTGCCGGTTTCACCACGGCTTTCGGCACGCAGGCGGGAATGTCGTCGGCTTGGTGGCCGGTGGCCGGTCTCTGGCTCGCGGCCAGTCTTGCTTCGTTCGGATTGTCGGTCTGGGTTGCCGGCTCGCTGATCCTGCTCGGCGTGTTCATGGATTTCGTCGGCGAGGCGCCGATCGGGGCCTGGCCGATGGCCCTGCTCAGCGCCTATGGCGTCGCGCTCGTTGCCTGGGACAGGCAGGCGACCAGTGGCGTTCCCGTCATGGTCGCTGAATTCGTGGCCGTCATCGGCGGGTTGATTGCTGCAGGTGTAGCGCTCAGCCTGGCCGCCGGCATTGCCGGACATCCGGGCTTCTCCCGGGACGGTTTCATGACAGACTTCCTGCTGACGGCGGCGCTGTATCCGCTGATCCGTTTCGTGACCATTCCCGCCAGCATCCGGGACGCCAGACGATGAGTAAGGACTGGAGAAATCAGTTTCCGTCGCGCCGCAACATGTTCCTGCTCGGCGGAGGCATCGCCTTTGTTGGTCTCACCGCGCGCCTTGCCGAGCTGCAAATCTTCCGCGCGGCCGAGTTCGACTCGAAAGCCACCGAAAACCGCATCCGTCTTGAGCCCTCGCCGGCGCACCGTGGCACAATCTACGACCGCTCCGGCCGCATCCTCGCCGGCGCCAAGCGCAATTTCTACGTCACCATCCGTCCGGAAATGATCCGTGGCGACCGCACCGTCGCGGACATCGTCGACGAACTGGCGAAAGTGCTGCCGCTAAGCGACCAGAGGAAACGCTCCATCCTTCAGGAGGCCTCGCAGCGAGCAGCGTTCTCCGACATCCTTGTCGCGGACGACCTCACCTGGGAGGAGTTCGCCAAGGTCAACGTGATGGCGCCGGAGCTTGATGGCGTCTCCGCCGAGGTCGGTGAACTGCGTTCCTATCCGCTGCAGGGCGCATTTTACCACACTATCGGCTACGTCGCGAAAGCCGCCGAGAAGGACACGATGCTGATCATCGAGTCCGAGCTTAAGAAGACCGGCGAAAATCCGGAGTCTCCCGAAGGCAAGGCGCGCATCGCCACGATCCGGCGCCTGTACAAGCATCCGCAGATGCGTGTCGGCAAGATCGGTCTGGAGTCGTACGGCGAGAGCGAGCTCAAGGGCGAAGCCGGCAAGCAGCGCATGCTGGTCAACGCCTCAGGCCGCGTGATCGACCGCCTGCCAAGCGAGGATGTCGCCGGCGTCTCAGGCAGCGAAGTCGTGATGGCGCTCGACGCCGAGCTTCAGAACTTTGCCATCTCGCGCTTCGGCAACGAGGCGGGCAGCGCCGTGGTGATCGATGTCGCCAGCGGTGAAATCGTCTGCATGATGTCGACGCCGGCGCCGGATCCCAACCTGTTCGTCTCCGGTATTGCTCGCGCGCCTTACAAGGCGCTGCAGGACGACGAGCGCAATCCGCTCTATCACAAGGCCTATGACGGCGTTTATCCGCCGGGCTCGACATTCAAGATTGTTGTCGCAGCAGCAGCGCTGGAATCCGGCGCGATGAAGCCGGAGGACAAGGTCCACTGTTCCGGCCGCGCCTGGTACTACAATCGGTTCTACCACTGCCACAAACCCGAGGGCCATGGCTGGGTGAACCTGCGCAGCGGCATGGCGCAGTCATGCGACTGCTATTTCTACGCATCCGCCCAGCGCACAGGCATCGAGAAGATCGCCGAGATGGCGAAGAAGTTCGGCCTCGGCCACCGCTACGAACTCGGCGTCACCGGCGGCAAGGTCGGCTCAGTGCCGAACAACGAGTGGAAACTCGCGAACGTCAAGGAGAAGTGGTACGACGGCGACACGATCAGCGCCGGCATCGGCCAGGGCTATGTGACGACGACGCCGGTACAACTAGCTGTGATGTGCGCGCGCATCGCCGGGGGCCATGCGGTCCCCAATCCGAAGCTGGTTGTCACAGGCGTGCCGGTGCCGGACCAGACCATCCAGACGCTCGGCGATGTTTCCGAGAAGACGCTCGAACTCGTTCGCGACGGCATGTTCGCGGTCACCCACGGCGGCACGGCGAGCCGTCAGGCAGATCTCGATCCGAACAAGGAATTGCCGCCGCCCTACACCGGCGCACACATGTCCGGGAAGTCCGGCTCTGCGCAGGTCCGGGTCATCAAGATGGAGGAGCGCGACTCCAAGGGCGCTGCCATCAAGAACGACAAGCTGGCATGGAAGATGCGCGACCACGCGCTGTTCGTCGCCTACGCGCCCACCGACAAGCCTCGCTATGCCTGTGCGGTGATCGTCGAGCACGGCGGCTCGGGATCGGGCGTTGCCGCGCCGTTCGCCAAGGACATTCTCGCCCACGCACTGAGATATGATCCCGGCGCCAAGAAGGCGTTCGTTCCGCAGAAGCAGGTGCTGGCCGCCGCAGCCAAGTCGGCGCCAACATGATTGGCCGTAGGGACACGGTCCTCCGCAGGGACAGCCTGATCTACAAGCTGACGCAGCTTCACTGGTTCATGCTGCTGACGATCGTCGCGCTTGCGGCGTTCGGCACGCTGGTCCTGTTCTCAGCCGCTTCCTCCGCGCACAACCTGCAGACAGGCCTGCCGGACATCCACGCGGATCTCGCCTTCAACCATGCAACCCGCTTCGGGCTGATGCTGATCGTGGCGCTTGTGGTCGCGCTACTGCCGCTCAGGCTCTGGGCGGCGCTTGCCTATCCGGCCTATTTCGTCGGCGTCATCATGCTGATCGGGGTCGATGTGGCCGGGGTCGTGGTCAACGGCGCGGAGCGCTGGCTGCAGATCGGGCCGGTCAGGCTCCAGCCATCGGAGCTGATGAAGCTTGCCGTGCCGATCGCGCTGGCGCGCTACTATCACCAGATGTACGCGGCCGGGCGCAACGCGCTCTGGGTGCACATCTGGGCGTTCATCATTGTCGCAATTCCCGTCGCCCTGATCCTGCGTCAGCCGGATCTGGGTACGGCGCTCATGGTCATGGGCACGGGCTGCGCTGTGATCTTCTTCGCCGGCATCTCGCTCCGCGTCGTCGTCTCGCTCCTCGTGCTGGTCGCGGCGATGGTCCCGATTGTCTTTTTCTTTGCGCTACACGACTACCAGCGGGAGCGCATCGAAACGATGTTCAATCCGGAAGCCGACCCGCAGGGCGCGGGCTACCAGCTTCAGCAGGGCCTCATCGCCATCGGCTCGGGCGGCGCCACCGGCAAGGGCTTCCTGGAAGGCGCGCAGAAAGAGCTCGACTACATTCCCGAACAGACCACCGATTTCATCTTCACCATCGTGGCGGAGGAGTTCGGGTTCTTCGGGTCGCTGGCGATTCTCGGGGCATGGGGCATCGCTCTACTGCAGGGGATGGGCATAGCCGGCGGTTCTCGAAGCGCATTCGGGGGTCTCGCAGCGGCAGGCTTCGTCTCGACCCTGTTCCTCTATGTTTTCATCAACATTGGAATGGTGGTCGGCCTGCTTCCCGTGGTTGGAATTCCATTGCCGCTAATCTCGTATGGCGGCACGGTTATTGTCACGGTCATGGTGGGATTCGGTCTTTTGATGGCTGTACACCTCAACCGCGCGAACGATATGACCCTTCGCGGCCTGTTCTGATCCGGTGTCCTGCCGGGTGAGGAACCTGGCCGGGACGGACGGATAGAGCAGGGCCAAGAGGGGCAAAGACCCAATGACGATTGCGGGACGCGTTGATCGCAAGAGCGAGACCTGGTCTTCGCGCTTCGGCTTCATCATGGCGGCCGTCGGCTCCTCTGTCGGCCTCGGCAATATCTGGCGCTTCACCTACACCACGGGCGAGAACGGCGGCGGTGCATTCGTCCTCGCCTATGTCGGCTTCATCATCCTGATCGCATTCCCGCTGCTTGCCGCTGAATATGCCATCGGCCGCCGCTCGGGACATTCCGCCGTCGAAAGCGTGCAGGCGCTTGCGCGCGCCTCTGGCAAGTCCGAGTTGTGGGGCGTCGTCGCCTGGCTGGGCATGCTCGCCGCCTTCTTCATTCTCACCTTCTATTCAGTGGTCTCCGCCTGGTTCATGGCCTATGTGCCGATCGCCTTCTCCGGCGATTTCGCGAGCGACGTCGGCTCGACCGCCAGCTCCGCCGAGCGCTTCGAGGCCGTCACCTCCGATCTTCCGCAGCTCCTGCTCTACCTTGCCATCTTTCTCGGCGCGGCCGTCGCCGTGGTCGGCATAGGCGTCAAGCGCGGGATCGAGCGCGCCTCCACCATCCTCATGCCGCTCTTTGTGCTGCTGTTCATCGTGCTGCTTGTCTTCGCCGCCGCAGAGGGCGCGTTTGCCGAAGCCGTGGGCTTCCTCACCAATGTCCACGTCGAGGATTTCTCGTTCGCCATGCTGCTGGATGCGCTGGCGCAGTCCTTCTTCGCCACGGGTGTCGGCGCCGCGGTGATGATCACCTACGGCGCATACCTCAAAGGCGACGCCAACGTCCCGCGCTCCGCCGCCATCGTTGCGGGCGCCGATACCGCCGTGGCCCTCGTTGTCGCCCTCACGGTCTTCTCGCTGGTCTTCGCCGTCGGTAGCGATCCCTCGTCCGGGTTCAGCCTGCTGTTCGTGAACCTGCCTATCGGCCTTGCCGCCATGCCCGCCGGACAGATCGTCGGCGGCGCCTTCTTCCTGCTGGCGCTGTTCGCGGCGCTGGCCTCGTCCATCTCGCTGCTTGAGGTCGCCGTCTCCTGGCTCGACGAACGCACCGGTGTGACACGCTGGGGCGCCGCCATGGGCGTGGGCTTTGCAGCCTTTGTCATCGGCGCCGGCTACATCTTTTCGCGGGAATATATCGGCTTCGTCGACTTTGTGGCCGCCTCCCTCCTGATGCCGCTCGGCGGCTTTCTCACGGCGGTGTTCGCAGGCTGGGTGATCGAGAAGAAGCTGATGCAGACCGAACTCGGCAACGGCTTCTTCCGCGTCTGGCGGCCCGTCGTGCGCTGGGTGATCCCCATCGTGATCGGCGTCGTGCTGGTAATGGGCGTCTACGAAAAGCTCGGTGGCTAGCCAAGTTTCTCGGCCAGCATGTCGCTGGCCTTCACCAGTTCGCTGATGATGCCCGGCTCCAGCGACGAGTGGCCGGCGTCCGGAACGACGCGCAGTTGCGCCTTGGGCCAGACCTTGTTGAGCGCCCAGGCCGACGACAGCGGCGTCACCACGTCATAGCGTCCGTGCACGATCACGCCCGGCAGGTCGCCGAACTTGGAGGCGGCGTCGAGCAGCCAGGCGTCCTTCTCGAAGAAACCCTTGTTGTGGAAGTAGTGGCACTCGATGCGCGCGAAGGCGTCGAGGAAGTCCGCCTCGTCGAAGCGGGGAGGGCGCTGCTTCGGTCCGAGGATCGACAGCGTCTCGCCTTCCCAGCGCGCCCACGCGGCGGCGGCTTCGGCGCGCGCGACCGCGTTCTTGCCGGTGAGCCGCTTGTGAAACGCCTTCAGCAGATCGTTTCGTTCGTTCTCCGGGATCGGCGCGACATAGCGATCGAACGCGTCCGGGAAAATGTTGCTCGCGCCTTCCTGGTAGAACCAGCGGATCTCGCTTTCCTTCAGCAGGAAGACGCCGCGCAGCAGGAGCCCCAGCACCTGTTTGCGGTGCATGGCGGCGTAGGCGAGCGCGAGCGTTGATCCCCACGATCCACCGAACACCATCCACTTCTTGACGCCGAGATGGGTCCTTAGCGTCTCAATGTCGCGGACGAGATCCCAGGTCGTGTTCTCGCGAAGTTCCGAGTGCGGGGTGGAGCGTCCGCATCCCCTCTGGTCGAACAGGATTATGCGATAGCGGCGGGGGTCGAAGAATCGTCTCATCTCGGGACTCGATCCGCCGCCTGGCCCGCCATGAAGCGCAACCACCGGTAAACCATCGGGATGGCCGCTTTCCTCCCAGTAGATCTCGTGGAGGTCGCTTACAGCGAGCCGGCCGGTACGGCGCGGCTCCACCGAAGGATAAAGGGTACGGCGGGAGCGATCTTCGTTCATGATTGTTTCATCTACCGGCCATCATCCTTGCGTCAAACCTAATTCAGCCGACGGCTCGCCTTTTGGATGCAGCGCATCTATAACAGCCTGAGTTGTCACGAACTTTCGGGGTTTGGCTCGGTGCCCGGAATGCGTATCGCCTTCGCCCTTTTTGTCGTGCTAGCCCCTCTGGGCGGCTGTGCGACGGTTTCGGTCTACGACGCCGCCGCCTCGGGCGAAATCTCCCTCACTGAACAGCAGTCCGACCTGCACAAGGCCTCCGACGCCTATTGCGAGGAAGCCCGCCAGAAGGGCCTGGCCACCGGCGAAACCAGCCTGGGCACGATCGCCGGCATGCTCACCGGCAAGACCGACGATAAGAACGCCTACTGGCGGAAGATCGGCGCTGATCGTTCCGCGCCTGCCTCGGTTGTGAGCCGCGTGCGCGCCGACATGAACGACACTTCGAAGGGGCTCCTCGATCTCGACAGGCTTGCCCGCACGATGATGGGCTCGTCCAAGCCGACCAAATCCGACGTTTCGCAGTTCGAGCGGGCCCTGATTCATGCCCGTCAGGCGCGGGATTCGTTCGCTGACGCCCTTACCCATGTGAATGCGCGCTCGACCCGCGAATATCAGATCGCCCTCGAACTGACGGCGCTCGATGCGGCCCTAGCGAAGGCGCGGGCAACCGCCGACGAGCTTGCCGCCGCCCGCGCGACCGAAGAAATCGCCCGCGGACCCGGCGCCGCCGGCTAGGGCTTTTCGCCGACGCGGCCGCCCAGAAGCGCCGCCAGTCCCAGCAGGCCCCATCCCGCCATGAACGCGATGCCGCCGATCGGCACGAGCATCGTCAGCCCGTCCAACGGAGAGACGCCATCGCTGGAGGTCATCGCCTTGGCGATCTGGATGCCCGAGAACAGCAACACGCCGACGATGAAAGCCCATCCCGCGCCGAGGGACACTTGGCCACGCGTCGGCAACAGCGCGGCGGCGAGCGCCGCAAGCGTGTGCACGAATCCGTAGAGCAGGGCCCCATCCCACCGGTCGCGCGCCTCGATGGGAACCATGTGCGCCCCGATTGCCCCGGCAGCCACTAGCACCAGCCCGCAAATGGCGGCTGCAACGGTTAAGGCTCGCATGCGTTTCTCCCGGCCAACGGCGCCCTTCTAGCAAGGTGAATGTAGGAAAAGCGAGGTCAGGCAGGGATTTCGCGCAAAAGCAGGCGTGCAACCCTCGCGCGAAATCCATCGCTCCATAGTCGCGTTTGGTATTTGCTATACGTTTGTACTGTAAAACTTGAAGATGACGCCCAATTCAACACGCTTTCAGGTGGAGACCGCCGACGACGGAAGACAAGTTCTTTCCGTTGCGGGCGAATGGACCATCTGGACCGTGAACCGCGTCGAAGAACAGCTTCGCAACACCAAGATCCGCTACGACGCTATACTTGACGTCAGCGAACTTGGCCGAATCGATACCTCCGGCGCCTACCTGATCGACCGGGCTCTCGGCGCCCTCGAAGGCATCGACGACCCCATCAAGATCCGCGGTGATCACCCACAGATCGACCGCCTGCTCGGCAAGGTGCGCAAGGCCAGCCCCGCCGCCCCGCCGGACCCCATTCGCCCACCAGGCCTGATCGCGCTGCTCGATCGCGCCGGCCACGGCGCCGTCGAAGCCTGGCGCGAACTTCTCGGCACACTCTCTTTCGTCGGCGAGACGACGGCGACGATGGGTCGTTTGATCCGCAATCCTCGCCGCATCCGCTGGACGTCGGTTGTCGCGGTGATGGAAGAGGCGGGCCTCGACGCATTGCCGATCGTCTCGTTCCTCGCCTTCTTCATCGGCCTGGTCATCGCCTTCATCGGCGCGAACCTGCTGGCGATGTTCAACGCCTCGGTCTTCACCGTCGAACTTGTCGGCATCGGCATGCTGCGCGAGTTCGGGCCGATCCTCACCGCCATCCTGCTCGCCGGCCGTACCGACAGCGCCTTCACCGCCCAGATCGGCGCCATGAAGATGCGTCAGGAGATCGACGCCATGCGCACCATAGGGCTCGATCCGATGGAGGCGCTCGTCGCGCCGCGCCTGATCGCCTTGCTCATCATGACGCCGCTGCTCTCTTTCGCGGCCACCATCGCCGGCATCGCCGGCGGCCTCGTCGCTGCGTGGAGCGCCATGGGCATTTCGCCGGTCATGTTCCTCGAGCGCTTCCAGGACGTGGTCCCCGAACAGCATTTCTGGGTCGGCATTGTGAAGACGCCGGTCTTCGCGCTGGTCATCGCCATGGTCGGCTGCCGGCAGGGCATGCTGGTCGAGGGCGATGTCGTGTCCCTCGGCCGCCGCACCACCTCGTCCGTCGTCCAGTCGATCTTCCTCGTCATCGCGCTCGATGCGATGTTCGCCATCATCTACTACCAGTTGAACGTATGAGCTACGACGCAACCCTCGAACCCGGCCATGACGCGGACGCCAATGAACTGGTGATCCGGGTGAGGGGTCTTACCAACCGCTTCGGCTCCAACACGATTCATGAGGATCTCGATCTCGACGTGCGCAAGGGCGAGATCATCGGCGTCATCGGCGGCTCGGGCACCGGCAAATCGGTGCTGCTGCGCTCGATCGTCGGCCTCAACAAGCCGGTGAAGGGCGACATCGAAGTGTTCGGCCAGAAGCTGAACGAAATTTCGCATGAGAAGCGAGTTGCCATCGAGCGCCGCTGGGGCGTGATGTTCCAGGACGGCGCCCTGTTCTCGACGCTGACCGTCCGCGAGAACGTCATGGCGCCCATGGTGGAACACACCAAGGCGCCGCGCGCCCTGATGCGCGAGCTGGCCGATCTCAAGATTCGCCTCGCCGGCCTCGAGCTCGAGGCGGCAGTGAAGCGCCCGGCCGACCTCTCCGGCGGCATGCGCAAGCGAGCGGCCCTTGCCCGCGCCCTGGCTCTGGATCCCGACCTTGTCTTCCTCGACGAACCCACCGCCGGCCTCGACCCGATCGGCGCGCAGAAGTTCGACGAACTCGTCCGCTCGCTCAGCGACGCGCTCGGATTAACCGTGTTTCTCGTCACGCACGACCTCGACACGCTGGTCGCAATCTGCGACCGCATCGCGGTGTTAAGCGACGGCAAGGTGCTTGCAATCGGCTCCATGGACGAGGTTCGCAAGAACCCGCACCCGTGGATTCAGGAATACTTCTCAGGCCCACGGGGCAGGGCGGCGGTGAAATAGGCCATGGAAACCAAGGCCAATTACGTACTGATCGGCGCATTCGTCCTCCTCGCGGCGGCGGCGCTGATGCTGTTCACCCTGTGGATCGCCGGCACGCCGCTCAATCGCGACTACTCCACCTACGACGTCGTGTTCGAAGGCCCGGTCAACGGCCTTACCGAAGGCGGTGAAGTGCGCTTCAACGGCATCAAGGTGGGCGAGGTGCAGCGCCTCTCCCTCGACCGCCAGGATCCCAACCGCGTCATCGCCCGCATCCGCGTCTATGCCGAAACGCCCGTGCGCACCGACAGCGTGGCGCAGCTCGACTTCCTGGGCATCACCGGCGTCACCTTCATCCAGATCCTTGCCGGAACGCCCGAGGCCCCTCTGCTCGTGCCTGAGGACTTCAAGCCGCCGCCGGTGATCAAGACCGAGCGCACCGCTCTCGATGAACTCTTCTCTGGCGGGCAGGATCTGCTTACCGTCGCCGGCGACACGATCAACAAGCTCAACGAGGCGCTCTCCGAGGAGAACGTCAAGCACATCACGGCCATCCTCGAGAACGCCGAGGTCATCACGGAAAAACTCGCCGCTGACAAGGGCACGGTCGACGCCGCCACCTCGGCGCTGAAGTCGATCGACGAGGCCGCCGTCGCGCTGACCTCGGCCGCGAAATCGGTCGACGACGCCGCCAAATCCATCGGCACGGACGTCAACAGCTTCGCCGGCGACGCAGCCAGCGTGATCGCCGACATAGGTCCCGCCGTGGCGGATCTCCGCAAGGCGATGGCCAACATCAACAGCGCGGTGTCGCAGATCAACGACGACGTCGCCCCTGCCGCCGGTCAGGCGCTCGGCCAGATCTCGCTCGCCGCCGTCGACCTCCAGGCTATGATGATCCGCGTCCAGGGCCTGCTCAACGAGATCGAACAGGACCCCAGCCGCTTCGTCTATCGCCAGCCGCAGCCGGTCGAGTAGGAAGACACGATGAAAACGCGCGTCCTCGCCTCTCTTGCCTTCGCTCTCGCCCTCGGTGGGTGCCTCTCCGTCCTGCCCGAGCCGGAAATTCCCTCCGCGCTGATCTCGCTGCCGTCCGACCGCGCGCACGCGCCCGCCGATCCGCTGCTTGCGGACGTGGCCGTCTACCCGCCGGATTCGACGCGCGCTTTCGCCGGCATCGACATCGCCGTGCGCTCGGATCAGGAGATGGTCTATCTCGGCGACGTCCGCTGGGTCGACACCGCCCCGCGCCTGCTGCAGGGCGCCGTCGTCGACGCCCTCGCCAAGGCCGGCGGCAATGGCCGCGCCGCGCCCGCCCAGCTCGCCGCGCGCACCGACTACGACGTCCGCTGGCGCATCGTGGATCTTTCCGCTTCCAAAGACATCGGTCCGGTCCGCGTCGAGGTCGAAGCGAGCCTGATGGATTCCGCCACACGCCGCATCCTCGCGCAGGAAACCTTCAAGGCCGAAGGCGCGCCGACGGACCGCGCCCCCCGCGCCCGCGCCGCCGCCCTCGCCATCGCCGCACAGTCGGTGGCCGACCAGGTTGCGGCCTTTGCCGCGAAGAACGCTGCCGCCAAGCCGCCGCGCCCACTATCCGTCAATTGAGCGCTGGCTAAGACCGCCGCAACAAGCTGGGCGCTTTGAGGCCGAGGCCTGAAAGCGCCGTTGGCGTCGATCCGACTCTACCTTATCAATTGGACGCCTGCTGCGCGTATCGATAGGCAAGCGCGCAGACGGGTCTTCAGCCGGGACGTCGAAACAAGCGGATTCGAAAACAGCGATGGACCTTGCGCACGAACCCGCGCTGCGGCTGGGCGGACTCGATGTCAGGCCTTCGACGCGGGAAATCGTCTTTTCTGGCGGCCGAGAGGTTGTCGAGCCGCGCGTGATGGCCGTGCTGGTCGTGCTTGCCCGGGCCCGCGGCGAAGTCGTGACGCGGGACCAGCTGATAGAGGCCTGCTGGCAAGGCCGCGTTGTAAGCGACGATGCCATCAACCGGGTGATCTCGCGCATCCGCCGAATATCGGAACTTACCGGCAAGCAGGATTTCACGCTCGAGACCATCACCAAGGTGGGTTACCGGCTCGTCCCGTCCGGCATCGGCCAGGTTGAACCTGTTGCGCCTGTCGCGCCTGGGGAGCCATCGAGGACGCGATTCCACCTCGATCGCAGAATGCTGCTGGCGTCCGGCGTAGGCATCGCAGCTATCAGCGGTGCGGTGGCGTGGCGTCTCCTGCAGTCTCCATCGCCCCCCAGCCGCGCCGAAGAACTCTATCGGCGCGCCATCGAGATAGGCGCGACCGACGATGCAGCCGAGGTCGCACAATCGATCTCGTTTCTGCGGGAAGCTGTTGGTCTCTCTCCGGACTATGCCGACGCGTGGGCGGCCCTTGCGCTGGCCTATGTGTACGGCTTCGCGACCAATCCGCCGGAAAAGCACGCGGCGCTTTCCGAACGGGCGAAGGACGCCGCGAACCGGGCGCTGGCGCTTGATCCGGACAACGCCGATGCACTCGGCGCCCTGGCCCTGCTGCCGCCTATCTACCAGCGATGGGAGGAAGCCGAGAAGACCTATCGCCAGGCGCTGGCGCGCCAGCCCCGCCTTGCGCCCGTTAGCCGTGCGCTCGCCGAACTTCTCGGGTCGACAGGGCGGACGCGCGAGAGCGTGCCGCTGTCTGAGCGCGCCGTCGCCCAGACACCCTTGATCGCCCGCCGGCATTACGAGCTCGCACTGACCTACTGGTATGCGGGGCGGCTGGAGGATGCGGAGCGGACCATTCAGAAGGCGCACGATCTCTGGCCTCGCGATATTTCGGTCTGGTTCGGGCGGCTCTACCAGCTGATGTATGGCGGCAACATTCGACGCGCCCTCGACATGCTCGCGGACAAGGCCAACCGGCCGCCGGGCGTTCCAGAATCCGATTTTCAGCTGGTGGAAGTCGCCGCGCTAGCATTGCAATCGGGTTCGGCCGCAGACCGGACCCTCGCGGTCGACATGAACATGGCCGCGGCTCGTGGGGGTCTGGGCTACGCGCGAAACGCCGTGATTTTTGCGGCTGCTCTCGGCGACCTGGATGCTGCTTTCAGCGCAGCCAACGCCTACTATTTCGACGAGCCCTTCCCGGTTGCCCGGACCTACTTCACGCCCGAGCAGGGCGAGTATCTGGGCGTGCGTTCTCGGGAGACGATGTTCCTCTTCGCCCCGCCCCTCGGCGCGTGGCGGGCCGATGCGCGATTCGAACAGCTCGTGTCGGCCATCGGCCTGGACAGCTATTGGCGCAGCGCCGGCGCCACACCCGACTACCGTAGAAACCGTCCTCGCTAATTCTGCTGCGTACTCGTGCGGCGTACGTGGACGCGTTTTCGGCCATCGACAGGATGCGCTGGCCGTTTTTTCAGGCGCCAGTTAGGCTGGGCCATGCATCGACGACCGGCGCCGGATATGACGGCTTGGCCGGTGCGCGGTCAGGGGGACGCCATGACTGATCGACGGAAGTTTCTGGGGCTCCTGGCCGCGAGCCCTTTGCTTGCAGGCATTCCGTCTATCGGTCAGGCCCTTGCCCAGGCCACATCGTTGCCGGGCGTCGACAATTTGATCGCCCGCGCGGCGGACGCGCTGGACGTCTTTGACCTTGAAGCGGTGGCGCGCCGGAACATTCCGCCAGCACACTGGGGTTTCATGGCGACCGGTGTGGACGGAGAGGAAACCCTCAAGGCCAACCGCGAGGCCTATTCCCGCTACCAGCTGCGCACGCGGCGCTTCGTCGACGTCAGCAAGATGGACATGAGCGTCGATCTGTTCGGAACGAAGTTCCGCAGTCCGATTTTCCTCTGCCCCCTCAGCGCCCAGAGAGCATTTCATCCCGAAGGCGAGATCGCGTCGGGCAAGGCGGCGCAGGCGCGTGGACAGTTGCAGGTTCTTTCGACCGTCTCGTCGACGTCTGTGGAAGACGTGATCGCGGCGCGTGGGTCGCCGGTCTGGTTCCAGCTCTATACGACGAACAATTGGGACATCACGGTCAAGCTGGTGAAGCGCGCCGAGGCGGCTGGATGCCCCGTGGTTGCGGTGACGGTGGATCTGCCGGCCGGAAGAAATACGGAAACGGTCACAAGGCTGGCGCGGACAGACACACGGACGTGCACCTCGTGTCATGCGGCGGGGGGATCGAGCCCGCTCACGCGGCCGATGTTCGCCGGCAACGACATAACTGGTATTTCGGTGAGCTCGCCTTCCTTGACCTGGGATTTCATCAAGCGCCTGAAAGACGTGACCAGCATGAAGGTTCTCATCAAGGGCCTGGACTCCGGCGAGGACGCAGCCCTTGCGGTCAAGAACGGCGCCGATGGCGTTGTCGTTTCCAACCATGGCGGCCGTGCGACCGAGACCGGGCGCGGGACACTAGAGTCGCTGCCAGAGGTTGTGGCAGCGGTGCGTGGCCGAATCCCGGTTCTTGTCGACGGCGGCGTGCGGCGCGGAACCGACGTCCTCAAGGCGCTTGCGCTGGGCGCCACTGCCGTCGGTATCGGCCGGCCCTATGTCTGGGGTCTCGGCGCCTTTGGACAACCGGGCGTTGAGCGCGTGCTCGATCTTCTCAACAACGAGCTGAGACTGGCGATGGCCGGCGTTGGCGCGCGTTCGCTGCGCGAAATTACAGCCGCCTCCGTTATCAGGAAATCGTAGCTGGCCGTTGAAGGGCGATGGGGAGAGTTTGTCGATCCTAGATCGTCGCGCCTAGCGCGGCGTCCAGCAGCAGGTAGGCCGACAGCCTTGGGGCTGCGTCTTCCCGTGCGCGGTCGGCCATCGACAGCAGGCGCAGCGCGTCCGGTTCTTCGGAATGGATGAAGGTGCGGGCGGCGGTCTGCAGGTCGCGGTCGGTGTCGAGCAGGCGGGCCACGCGCTGGATCTCGCCGGGGGCGACATCGCGGATGGCGCGGCGGCGCTGGCGGTCGCCCTGGTGGGCGGCCGAAGCGATGCGGCGCAGGTCGGAGGCTTTCACCACGCCCAGGCGCACGCCGGCGCGGTCGAGCCGGTCGATCATTGCGCCGACGGTCTGTTCGCGCGCATGCGCGGGCGGCTCTTCGATGCCGGTCAGCAGGTCGCGCCAGGACAACGCCGGATTGCTGGAAGCGTCTGCATTGCTGCGCGCCTGCTCACCAAAGATCGCGTCATGCCGCGACATTGGCTGCGCGCCCTGCGAAGGGGGCGAGCCGAACGGACGCCGGAACGGGTCGATGTTCTGCAGCAGCAATTCCTCGCCATTGTCGACAGGAGGCCGTGGCGGCGGCTGGAAGTCCGCCGAGGCGGTCGGCTTGGGCGCGGCGGGGCGCATCGGCGGCGGGTCGGGCGGAATGAAGGGTTGCACTGAAGGTGGGGCAGGGCGGTCGAGCAGCAGGTCTTCGACCGGCCGCGGCTCCTCGTGGCGCACGATGAGATCGTCGATCGTGCGGACGCTGTCGTCCTTCCTGACGGGCTCTTCCTTCCTGATGCTGTCGTCTTTCATGAAGAGCGGAATAGCCGGGATCGGGATCACCGGCACTTCGACCTTCTTGAGCACGAGATCGTCGACCGAGGACGAGCCATGGTCGTCTTTCATCTGGCCGATCAGCAAGGACGCCTTCTCGATACGCTGGCGCGCCCGGTCGAGGCCACTTTCCGTGGCGTTGCCGGCCTTGCGGTCGGCGCGGAACAGGTAGTCCGAGAGCTGACTGATGCGCTTCTCGGTCTCGTCGGCGTGCGCGCGGGCGGCCATCGTCGCCGTGCGCGTGGTGGCTTCTGCCTGCAGGCCGGCCTCCTTGAGACGGACCATGGCCTGCCGCGCTTCTTCGGACGCCTGGGCCGAGCGCTCGTTGATGGTTTCGGTCGCCTTCAGCGCGGAGCCCAGTGCGTCGGACACGGCGTCGCGCAGCGATTCAGCGGTGGACTTGGTGGCGGCGGTTGCAAGCTCGCCCGCCTTGGTGGCGGACTCGACCATGCGGGTCGATTGCACGAGCTGTTCGTCGAGGCGCATCAGCGCGCCAGCGAGGTTCTGCGCCCGCTTGCGGCTTTCGGCGCCCATATTGTCCATCTGCTCGATGCGCTGCTGCAGTTGGCCGGCCGTCTGCTCGAGGCCGCGTAGCCGCTGGTCCAGTGTGGCGTCGGCCTGGCGCACTTGTTCCTGTGCGGCGCGGGCGGCCTCCGACATCATCTGGGCATGGCGCGGGATCGCCTTGGCGAGCGCCTCGGACTGGTTGCGCAGGGATTCGGCGAGCTGCGACATGCTCTGCCGTTCGGAGCTCATCTTGTGGACCAGCACTTCGCTGTCGGCGCGCACGATCTCGGCGGCCTTGAGGGCGGAGGTGACGCTGGCTTCGATGTCGTGCTTGAGGCCGTCGAGGCGCTGGCGCGTTTCGGCGAGCGCGCGGTTGACGTTCTGGGTTTCACGGGTGAACGCCTCGCCGACCGAATTCACCTCGCCACGGGTATGCTCGATCGGGTCGAGCAGCATGCGGGCGGACGTCAGGACGAGGGCGTTGGCTTGCGACGAGCGGGCGCTTTCGCGCGCCATGATGCCGGCGATGATCATCGCAAGGCCGGGCGTCAGAACCGCGGCGGCGGCGCCGGCAAGGGCGAGCGGCGGCTGGGCAAAAAGGGTGGTGAGTCCGACCGAAGCGATCAGCCAGATGAGCAGGCCGCCCCAGAGGAGGACGGCCATCGCGGCGCCGGCCCACGGCATCCAGGCGCCGGCGGTTCTGGCGGCTTCGAGCTGGGCGCGTACGCGGCTGGGAGGGCGGCGGTCGGGGTAATCGTTCATGAGAGTATGTGGAACCGGATCACTATGGCGAAGTCGCGCCGTCAAACCGGCGCGCCGATGATTTCAGCCCACGCAATAGTGCAAGGCCTGCGCCCCGTTGGAAAGGGGCTGCTCACAGCCGGGACGGGCGTTTTGGCAGGTATTTCGTAAAGGGAGGGCGGCGGGCTCGCCCGCCGGTTGCAGATGTGCCGCCGGATTCTCAGTAAACGCGCGGCGCGGGCTGTTCGATCGGCTTCTCGATGGGCGCCGATTTGCCGCGCGGCTCGTTGTCCTTGGCCGCCTTCGGCGTGTCGCCGTCAGGCACGCCGGTCCACGCGACCAGAGCCGCAAAGACCGCATCGCGAAAGCCTACAATTACCTCGATCATCGGGCTGACCCCTTACCCCGAAAGTTGTGACGCCATTGACGTCCCGCATCAAGGCGAAAATTCGGCACGGCTCGCGGAATAAGGGGCTCTGAGGCCCCGCCGCGACGGCTACCTACCAGTACCGCACCAGCCTCTGGGCGCCCTGGACGATGTAGACGTTGCCGTATCCGTCAGCGCAGCGGCGGACCTCGATATTCGCCCGGCGCCCGCGCCACCAGTCCTGCTCCAGGTCGACCCGGCATTCGTGGGGGCGGAGATACCAGCTGTTATAGTAACGGGGCCCGTAGTCGTAATAATCGCGGCCGCCGTAGTAGTTGTTGTACGGAACACCGAAGCTGAAACTGAGGCGAAGACGGTCGTTGTCGCGGTGGCGATGGCGGTCCCAATCGCGGTCCCAGTCGCTATGGCGGTCGTTGCGATGCCGATCGCGATCATGGTCACGGTCCCGATGGCGATCGTTGTGATGCCCGCCGCGGCCCCGGCCGCGGTCGTTGTCGGCGAAGGCGGCGGGCGCCGCGGCGGCGAACAGGGCAACGGCGGCGAGAATGGACTTGCGGAGCATCATGCTCTCCCGGTCATGAGCCAATCGGTCCGGACTGTCTCGACTCCCGCCTGAAACCGGGATGAACGGGTTATTCAGGAGACTGGGCAGGCCTCGACTTAACCTGTTGTTACCGGCAACTCTGAGACCCTGACCGGCAGGACAGCCCGCAGGAGAGGACGCGCCATGGCCGTCGTCGACATCTCCCAGCTCGAGACCATGACCAGTGGCGACGCCGCGCTCGCGGCCGAGGCCATCGGCATCTTCCGCCAGTCGGCCGACCTCTGGGGCCGCATGCTCGATGCGCACACCGATCCCGACCACTGGGCCGACGCCGCCCACGCCATCAAGGGCGCGGCTCGCAGCGTCGGCGCGATGCCGCTAGGGGACGCCTGCGAAGTCGCCGAGAAACTCGGCCGCTCGGGCGAGGCCACCCGCGCCAGCGCCGGCGTCGCCATCTCCACCATCAAGGACCGCCTCGGCGAGGCCCTGGAAGCGCTCGCCCATGTCGAGCATCAGCTCATCATGAAGCGGACATTCGTGGGCGTGAGGCTGGAGTAGCGATCCGTTTTTCGTTTTCGCCGCGGGCCTGTCACCAACAACATCAACAACAACACCAACGGACCGGCCAGTTCAGCGTGAAGGACTGCCGGAAGCGGATGAACGCTAGGGGCGCTTAGCCTGCAAACATAGACGACAACAGGACAAACACGGCAGCTAAGCCAACCGCCGATAGTATGACGATGGCATACATAAGCAGCATTCTGCCCACAGTAGGGCCCATGGCGCCGCCACAAGCAGGGCATGCTACGGGTGGGACGCCCGGCAAGTAACTGCTCGGCTTTCTCCACTTGTTGCCGCAGCGCAAACAGGTCGGAAGTTCCATGCGAACATTCTAGACGGCGAAGCGAGCGGCCTCAACGGCTTGCATGATGCCCCGCTTGCAAGGCGGGGCTTTTTTATGGAGTCCGTCGTGGACCACATCCAGCCCGAACTTGACCGCATCCACCCGCTTCGCGGGCAGCCCCCTCCGTCTCGCCGCTGCGCGGCGATCCACCTCCCCCGCCTTTGGCGGTGGAGGACTCGGTGGCGTCGGCGGCGGCTGGAGCGGCTAGGCAGTCACCGCGCTGATTGCTGGGTCGCTGATTGAATCCGCGCCGGTTTCGAGGCGGCCGGCCAGGCGGCGTTCGAAGTCGTCGGCTGAGACCGTGACGTCGTACCAGTTACCGTTAGCGGCGACGGACCATGAGCGTTTGACGCTTTTGCCTGGAGCGACATTCACCGTCTCGGGCGCAGACCCGTCATATATGCCAGCGCCGATCGTGATGCTCTGCGCCGTCCTGCCGGCGTTGCGGACCGTCAGCGTTATCTTGCGCGCACGCGTGTCGGCTTCGGATATGACTTCGAGCGCGGATGCGGCGGTCCCGCCGATGAACGTCCGCAGATACCCGTTGGGGCCGAGCACCCAGAGGTCGTGGCGTCCGCCGTCCGCCTCGCCGCGCCAAGTGTCGGAGAGCTTTTTCCCGGCTTCCACGGTGTAGCGCCGGGGGATGCGATCGAGATGCAGGCGGTCATACACTTGGAACACGGCGCCGGCCTTGCCGGTGTTCGCGAAGTCGAGGGAGATTGCGCCGCCCTTCACCTTGTCGCGCACATCCAGCGCGTAAGGCAGCGCACGCGACGGGCGCGATCCGGCTTCCTGCCTGAGGGGCTGGGCTGCCGAAGGCGGTTCGATCCGCTTGCGGTGAACCTGCGACAGCACGAGCTTTTCCGATCCGGACGCATCCGGCAGCGCGGGGAAAACCGGGTCGTTGGGCGACTTGAAATCGAAACACGAGGTCAGGTCGCTGCACACGGAGCGGTGCCATGGGCTGATCGCGGGGACGACGACGCCGAACCGCTTTTCCAGGAACTGGCCCACCGATGTGTGGTCGGCGACCTGCGAGTTCACCCAGCCTCCGCGGCTCCATGGAGAGACGACGTACAGGGGCACGCGCGCGCCGAGTCCCCACGGACGAACGCTGCCGCTGATCGTGTCGGATTTGTCGAGCAGGCGCTTCTCCGGATCGGAGAAGTAGAAGCCGGAGGCGTCCAGCGTCGACTTGCCGGCCATCCGTCCATCGCTTTCGTAGGATGGAGGGGCGGGCGCGGGGGCGTGGTCGAACTGGCCGTCATTCTCGTCAAAGGTCTGGAAGAACACGGTGCGGCTCCAGACGTCGCGGTTGGCGGTAAGCGCGTTGAGGATGCCCGCCGTGAATTCCGCGCCCTGCAGCGGCGTCGAGGCGGAGGGATGCTCGGACCAGTTCATGGGCGGAAGTATCCATGAGACTTCCGGCAGGGTTCCGTCCTTCACGTCCTGCGCAAACCGGTCCAGCGACCAGTTCGACATGCCCTTCTCGTAGAGCGGCGAGCCTGGTTTGGCGGTGCGGAAGCTCTCGAAGGCGAGGCCGCCATGCATGGCGCCGGTCCAGTTGTTGTTGGGGTCCTGGTAGATCCGCCACGAGACGCCGGCAGCCTCCAGCACATCCGGAATTGTGGGCCAGGTCAGGGCCGAGCCCTGGTAGGTGTAGCCCGGCTCCGGCAGCGCTCCCTTGATCCAGCAGCGCAGGTTGTTGGGTTCGGAATCGGCCTCGGTGCCGTTGATCCCACGGGCCCGCAGTTTCGGATCATGATTGGCGCCCGACCAGAACACGATCCGGTTGGGGTCGGTGCCGGTGGTGATGGAGCAGTGGTAGGCGTCACAGAGCGTGAAGGCCTCGGCCAGTGCGAACTGGAAGGGCACATCCTCGCGCCTGTAGTAGCCCATCGAATAGGGGTTCTTGTATTTCGGCCAGTAGCCGAACTTGCCCTGGTTCCAGGCGGCCTGCGAATCCGCGAACGAATGCGGCGTTCCCGGCACGGCGATGGCGTTGGTCGTCTTGGTGTCGAGGTGGAAGGGCGGGATTTCCTTCACGCCGTCCGACTGCGCCCAGACGGGCTTGCCGCTTTCCATCGGAACCGGATGCCGGTCGCCAAAGCCGCGCACGCCGCGGAGCGTTCCGAAATAATGGTCGAACGACCGGTTCTCCTGCATCAGGATCACGACGTGCTTCACATCGCGTATCGTTCCTGTCTCGCGCGCGGCCGGCGTCTGCAGCGCCTGCGCGATCGCGTCGGGGAAGATGGACATGGCCGCGCCCGCCGCAGCGCCGCCGCCGAGCATCCGCAGGAAATCGCGCCGGTCGTTGTTGGTCATGACTTGTCCTCTCGATCGCAGATCAAGGTTGTGAGCCCGGAGCCTCGTGGTTCGACTGACGCGAGCTTCGCTCGCTGCTCACCATGAGGCTCCTCTCGCTTAGGCCGGCGATGTCGATGGAGCCCTCATGGTGGAGTCCTTTGCACGGGTTCATGTGTTGCTCGGAAGTTCCGAGTCGTTCGGTGAACATTTGGGAATCGAGTGGGGAACTCCGCGAACCCGTGCAAAGAACTCCATGGTGAGCAGCGATCCTGGACGCCAGTCCAAGATCGCGTCCGTCGAACCATGAGGGCGATAGGGGAACTCCCACCACGTTCATCCTAGAAGTTGGTTGAGTAGGAGATGAAGAAGCTCCGCGGCTTTCCTTCGAAGGGATAGCCGAAGAAGAACCGATCATCGGTGTTGGTGAACTCGCCCCGGTTGAAGGCTGAGCCGAACTGCTGATTGCCGAAGCCCCAGCGCTCCGCGTAATACTCGTCGAAGATATTCACGACGCGCAGCGTGAAGCGATGCTGCATCTGATCTCCCGCGCGATAGGAGATCGTGCCGTTGACCACTGTATAGTCGCCGAAGTTGTGGCGATACCGCGGTACGCCCGTATCCGCAGGCGTGCGCGACCCTACGTTGGCCGGCCTCGTTGTGCCGGGTGTGGCGGGCCCGCCCGTTGCATATTCAGAGCCCTGGATGCGGGGCAGAAGCTGGACGGTAAGGCGGTCGTCGGGCGAGGTCCATTCGATCACCCCTGTCGCGAACCAGGCAGGCGTTTCGCCGAGCTGCATGCCCTTGCGCGATCCGGCGTTTTCGGAAGCGTCCTGCGACGTATACGCCGCGTTGAAGCGCCATTGATTGCCCACGTTGACGTTCACTTCTGCGGTCAGCCCGCGGATCTCGGTGATCGCCGAGTTGTTGAACCAGGTCGAATATGTCGCCCCGAAATTGCAGTCGTTGCGGCCGCAGGCCGGGTCGATCGGCAGCGTATTGATCACGTTGTTGATCGAGAACGTGCTGATGCGGTTGGTGATGTCGGTGTAGAAGCCGCCGATCTCGGCGGAGAGGCCGATATCGCCGAATGTGTTCTCGATGCCGAGGCCGGCATTGTAGGTTTCGGTCTCTTCAGGTGCGAGGTCGGGATTGCCGACCGAGCCGAAGCCCGCAGACGGAACAGGCTGGGGGACGGGGATGTTGGTGAATAGCTCGTTGGTGCGCGGCAGTGAATAGGACGTGCCGCCGTTGGCGCGCACATAGAGGCCGGCCGGCAGAGGCTGGCGCACGCCGAATTTCCAAATCGTCTTCGAGTCGAACGCGTCGGAGAAGTCCGTGCGCACCGCCAGCGAGATCGCCGTGTCGGGGCTGAAGGGAAGCTTCGGCCGCAGGTCGACGAAGACGCCGGTAGTCTGGTTGTCCTGATCCTGGATGGCGAAGCTAGGGTCGGATGCATCCTGGTATTTCACCCACTGCACGCCGAGAACAGCTTCAATCCACTCGCCCAGATTGACCGTGTTGCGAACAGTTGCGCCCTGCTCCTTGTATGCGCCGGTGCGCTGATTCGAATAGCCGAAACCCTTGTTGGCGAATGGCTCCACAGCGCCCGTCCAAGCGCCCCGCGGGATTAGCGGGCGCGTCGGGTTGTTGGGATCAACGCAACCGGCGGCGACCAGGCAGATTTCCGGGAATAGTTCCGTGTTCCACAGTTGAGGGTTGGAGTAGTAGACCTGAACTTCGGTCAGAAGCGCGTCGTTCCAGCGCCTTTCGAGCAGCGCATCCATGATCGGATAGCGCACGGTGTTTTCCGAATAGATTTCGGTGTTCGGGAACGGGTCCTGGAATACCACCTCGGTATATTGTGCGTTGGCGCGGAAGCGCGTGGCGTCGTCGATCTTCCAGAGATATTTGGCGCCGATATTGTTGCGGTTCAGCGGGTAGTGCTGGATGCCGCCTGCCCGAGCCACGTTGTCGACGAACAGCGCCGGGTTGAAGATGCGCGGTCCGTCGGTTTCCTGCATCGAGCCGTAGAACATGAGGCTGTGATCGCCATTGGCGTCGAGCGGGAAGGAGTAGTTGCCCCACAACTCGCGGGTGTCGAACGAGCCGTAGTTGACGCCGAATTCGCCCTTGGTTGTTCCGTCCGGCGCCTTGGTCACGATGCTGACGACGCCGACGCCGCCATTCGATCCGTAGAACAGCGAATTGCCGCCCCGGAACACCTCCACGCGCTCGATCATGTGGGGATCGATGGTTGTTGCGCCCCAGATGTCCTCGAGCGCCGGCCCGCGGTCATAGGTCGGCACGCCGTCGAGAATCACCAGCGTGTCGCGGTCGCCGCCACCGTCCAGGCGGATGGTGTATTCGCCCTCGTCCGGCGAGTAGCCGATGTTGACGCCCTTCACCAGGAACTGCATCGCCTCCGCGAAATTCGTGGCGCCGCTGGCGAGAATGTCTTCGGCGGTGACGACCTGCACCACGTTGCCGAATTCGATGGCTTCGGCCGCTTGCTGGCTCGCGGTGATCGTCTGGCCGGTGATGGTGACGACGTCATCCTTCGCATTCGCCGCGGTGCGAGCGACCGTATCGTCGGGGCTGACGGAAGCCGGTTCGGGAGCGGTCTGCGCGTGGGCAGCCCCGGCGGTAAAGCAACCTGTGAGCAGCGCGCTCATCAGCGCAAGATGAGATGTCATCGATTTCATGATCATTGCCACACCCTTGTCAGTCCGAGTTGTCCGTCCGAGCCCAGCTCAATTCGGGTGCGTAAGATGCGCTTCGCCGGCTCTCGCCAGCGATCAGAAGAAAGACTCACGCTCTCCGTCACCGGCGTCCGGACTAGGGACGGCGTGCGACAGCGCGGTGAAGAATTGCCCACACCGCAACGATGGTTTTGTGAAGTTATTTGTAAGCGCACGGCTCGCGATTCGATTCGCCGAGTCGATGGTCGAGCAGATGTTGGGTTGGCGCCTGGTCTTCGACCGGAGAGGACTCCGGCTGTGCCTATTCCCGCGCCAGCGCTTCGATCGGGTCGAGTTTGGAGGCGCTTCTTGCGGGGAGGAAGCCGAAGGTTATGCCGATTAGGGTGGAGCAGAGGAAGGCGAGCACGATCGAGCTGATCGAGAAGTCGAGCTGGAAGGCGGAGCCGAAGAGGGGAAAAATTACGCCGAAGCTGAGGGCGAGCGCGACGCCCAGGGCGCCGCCGATCATGCAGACGAGGACGGCTTCGATCAGGAATTGCTGCATGATGTCGGCCTGCCTTGCGCCGACGGCCATGCGGACGCCGATCTCCTTTACGCGCTCGGTGACCGAGACCAGCATGATGTTCATGACGCCGATGCCGCCGACGATGAGCGAGAT
The DNA here is from genome assembly GCA_030697555.1 of Hyphomonadaceae bacterium. Classification (GTDB taxonomy): domain Bacteria; phylum Pseudomonadota; class Alphaproteobacteria; order Caulobacterales; family Hyphomonadaceae; genus UBA7672. The sequence goes on from JAUYPV010000005.1 coordinate 96,143, forward strand.
GATGGCGATCGAGGCGATGAGCAGCGTCATCGTACCGGTGGTCTGTTCGATCGAGTCGCGGATCTCGTTGGAGTTGTTGAGGTAGAAGTCTTGGCTGCCGTGGCGGCTGGTGAGGAGGGCGACGATGCCGGCTTGAGCTGCGTCCATCGAGGCGTCGTCCTTCACGCGCACGGTGACGGAGCGGAGGTAGTCCTGCCCCAGCAGGCGGCGCATCACGGAGGTGTAGGGCGCATAGACGTTGAGCTGGTCGGCGCCTCCGAAGGTTGAGGTGGAGCTGGCGACGCCGACGATGCGGGCGGGCATCTTGCCGACGAGGATGACTTCGCCGATCGGGTTCTCCCCGCCAGGGAAGAGCGTCGAGCGCGTGTTGGGATCGATGACGATCTCCTGCGAGATCGACGAGATGCTGTCGGCGGAGAGCAGGCTGCCGGCTTCCAGCTTCATGCCGCGGACGCGGAAAAACTGGTCGCCGACGCCGTTGACGGTGGCCTGCGCTTCGACGTTGCCGCGACGGAGCGTGGCGTTGGTGTTGGCGGTGGGCGTGACGCTGTCGACATAGGACTGGCCGGCGATGGCGTCGGCGTCGGCCACCGTGAGGGTGCGGGTGGCGGAAGCGCGGCGGTCGCCGAAGCCCGTGCCGGGGCGGACGTCGATGGTGTTGGTGCCGAGGGCGGAAATATTCGAGAGCACCTGCTTGCGCGAGCCTTCGCCCAGGGCGACGACGCTGACCACGGCGGCGATGCCGATGATGATGCCGAGCATGGTGAGGAAGGTTCGCAGCTTGTGGGCGCGCATGGCGCGGATCGCCATCCGGAAGGCTTCGGTGAAGCGGTCGCGCCAGCTTTCGCCGGACCTGGCCATCTTGCCTTCCGGGCGGGGCATGAGATTGCCGGTGGGCATGCGGGCGCCGGGCTTGCGGTTGTCGGCGACGACTTCGCCGTCGCGTAGCTCGATGATGCGGTCGGCGTGGTCGGCGACCTGCGCGTCGTGGGTGACGATGATGATGGTGCGGCCTTCGGAATTGAGCTGCCGCAGGATGCGCATCACCTCTTCGCCGGTCGTGGTGTCGAGCGCGCCGGTGGGTTCGTCGGCGAGAATGACTTCGCCGCCGTTGATGAGGGCGCGGGCGATGGAGACACGCTGCTGCTGGCCGCCGGAAAGTTGATTGGGCGTGTGGCCGGCGCGGTCCTTGAGGCCGAGGCGGGCGAGGATTTTCTTCGCGTCGGCGCGGCGCTGGGCGGGCTCGCGGCCGAGGTAGATGGCGGGCGTTTCGACGTTGCCGGCGGCGGTTAGGTCTGAGAGCAGGTGATAGCGCTGGAAGATGAAGCCGAAATGCTCGCGGCGCAGCGCGGCTAGATCGTCGGGCGCCATCGAGCGCGTGTCGCGGCCGAAGACGCGGTAGGCGCCGGAGGTGGGACGGTCGAGGCAGCCGAGGACGTTCATCAGGGTCGACTTGCCGGAGCCGGATGCGCCGACGATGGCGACCATCTCGCCGCTTTCGATGGTGAGGCTGACGTCTTTCAGGGCGACGACGACTTCATCGCCGGCCGGGAATTCGCGGCGGACTTTCCTGAGTTCGATCAGGGGCGGTGCGGCGCGCGCGGGCGTGGCGCGCGGGGGCGTGGAATGCGGGCGTGGCCAGGTTGAGGTATCGGCTGGCGTCACGGGCTGCCTCCGCCGCCGCCGCCGCGGCGACCGCCGGCCATCGGGTTGAGCGGGTTGCGCTGCTGGGCGGCGTTGCGGTTGGTCTGCTGCTGCGCGGCGGTGACTTCGGCGACGACGACCTTTTCGCCTTCGTTGAGGCCTTCAAGCACCTGCGCTTCGACGCTGGTGTTGATGCCGATTTTGACGGCGCGTTCTTCAGTCTTGCCGTTCTCGCCGACGACCTTGA
>JAUYPV010000007.1 GCA_030697555.1 Hyphomonadaceae bacterium
GAGTGCTGCGGCGCCGAAGACATCGCCCGCACCAAGCTCAACGAACTCTGGCATAATGCCGAGCGCCGGATTATGCCGCGTGGAGGCGCCAGCGCTTTGAGAACGCTGGCTCCACCCGCGCGGCGGGTCGGCATACTCAGAGCGCTTCGAGGAAGGCGAGGAGCTGATCGTCCGGTCGGTATCGGCCCGGCGGCTGCTCAGGCGCGGCGATGCGGGCGAGCGCGGTCTCCTTCATCTTGAGGTCGGCGTGCAGATAGACTTGGGTCGTCTCCACCGACTCGTGTCCCAGCCACAGCGCGATCACGGATTGATCGACGCCGTGTCTCAGCAGCTCCATGGCGGTGCTGTGCCTCAGGACGTGCGGGCTCACGTTTCGGCCAGCAAGCGATGGGCGCGACCGCGCGGCGGTTTCGCCGTGGCGGCGAACCAGACGTTCGAGAGCATCCCGGCTGAGATGGTCGCCACGCAGCGTCGGGAACAGCGGTTCTTCCTCTCCTACATTCCGTTCCCTGATCCACGCTTCCAGCAGCCTGGCGGTTTCTCGCCGCAGCGGCGTGCATCTCTCTTTGCGGCCCTTTCCCTCGCACCGGATGTGGGCGCCGGTGCCCTTGACGACGTCGCGCCGGCGCAGTCCGATCAGCTCGGACGCCCGAAGACCAGCCTGCAGGGCGACCAGCAGGATGAGGTGATCCCGCCGGCCAACCCAAGTCGTCCGGTCGGGCGCGGCAAGGAACGCTTCCATCTCCTCGCTGTCGAGGAAGGTCACCGCCTGCTTCACATGGCGCTTGCTGGGCATCGTCAGAATGCGCTGGCAGTGAAGCAGATAAGCAGGTTCGTTCATCGCTACGAACCGGAAGAAGGAACGGATCGCCGCCAGCCGCGTGTTGCGGCTGCGGGCGCCGTTCTGTCGTTCAGTCTCGATGTGGACCAGGAAGTCTGTGACGAGATCCGCGTCGATGTCTTCTACCGCCAAGCGGGTCGGCGGCCTGCCCAGGCGCCTTTCGGCGTATCGGAGCAGCAGGCGGAACGTGTCGCGATAGCCCGCGATCGTGTTGGGGCTGGCGTTCATCTGGGTCGTAAGCCGTTCGGTGAAGAAGCGTTGCAACAGTGCCGGGAACGTCGAGGCGGTCATGGACGCGACTCCCCGGCAAGTTCGACCCGTGCGGCGGCCAGATCCAGAAGCTCCGGGACCGCCTCGATGTACCAGTAGGTGTTCTCCGGTCGGGAGTGGCCGAGATAGGTCGTGAGCTTGATCATCTCCTGCCCCGCATCCTTGCCGGAGCGATACCAGCCGATCAGCGTGCGGGCGGCGAAGGTATGGCGCAGGTCGTGGATGCGCGGACCGCGCCCATGACGGAGATAGCGCTGCGCCGGCCGCATGCCGAGCCGCTGGCTGATCTGGGCGAAGGTGTACCTGGCGGCGCAGTCACCGATGCGTACGCCACGCTCATTGACGAACAAGGCCGCTGGCGAAGAACCCAACAGCCTGTCGCGCTCGGCGATGTACGCCCGCAGACGTTCCGTCACGCTGCCGGCGAGCGGGACAAGGCGCGCCTTGCCGAGCTTGCCGCGCTGGATGACCAGAACGCCGCTCTCAAGGTCCACGTCGGCGGTATCGAGCGCCAACGCTTCGCTGATGCGCAGGCCCGTGGCGGCGATCAGACCGAAGAGCGTTGTGTAGGTCAGGCCGCGCAGTCCGTAAGCCGAAGGCAGGTCCGCCGCGACGGCGAGGATGCCGGCGATCTCAGTATCGCTGTAGATATAGGGCCGCGAGCGCCGGGTCCGTTGCGGGATCAGCCCTGCCGGCGGCGGCGCATGCGCCGGGTCGACCCCGTGTAGCCACTGGGCGAACAGCCGGACGATTCCCAGGCGGGCCGCCCATGTCTGGCGTCCGGCGACGCCGAAGCTTGCCTGCCAGCGGAGGAAGAGGCCGGGCGTGATGTGGCTGGCGTTCTGGCTTTCAGCGAAAGCGATGAAGCGGCGCAGAACCCTGGCTGCGGTGCTGAGATCGTAGCCGAGGCTGCGCCTGACGACGAGATAGCGATCGAGTTCCTGGCGAAGCGGGCTCATTGCGCGCCCCCCGCCACCGGCCATGGCTGGGCGATGGAGCGAAGGCTTTCGACGTCGAGCCTGGCATAGATCAAAGTGGAGGCGCGTGAGCGGTGGCGCAGCATGTTGCCCACCTCTTCCAGCGAGGCGCCTTTCCGAACCAGCTGCGTCGCCAGGCTGTGCCGCAAGACATGCGATCCGACATAGGGCGCAGGCGGCTTGACGCCCGCCCGCGCGAAGGCCTCGCGAAGAACCACATTGAGCACCTGACTGTCCTTGAACGGCCGGCGCGGCGCCCGCTCGGTGACGAACAGGTGGCGCGCGTCGGAGACGCGATCCCGAAGGTAGGAGGTAATCGCTTCGCCAACATCAGGCGGGATGGGAACGCGGTCGTGGCTCTTGCCCTTGCCGCGCACCATCAACTCGCCGGCGCGCCAGTCGATATCCTCCAACCGGATGGCGATCACCTCGTGCGCCCGCAAGCCCAGCCGGGCGAGCAGAAGCGCCATGGCGTAGTTGCGGGCGCCGGAACGCTTGTCGGCGCGCACTTCTGTCAGCACGGCCTCCACCTGTTCAGGACTCAGATGGCGCGGCAGCCGGGCGTTGTATCGATGGGCGATGCTCGGGATCGAGAGCGCCAGGTTGGCCTTCGTCAGGCCGCACCTGAAGAGATATCTGAAGAAGTTGCGCAGATGGGTCGGCGGGGTCTTGTCGCGGTAGGGCGCCTTGCTGGCTGTCAGTTTCTGGAGGAAGGCAACAATGTCGGTGGGCGAGATCGCGGCGAGATCGATGTCGTCCCGACCAAAGCGGAAATCGAGGAACCGGTCGGCGAAGCGCCAGCAGTGACCGATGGTGCGTTCGCTCAAGCCGCGCTGGCGGCGGAGATGGTCTTCGTAGTCATGGCGCAGGCTGGCGCGCTGGCTTGCGGTCTGGTCGTTCATGTCTTTACTCCTTCAGGGTTGAAGGAGTTACGTCTGGTTCACAGCCCATGCGCTGTCGCCGCCGAGGGCGCAGCCGCAGTGTTAGTTCAAGGCTCTCTAGCTGTCTTCGGCCGGCGCTGTCTGGTCGCACGTAGTTGGGCAGAGAGGTCAACTAGGATCCGCGCTTCTCATTCGCGGCGCCTCCCCTTCGAGCGAACTATGGCGCGCCCGGAATTGGTTTGCAGTCTGTCGCTCGCCCGCTACCCATGCCTTGCCGACCGACTAAATGGCCTTTGGTCGGCGTTAGCTCAGCGCTGCTATCGTGGCAGACTTACTGCGTCAGTCCGAGCCACGCCCGCGTGACCGGAACCCGCGCAAGCACCAGACGCTCCACGAGCAGGACAAGCAGCAACGTGGCGCCCATCAGGGGGAAGAGGACACCCTGCACGAGAAGCGCACCGTAGAAGCCCCACCGCACCCCCCTGGCTCGGAACGGCGCGGGAGCGCCCAGTCCTTTCTTACGGCGAACCAGCCACATGATCGGCCCGGTGACGGCGAGCATCGCCGCGCCCAGCGTTGCGACGAGCATCAGCAGCTGGTTGGGCACGCCAAAATAGTTGCCCATGTGAATCTGCACGCCCAGCTCGACCGCCTTTGCGCCAACGCCATAGTCGGCGAACGCGACATCGTTCACGACCTCGCCGGTATACTGGTCGAGATGAATGGTGCGCTGGCCCTCGGGCTGGTCGGGATAGGTATACGCGGTGAACACATCGTGCTCGTTCTTCGGGTAGGTCAGGCGATAGGCCGTCGTCAGCCCTTCTCGCGCAAACACA
>JAUYPV010000008.1 GCA_030697555.1 Hyphomonadaceae bacterium
GCAGCCGGTTTCCGGCGGTGGTGTCGGTCACGGCACTGCGCGACGCGCAGGATGCCATCATCGGTTATCTCCTGATCGGCACCGAGCTGAAGGCGGGGGCGCTGCAGAGCGCGATCTTCAACAGCGCCAACTTCTCCAGTATCGCCACCGACGCAAAAGGCGTCATCCAGATCTTCAACGTCGGCGCCGAGCGCAAGCTCGGCTACGCGGCCTCCGAAGTGATGAACAAGATCACGCCGGCCGACATCACCGATCCGCAGGAGCTGATCGCGCGCGCCAAAGCGCTGAGCGTCGAGTTGGCAACCCCGATCACGCCGGGCTTCGAGGCGCTGGTATTCAAGGCGTCGCGCGGAATCGAGGACATCTATGAGCTGACCTACATCCGCAAGGATGGCAGCCGGTTCCCGGCTGTGGTGTCGGTCACCGCGCTGCGCGACGAACAAGAAGCCATCATCGGCTACCTGCTCATTGGCACCGAGCTCAAGGCCGGGGCGCTACAGAGCGCGATCTTCAACAGCGCCAACTTCTCCAGCATCGCCACCGACGCCAACGGCGTCATCCAGAGCTTCAAGGTCGGCGCCGAGCGGATGCTCGGCTATCCGGCGGCCGAGGTGATGAACAAGATCACCCCGGCTGACATCTCCGATCCGCAGGAACTGATCGCGCGCGCCAAGGAGCTGAGCGTCGAACTCGTAACCTCGATCACGCCAGGCTTCGAGGCGCTGGTGTTCAAGGCGTCGCGCGGGATCGAGGACATCTATGAGCTGACCTACATCCGCAAGGATGGCAGCCGGTTCCCGGCGGTGGTGTCCGTCACCGCGCTGCGCGACGCGCAGGACATTATCATTGGCTACCTGCTCATCGGCACCGACAACACTGCTCGAAAGCTGGTCGAAGCAGAACAAAAAAAGCTCGATCAGCGCCTGCGCGACCAGCAATTCTACACGCGCTCCCTGATCGAATCCAACATCGACGCGATCATAACCACCGACCCTTCCGGCATCATCACGGACGTCAACAAGCAGATGGAGGCGCTCACCGATTGCACGCGCGACGAGCTGATCGGGGCGCCGTTCAAGAAATTCTTCACCGATCCGGAGCGGGCCGAAGCTGCGATCAAGCTCGTGCTGGGCGAAAAGAAGATCGCCGACTTCGAACTGACCGCGCGTGCGCGTGATGGGAAACAGACGGTGGTGTCCTACAACGCGAACACGTTTTACGATCGCGATCGTACCCTGCAGGGCGTCTTCGCTGCAGCGCGCGACGTCACGGAGCGCAAGCGGGTGGAGATTGAGCTGAAGCAGGCGAAGGCCGTAGCGGAGAGTGCGAGCCGGACCAAATCAGATTTCCTGGCGAGCATGAGTCACGAAATCCGCACGCCCATGAATGCGATCATGGGGATCGCCGACCTGCTGGCCAAGACCGAACTCTCGCGCGAGCAGCACAAGTACGTACAAATCTTTCGCCGCGCCGGCGACAACCTCCTGAATCTCATCAACGACATTCTCGACCTGTCAAAGGTAGAAGCCTCGCAACTCGAACTGGAACGGACCGGCTTTTCGTTGATCGAACACCTCGAAATCGTAACCGAGATGGTGGCGGCCCGGGCTCGCGAAAAAGGGCTGACGCTGGTGTGCGAGATTGCCCCAAATGTGCCGACCGACCTGGTCGGCGACCCGACGCGGCTGCGACAAGTGCTTCTCAATTTGCTCGGCAACGCCATCAAGTTCACCGAATCCGGCACGGTGTCGCTGCGTGTGGCGGCGGATGCAGATGGTTCCGTACCGACGGCGTTGCGGTTCACGGTATCGGATACCGGTATCGGCATTCCACGCGAAAAACTGGCCCGGGTCTTTGAGCGATTCACGCAAGCAGACTCATCCACCACCCGCAGGTTTGGAGGCTCGGGGCTTGGCCTTACCATTTCGAAGCGCCTGGTTGAACTGATGGGCGGAAGCATTGGCGTCGAGAGCGAAGTTTCGCAGGGTAGCGTTTTCGCGTTTACGGTTCCGTTCGAGATCTGGCTCGGTGCTGATCGGCGAGCCGCTGTCCTGGTCGGCGCCGATCCTGTGCCGCCGTTGCAGTCCCTGCGCATACTTCTTGTCGAGGACTCTCCCGACAACTGCACGATTGTGATGGCTTATCTGGACGACACCCCTTACCGGATCGAAGTTGCCGAGAACGGCGCCATCGCCTGCGAGATGTTCACTGCAGGACACTACGACCTTGTACTGATGGACCGGCAAATGCCCGTCATGGATGGCCTAGCCGCGACCCGGGCAATTCGAGCGTGGGAACGCGCCAATGATCGACTGCCGACTCCGATCATCGCGTTGACGGCCTCCGCCCTCAGAGGCGACCGGGAAACGTGCCTGGCGGCGGGCTGCACGGCCTTTCTGACCAAGCCGATCAAACAGGATGTGCTGCTGCAGGCGATCAGAGAAAATTCCGCTAGCGAGTCTTTGTTGTCGAAAACGGAAAGCAGTCTGCAGGACGCATCAGCCCAAAGGCTGAATCGGAAGATTGCTGGCATGGCGCCGGCCTACCTGCAGAACTGCAGGCAGAATGTCGCCAAAATGCTCGACGCCCTCGACCGGATAGACTTTGAGACCGTGACAATGCTGGGCCACAACATGAAGGGCTCCGGCGGCGCCTATGGGTTCCAGGGGATCACCGACATCTGCGCCGCCCTTCAGACGGCGGCCGAGAACGCCGACAATGACGCGTCGCGCAGGTGGGTGGGTGAGTTGTCCGACTGCCTGGATCGCGCTGAGGCCAGTGTGAACTAGCCCGTCAGGCGAGCCGAAGTATTCCGGCTTTTGAGAGTTTCGCGCCTCTGAGTTGATACGCAGTGTCACTTTGAGCCCGCGGCAATAGCGGACGCTAGCCGTTTGGGTCACATTCGTTCGTAGTCACCATCTCTGGCTATTCTCCCTCGGACAGAGCGATGCCTCTTTGCCGCAAGACAGGAGGAAGACCCCATCTCTGGACCCCGCCGCGCCGCTGGCGCATACGCCAGCCATGAACCTTCACTGCACTTGGCGTGAGATGATGCGGGATGCGTCCCAGCGTCTTGCCGCGGCGGGCGTCGAGAACGCGCCGCGCGATGCGCGGCTGCTGCTGGCGCTTGCGCTCGGCGTCGAGCCGGTCGGCGTCATCCTGCGTGAGACCGACGCGATCGATCCCGTGCAGCTTGACGACTACGAAAGTCTCGTCCAGCGGCGGCTTGCCGGCGAGCCGGTGTCGCGCATTCGGGGCTGGCGGGAGTTCTACAGCCGGCGGTTCATCGTGACGCCCGACGTGCTCGACCCGCGGCCGGAGACGGAGCTGCTGGTTGCCGAGGGCGTGAAGCGCCTGCCGCAGGGCGGCCGGGTGCTGGATCTCGGCGTCGGCTCGGGCTGCATTCTGCTGTCCGTGCTGGCGGAGCGGCCGGACGCCTCCGGTGTCGGGGTCGATATCTCGGGCCCGGCGCTGGAGGTGGCGAAGGCCAACGCGAAAGCGCTGTCGATTTCCCGCGCCGGGTTCATGCTGGGCGGCTGGGATGCGCCGCTGGAAAAATTCGATCTCGTGCTGTCGAACCCGCCCTACATCTCCGAGGCCGAACTGGGCGGGTTGGCGCGCGATGTGCGCGATTACGATCCGAACATCGCGCTCTCGCCGGGCGCGGGCGCCTACGCCGCCTACGAAGCCATCCTCGCCGCCATGGCAGCATGGTTAAGGCCGGGCGGCTGGATCGGCTTCGAATTCGGTCTCGGACAGGACGCTCAGCTCGGCGGGATGATGCGGACATCAGGCCTCGAAGAGGTCGAGATGTTCGAGGACCTTGCCGGTCACACCCGCGCTGCATTCGGTCGCAGGCCGGGGTCCGCTGTGTGAAAACAGGCCCCGAATGGCGCTGGAACAGGCCGCGATTCCGGTTTTCCACATGAAATCGCTTGGCGGGTCCCTATATGTACGCTAGCGTCGATACTGACGGACAGCAGGCGATTCCCAAGAAGTAACTAGGGAGGTCGGCCAGCGTCCGAGCGGGTCTGCACAGGCAGATCCCAATTCCGTCCAATTGGGGCGTACATTCTGAAGATCAGGGATGGTTATATGAAGCGTCAGCGTGGGCGCGGGCGCAAGCCCGGCGGCGGCGGCGGTGGCGGTGGTCAACACAGTCACGGAAACCACGGTAATCGATCGCTCGAGAGCAATGGTCCCGAAGTGAAGATCCGGGGCACCGCGGCCCAGATCTATGAAAAGTACTCGCAATACGCGCGTGACGCCCAGTCCGGCGGCGACCGCGTGAAGTACGAGAACTACCTCCAGCACGCCGAACATTACTTCCGCATCATGGCGACGACGATGCCGCGGGACCGTCTGCTCCAGGCGCAGAACGGCGAAGGCCAGCCCATGCAGCAGGGTCAGGGCGGCGAAGGCCAGCCCCAGCAGCCGCCCATGGAAGCCGGCGGCGAGGGCGGCCAGCCCCAGGATCCCATGAAGGTCATGGACGACCAGTCCGGCGACGACGGGGATGAAGATCGGAATGACGAGGGGGACGATGGGGACGATGGGGACGAGGCCCAGGCCAGCGGCGACAACCAGAACAACAACAACGACGGCGACCGCCAGGGCCGCCGCCGCAGGCGCGGCCGCAAACGTCCCAACGACGGCGACCGCGGACCCAACAACAATCCCAACAACACCGGCGGCGGCGGCGGCGCCCTCGACAACCTCGCCCGCCGCCAGGGCGCACTAGCCGGCGACTAGACCAACAACTGGAACAACAACACCGGGCCGCGCCAAAAACGCGGCCCGAACTATTTCAACCATCACTCTTCGGCGTGTTGTTGGCCTTGAGCTGGTCGATTTCCTCCTGCATTCGCTCCATGCGGAGATTGCGTTCCATCGCGTCTTCGGCGCTGAGGAATTTGCGGAACTTGAGCAGGACCCACGCTGAATATGAGGCAGCGGCCGTCATGGCGAACAGCAGGATGGCGGGGCCGAGCTGGCCTTCGGTGAACAGACCGACGCCTACCAGGAAGAAGAACAGGGCGAAAAGCCCGTTGCCGCCGATGCAGATGACCTGGGCGTGGACTGGCATGGTTTCCTCCCGTTAACCCCGCGCGTTTGACGCGCGCTCCGGCCGCGATCATAACTTCAGCGTCTCAGCCACGGCGAGGGGGGCATGGCGGTACTCGGCGTTATCCTAGCGGTCATAGGCGGCATCGGTTTCTGGTGGTGGCGCGCCCAGCAGGTGCGCGGCGCCGCTGAAAACGTCATCGACATCGCGAGCAAGGCGCGCGGCATGGTCAGCCGGGCCCGGTTCCGCCATCGCGCGGGATCGTCCGTGCTGGCCGGCGTCGACAATCCGGGCATGGCGGCGGCGACGCTGCTTTACAGCCTGATGTCGCTGAAGCGCCCCCTCGTGCTCGCGGATGAGGACAAGATCGACGGCATGCTGGAGACGACCTGCCGCATGACGAAGAAGGACCGCGAGGACGCGATGGCGTTCGCTGCCTGGGCCTCGGGGCAGGTCGCCGACACCAGCGAGATCGTCCGCCGCTTCACGCCGCTGTGGACCTCATCGCTCGAGCAGCCGCAGCGCCAGGAGCTGGTTGAAATGGCGCTTAACGCCGCCGAACTCGGCGGCGCGCCGACCGACGCACAGGCATCGGTCGTCAAACGCCTGAGTGAGGCGTTGCTGGCGCGGGGCTAGCTCCGCAGCATGTGGAAGGCGCAGAGCTTATTGCCGTCGATGTCGCGGAAATAGGCGGCGTAGAAGCCGTTGTCGCCGCGCGCACCCGGACCGCCTTCGTCGGCGGCGCCCATCTTGATCGCCTTGGCGTACATCGCATCGACCTTCTCGGTAGATCCGACGTTGAGCGCGATCATCGTGCCATTGCCGAAGGTCGCCTTGCCGCCGTCGTAGGGCTTGCAGACGCCGAACATCGGGCCCTGCGAGAAGCCATAGAGAACCGAATTACCGAAATCCATGACGCGCTTGGCGCCCACGGTGGCGAGCAGGTCGTCGTAGAACTGCAATGACTTGCCGTAGTCGTTCGCGCCGATCAACGTGTAGGCGATCATGGGACTCTCCGTCTCTTGGGCGGAAGGGATCATGGGCGGGCGGAGAGGGCAAGAGTCCGGCAAAACGCAAACGCCCGGCTGAAGGCCGGGCCGTCGTCGTAGCTCATGTATGTTGACCTACTTGAACAGGTTCGCCCACTTCGGCTTCTTGCGGCTCTTCCAGGCGCCGCGGTGGTAAGCGTCGGAGCCAATGAGCGGCACGACCGTAGTGGCTTCGGCGAAGACCATCTGTTCATGCGTGGTGTTCACCTTGCCCCACGAAGCCGCTTCCTTAAGCGTCGAGGACGAGCAGGCGCCGTCGCGCACGTCGGCAACCGTGATCTGAACGGCGTATTTGTGCATGTCGGCTTCGACGCCGAGGATTTCGGCGCAGACGACCGTGTCCTGCGCGAAGTTCTTCGGCACGCCGCCGCCGACCATGAAGAGGCCGGTGGTGCCCGCCGCGATCTTGATGTCGGTCAGCTCGCGGAAGTCCGCGACCGCGTCGATCATCAGGTAAGGCTTCTTCGCCTTGGCGCGTTCCTTCTGGTGCTTCACCAGGCCGAAGCCGGCGGACGAATCCACGAAAGCCGGGCAGAAGATCGGCACGCCTTCCTCGTAGCAGGTCTGGATCAGCGAGCCTTTTTTCTTCGCATTGCCCTTGGCGAGCCATTTGCCCATTTCGTGGATGAACTCACGGCTGGAATAGCCGCGTGGCTCCAGGGAATTGGCAAGCTCGAGGATCGTGTGGTCGCACGCCTGGAGTTCTTCCTCGTCGATGTAGGTGTCATAGATGCGGTCGATGTAGTTCTCGCGCAGCACGTTGTCGTCCACCGAGCCGGCGGCCTGATAGTGCTTGAAGCCGAGCGCTTCGAAGAAATCCATGTCGACGATCGAGGCGCCCGTGGCGACCACCGCATCGACCATCCCGAACTTCACCATATCGCGGTAGACGTGCATGCAGCCGCCCGCCGAAGTGGAGCCGGCGAGGATCAGCCAGGTGGAGCAGCTCTTGTCGCGCAGCGACATGTCGAGGATGTCGGCGGCGCGCGCGGTGTCGCGCGAGGAGAACGACATTTTCCTCATCGAGTCGATGATCGGGCGCGCGTCGAACGAGGTGATGTCGACATGCTCGACGGTCTTGCCGAGCAACTCGGCCTTCGAGTTCTTGCGCGACTTGGAGACCGATTTCACGGGCGCTGCTTTCGCGGTCGAAGCCTTGACGGGGGCTTTGGTGGCCATGGGAGACAAACTCCAGAGGAAAGGACGTCAGTCGGCGACGGCCAGCCATGGTTTTGCGGGGATATAGCAGCGTACGGACAAAACAAAAGCGCGGGCCGGGGTTCATTCGGCCCGCGCTTCCATTTGTGACCAATTGTCTACCGGACGACTTTCAGACGCCGGGGCGATTTGCGGCCGGGACGGCGCGCAGCAGAGGCCGCGCGCTTCTCGACGACAGCGTACATCGAGGTCCAGGGCAGGTCTTCGACATGGATCGTTTCCGTGTCGCCGAAGCCGTTGAACCGCGTCTGCATGGCGACGCCGTAGGCGCCCAGCATGCCGAACTCGATATAGTCGCCCTCGCGGATGTCGGCGGGGAGGCTGAAGGGGCCTTCCATCGCATCCATCGAGTCGCAGGTCGGACCGTAGAGCTTGAATGTCTGCTCGCCGCCCTCGAACGCGCCATCGGCACGGTGAGCCTTCACGGGGAAGGGCCACTTGCAGTGGGCGGCGTCAAACAGGTTGCCGTACGAACCGTCGTTGATATGCAGCGCGCCGTCCTTCACCAGCTCGACGCGGGCGAGGATGGACGTGCTTTCGGCGACGAGCGCGCGGCCGGGTTCGCACCACAGCTTGGCGTTCATGACGACCGGCATGCCTTCGAAGGCCGATTTGATGACCTTCACGTAGAGTTCGAGGTCCGGCGGCGTCATGCCCGGGTAGGCCGACGGGAAACCGCCGCCCACGTCCACGACGTCAACAGTCACGGCCGCTTTCAGGATCACGCCGGAGGCGAGGTCCATGGCGTCGCGATAGGCCGACGGGCTCATGCATTGCGAGCCGACGTGGAACGACACGCCGAGATTGTCCGCGTACCGCCGCGCCTTCTGGAGAAGGGCGGGTGCGGCTTCCTCGGAGACGCCGAACTTGTTGGAAAGCGCGTAAGCCGCGTCCTGGTTGGACACTGCAAGGCGCACGATGAGCGTCAGGTCTTCCGCGCGTTGCGTCGCGCAGACGATCTTTTCCAGCTCGGCTTCGCAGTCGAGCGAGAAGACGCGAACGCCATGCTCGAAGTACGCGCGCTCGATAGCCTTGCGCGACTTCACGGGGTGCATGAACGCCATCTTCGCGTCCGGATAGCGCGACGCGATGAGCTGGATTTCCTGCTCAGACGCAACGTCGAACCACCGGAGACCGGCGGCGTAGACGGCGTCGAGCGCCCATGGGGACGGGTTCGCCTTTACAGCGTAGAGCACGTCGCCCGGAAAATTATCCCTGAACCAAGTGGCCGCTATCGAAACCCGTTCCGGACGCACGCATGCGACCGGCACTTCTGGGAGTCGTTCCCGGACCAGGTCCAGGGGCGTATGAAACGTGAGCAATTCACGTACACCCCTGTTAGTTGTTGAACCCAATCCGGCGTTAGTACGGATCTTTGACTCTAAGTTCTGCCCCTCAACCCGCACACGTCATCCGAACCAACTGGTGTCAGACGCCACGTGGAATCAGGGCGGCAGAGCCTCGAGCCGATGTCCGCCGGCACAGCGCATATAGGGGAATAGGACTCGCATGTAAATAAATTCTTGCGGCCCGTCAGCGGGTTGCC
>JAUYPV010000017.1 GCA_030697555.1 Hyphomonadaceae bacterium
CGCGTTTCTCTTCTACCGGTCACGCTGAGCAATCAGCGCAGCCAAACCAACGCGGGCGATCCCGCGTCCCCGGCCCTCCACCTAACTGGAGGCGCACATAGCGACCCGCGGCGAGTCATTCGCACGCGACAGCGAACGTGCGCCCCGAACCAAAGGAAGCTTTTCATGTTTGCACCAGCCCACGACTTCTTCCGGGCCATCCACAAGGCTGGCAAAGCCACGCGCCGAGGCAACTACGCCGAGGCCGATCGGTGGACCCGGATCGCCGAGCGCCATCTGCAGATGGCCAAGCGTTTCGAGGATCTCATTCCAAAACCGCCTGCGCGGCCCAAGGAGCGTCCGGTCGAATACAATCCGCCGGACCCCAGATATTGAGAGCACTTGAAACGGTGACAGCCTACTCCGCCGCCACCGCGTACGCCTGTTCCGCCGCCTCCGTCCGCAACGCCAGCGACACCGGCGGCATGAGGTGAGGACGCAGGCGATCCATCATCATGGGCGGGATGCGGCGGGGTCGGCCATCGAGGCTGACGCAGACATTCTCGACCTCGGCTTCGAGGATCAACTCGTTGCCGCGGAAGACGGCCTGGCGGCAGAACAGCCGGGCGCCGCGAACCCAGTCGCAGTGCGTGCGCACGTCCAGCCGGTCGTCGATTTTCGCCGGACGCACGAACCGCATGCTCAGCGCCGAGACCATGAAGGTGGCCGGGCTCGGCCCTTGCAGCAGGCTGGTGTGGCTCGCGCCGATGGCGCGGATGAATTCCGAACGGCCGCGCTCGAGATAGCGGACATAGTTGGCGTGATAGACGACGCCCGAGAAATCGGTGTCCTCGTAGTAGATGCGCAGCGGCAGGATGTGCTCACGGCCGCAGAAGCGGCCCCCATCGCTGCCAGCAATGGCGGGGTCGTGCTCCAAGATCCGTCTCCCTGGCGCCGGTCCGGCCGCAAAGGATCGCGCCGCCGTCGCCTCCCAAAAACTGCCAGTGTGCCCCGGCTATTCATGCCGGTTGCAAGGAGCTTGCCTGCGGTTAATGCAAAGCTTGACGGGTCACCGCCCGGAACGGCACATCGCCGGATTGTCCGAGGAGAGACCGCTAATGCCGCAGAAGGAAATGCGCATCATCGACAAGCCGGGGAAGGACGCGATCGTCCTCGAGCCGGCGGCTGGAACGCTCGCTCTCGAAGGCCAGGGCGACACCACCTATCGCTGCGGCTCGTGCAAGACCCGGCTGATGTCCAACGTCAGCCACATGGACGTCTTCCACGGCGAGCCGTTCGACGCCGTGAAGTGCCCGAAATGCGGCAAGTACAACGCCGTCCCGCCCGAGGATCATCACCACCATCACTAGGCGCTGGGGCAGTCGGCAGTAGGCAGTCGTTTCCCGATTGCCGATTGCCGATTGCCGACTGCCAATTGCCTCACGGGCGGGCGTTCCCCTTCCGATTCCAGTCCGTTCCCTGCGCGATTCCGGGACGTTCGGCAGGCTGTGGATAAGCCCGGCCTGTGGGAACACCCGGGTTGGCGGGCCTCCGAGGCCACGTCGGACTGCTTCCGATTCCGGTCCGTTCCCGATGCGATTCCGCGACGTTCGGCTAGGCTGTTGATAAGTTGGGCTGTTGGAACAGCCCTACTGGTCTCCAGAGTCAGGATCTTCGCCGGCCGGCAGCGCTCAGGCCGCCATGCGCTCGCCATCGAGACGCAGGGCCGCGTCGGCCGCGCGAGCGGCGGCTTCCGGGTCGTCCAGCGACTCCGCCGGCAGGTAGCGGTCGTGGCACAGAACCTGGTCCGCCATCACGCCGTCCGACGACATCGGCAGGCGCAGCCAGTAGTGGACCGTGCCGTCCGGCAGCCGCGTCCGGCCCGAGACCGGCGCGAGACGAGCCAGCGCCTTGGCGGCCAGCTCGGTCCACATGGTGGAGCCGCGGCAGATATCGATCTCCGCGGCGGAGAGCCCGCGCGCTTCGCAGCCGAACGCCGCGCGAACCCCCGACCCCGCGAGGCGGAAGCGGAAGCGGCCGTTCTCGCATGCAAGGATCGAGAGGTGCGCAAGCTCGACGCCCACGCTACCCGCGTTGAAATCCTCGCGATGGATGAACTGCCGGCCAAGCAGCCGGCGCCGCCACGCTTCACGCACCCGCTCCTGCCCCGAAAGGCAGGTTTCAATCTCTTCGACGTGCATCCTCTGCCCCTTCGAGTCCGTTCGCGTTCGCGCCGTCCAGGCGCGTCAGCAACACGGCTTCCTGTTGAATCCCAGGTTCGTCAGCGGCCAGCCCGACCGAAGAGAACCCAACCGTCCGAAAACGCCCCGCTTCCGTACAAACCCGACTCGAAGCGGAAAGTGATTCTCGAATCACCTGAGGCCAGCGTGATTCGCGTCGCCCTCTTTGACAAGGGCGGAAGCAACGAATTCTTAGCCTGCGTCAATAAAGTCCAAATAGCGTTCGTTGCGAATGCGATTCAATTGTCGATGTTTGGACTATATGTTGGGGCTATATTGGAGAAGCCACAAGTTATTGAAGCACGCTACTTCTTCGACTGTCCGAGGCCCATCTTGCGCGCGAGGTCGGAGCGTTGCTTGGCGTAGTTGGGCGCGACCATCGGGTAGTCGGCCGGCAGGTTCCACTTTTCCCGGTACTCGTCGGGGCTCATGTCGTAGCGCGTCCGCAGATGCCGCTTCAGCGATTTGAACTTCTTGCCGTCCTCGAGACAGACGATGTGGTCGTCACTCACCGACTTGCGAATGGGAACAGCGGGCTTGAGCTCAGGCTTCGGCTCGGTCGTGCCGGAAGTTTCGATCTCGGAGAGCGTGGAGTGCACCTTCTCGATCAGCCTGGGCAGCTCCGCAACCGGCACCGGATTGTGCGACACGTAAGCGGAGACGATGTCTGACACCATCTCGATAAGATAAGATGCTGATCTTGCTTCCCGTTCCATTGCGGCAGGTCTTCCGGGCCTGAAAGAATCGAATAAGGGCGACTCTTTTACTGGCAGGATATTCAAGCAGATCAAGGTGACTGTAAACACCAGTCACGGCGTATTCGCCTGAACGTGTATCTAATGCTGTTGAGTTCTACGAGAAGAGCGAAACAGCTACGACCAGGCCCAGTATTGCGAGCGTCCAGACTGCGGTCGCTGCCAATGGAACCTTGCGGGAGACCACACCACCGGTCGCGAAGACATTGCGAGCCAGTGCGACCACTCTCGCGACAGTGGAATTGGACAGTGCAGAGATCGCCCTGCCCGGCGCGGATGCCGGGCGCGCCAGCGAGCGGCCCAGCGACGGCAGCGCCTTCCGCCAGAGCCATTCGGCATCCAGGATCACGCCCGGCCGCTCGGCCGGATAGAGCTTCAGCCACTTCAGGACCATGAAGGCCAGGACAGCGAAGCAGAGCAGTTCGAGCTGCTGCACGATGTGGCTGGGGGAGAACAGGTCGAGCGCCAGGTATTCCAGCGCCTGATCCCGGAACGGCATGAGCTGGTAGAACCAGTGCGGCGACATGCCGATCGACATGCAGATCACCGCCGAGAGCCCCATCGCCAGCAGCATGTTGAACGGCGCCTCCTGGGGCCGCTTGCCGCTGTCGTGGCTGAAAAAGGCAAAGAACGGAATCTTGATCCCCGAATGCTCCAGCACCCCGGCCGAGGCGAAGAGCAGCATCAGCCAGATGACGAACAGTCCGGGCCCGCCTTCCGCCGCCGTCATGATCATCGCCTTGGAGGAATACCCGGCGAAGAACGGGAGGGCCGAGATCGACGCCGCACCGATCAGGCAGGCGATGGTAGTGTAGGGCATCGTTCGATGCAGACCGCCAAGGTCCGTAGCCTTGGTCGTGCCCAGTCGCATCTGCACCGCGCCCATTGCCATGAACAAGAGGCCCTTGAAGATCATGTGCGCGACGGCGTGGGCGGCCGCCCCATTGAGCGCCAGCGGCGTGCCGATCCCGACGGCGCAGACCATGAAGCCGATCTGGTTATTGGTCGAATAGGCCAGCACTTTCTTGAGGTCATTTTCCATCACGGCAAAGAACACCGGATAAACCGTCATGATCGCGCCGATCCAGACCAGCCATTCAAGGCCGGCGAAGCCTCGCGCCAGGACGTAAACGGCCAGTGTTGTCGTGTAGGGCGACATCACCACCCCGCCCGTCTCCGTCGTATTGGGATAGGCGTCGGTGAGCCAGTTGTGCACCAGCGGGAACGCGGCCTTCACACCGATGCCGCCGAGGATGAGCAGCGCACCCGGCTGCGACAGATCGAAGATTCCGACCAGCACGCCGTTCCACAGCCCGCCAAGCTCCGCCAGCAGGAACGTACCCTGCGCCACTCCGTACATCGCAACGCCCGCCGTCAGCATCAGCCCGGCGATCATCTGGATGGCGAGATAGCGCAGCCCGGCGCGATAGGCGGGAGCTGTGCGTGTGGCGAAGACGAGGACGGCGGATGTGATGGTCGCGAGCTCGGCAAAGACAACCAGGCTGATCATGTCGCCCGCGAAGACGGCGCCCATGGCGGAACCGGCATAGACGAGTCCCGCCGCATCCTGCATCCGGTCGCGGCGGTGCAGCGAGTAGATGCCGCCGAGGGCCGCGGCCAGCACGAAACCGAAACCGAAAATCAGCGACAGCGAGTCCGGTCGGTAGAAGGCGAGGCTGTAGCCCAGGAAAGTCTGCTTCGAGACCTCTATGCCCGCGACAGGCGGATAGAGCAGCACGACCAGCGCTATCGCCGGGCCGCCGATCAGGGCGATGGCGCGCAGCACGACATCCTTGGCGACGGCTGCAAGCAGCGCGGCCGCGATAACGAAGAAACCGGGATTGATGGTCGCGAGAATGTCTATGAGGCGGTCAACGGTCATCGCCGGCCTCCCCGCTCGTCGTGTCGTAATAGTCTTCCGGACGCCGCATCAGCTTGCCGAGCGGCCAGCCGCTCAGCACGGCGAGGCCAAAAGCGATGAAACCAAACACGCCGAAGAAGCCCGGCAGATTCTCGATGCCCGAATGGCCGCGATAGAGGAACACGATCTCATAGGCGATCAGGAAGACCCCCAGCGCTGCGAGCAGCGCCATCAGGATGCGGAAGAACAGCGTCGACCGCATCCACGAGAACAGCAGCACGGAAAGCGGATGCTCGCCCGGATCGCCAAGCTTCGGCGGGCCCTGCGGTTCGCCTTTCGGTTTTTTCTCGATCATGGCGCAGCACCGGCAACCGGGACAAGGAAGGCGATGACTTCGTCGGCGAAGAAGAACAGCGCGACACTTGCAATCGCAGTGATGACCAGCGGTGCAACGGTGAGCCCCGGCGCGCCGCCGGGACGGACGAATTCCACCGGTGCAGCGTCGCTAGCAGGCGGCAGCAGCCCGCGAATGGCGATGGGCGCGAGATAGAACAGGCTCAGCATGGAAGAAACGATCATCGCCGTGGCGGTGATCCATTCCTCCGAGCCAAAGCTGGCGGTGATCAACAGGAACTTAGACCACATGCCCGCGAACGGCGGCATCCCGACGATCGACAACGCGCCGACCAGGAAACAGAAGAACACCACAGGCATGCGCCGGCCGAGGCCCCTCATCTGCGAGACGCGCGTTGCGCCTGTGGCGACATAGATGGCGCCGGCGCACATGAAGAGAGTGATCTTGGCCACTGCGTGGGCCAGCAGGTGCAGACCGCCGGCGGCAAAACCCGCAGCGGCGGGCAACAGCGCCGCGGACGTGACATAGGCAAGCTGGCCGATGGTGGACCAGGCGAGGCGCGCCTTGAGGTCATCCTTCCGCATCGCCACCAGCGAGGAGATGACGATGGTGGCCGCCGCCAGCCAGAGCAGCCATTGCGCCACGGGCATGTGGCCGATGAGGTTGGGTCCGAAAGTAAAGGCCGATATCTTCATGATGGTGAAGACGCCTGCCTTCACCACCGCGACGGCATGCAGCAGCGCGGAGACCGGCGCAGGGGCGACCATGGCGGTAGGCAGCCATGAATGCACCGGCATCAGCGCCGCCTTGGCCGCGCCAAACACCAGCAGCGCGAGCAGGATGCCGCCGACATCGAGGTTGACCTTGCCCTGCAGCAGCCCGCCTTCGACGAAGTCGGTGGAGCCTGCGATCGCCTGCACGGCGATGATGCCCGGCAGCAGTAGCGTCACCGACGCGCCGACGAGGATGGCGAGATAGATGCGCCCCGCCCGGCGCGCCGGCTCGTCGCCCTTGTGCGCCACCAACGGATAGGTCGAGAAGGTCAGCACCTCGTAGAAGACAAACAGCGTGAAGAGGTTCGCGGCCATCGCGATGCCCATCACACCGAAGATGGCGAAGCAGAAGCAGACGTAGAAGCGGGTCTGGTTGGGTTCGCGCTTGCCTCGCATATAGCCGATCGAGAACATCGAATTGATGCCCCAGAGCACGCTGGCCATCAGGGCGAAGAGCGCGCCGAGAGGTTCGAGGCGGAAGGCGAGTTCGAGGCCCTGCAGCGGCCTGGCCATCACGAGCTGAGGCGCATCGCCTGCGCCTGTGCGCACAGCCATGGAGAGCGTGATGATGGTGAGGCCGATCGCAGACACGAGCGTCAGTGTCTCGCGCACGTCCGGCATGCGGCCGACGGCATAGGTCGCAGCGGCCGCGAACAGTGGCAGGGCGAGCGCGAGTGCGATGAGAAGCTCGCCCGTGTTCATGGCCGCCCTCCCATCAGCGCCTGCGCGCCAGCGATGGCGATGCTTTCAGGGAGCGAAGCGTCGATGCCGAACCAGACGCAGAAGCCAGCGAGAATCCAGAGCGGCACGAGAACACCGAGCGGGGCTTCCTTCGCGCGCTCGGCGCCGGGAGCAGCGGTGCGGAAGAAGATCGCCTCCAGCATCCGGCCGGCATAGGCGAGCGCGAGCAGCGAGGAGATTGCGATCACCACCACCATCCAGATCTGTCCGGCGGCGAGCGAGGCTTCGATCAGGCGCCATTTGGAGAGGAAGCCGGCAGTCAGCGGTATGCCGATCAGGCTGGCAGCGCCTGTCGCGAACGCGGCCATGGTCCAAGGCGCGTCCCGGCCGGCGCCGGCGAAGTCGTCGAGCGTGCGGCCGCGGAAATGCAGCGCCACGCCGCCCACCGCCATGAACAGCGTCGCCTTCATCAGCGCATGCGCGAGCAGATGTAGGAAGCCGGCGGATGCGGCCGCCGTCGTGCCGATGGAGAGACCGAGCAGGATGTAACCGACCTGCGCGACCGAGGAGAAGGCGAGGACGCGGCGAAACTCCTTCTCGAACGCTGCCTGGATGGAGCAGATGACGGCCGCGGCGCCGGCCAGCGGGCCCAGCACCCACGCCATGAAGTGGTAGGCAAAGTCGGAGCCCGGCTCGAACACGCCGAACAAGAAACGCACCATCAGGTAGAGAGCGGCCTTGGTGGCGGTGGCCGACAGGAAGATGTTCATCAGGGAGGGCGCGTGCGCATAGGCGCCGGGCAACCAGCCGTGCAACGGGAACATCGCGGCTTTCAGGCCGAGGCCAACGACGATGAAAGCGAAGCCGGCCTGCACCATCCTGCTGTCGCCTAGCGTCACAACGCGCGCGGCGATGTCGGCCATGTTGAGCGTGCCGGTGGCGGCGTAGAGGAAGCCGACTCCAATGACATAGAAAGTCGCGCCGATCGTTCCCATGATCAGGTAGTTGAACGCGGCGGGAAGCGCACGGCGGTCGCGGCGCTCTCCGGCAGCGATCAGGGCGTAGGTTCCGATCGAGGAGACTTCGAGGAAGACGAAGGCGTTGAAAGCGTCGCCGGTGGAGACGAGCCCCAGCA
This sequence comes from Hyphomonadaceae bacterium, assembly GCA_030697555.1. GTDB lineage: Bacteria > Pseudomonadota > Alphaproteobacteria > Caulobacterales > Hyphomonadaceae > UBA7672. Next base: position 7,780 of record JAUYPV010000017.1, read on the forward strand.
GGCCCGCGACACAGAGCAGGAAACCGGCCTGGAAGAGCGTGTGTTTGGACGATCGCACCTCGGCGTCGAGTGCGTGTCCCGAATAGAGCGCCGCAGCAGCGGAGACGGATGACACGAGCAGCGCCATCATCACGCCCAGCGCGTCGATGCGGAAGGCGATTCCCAGCGGCGGCGCGAAACCGCCCATGTAGTAGTTGACGACGCCCTGCCGCGCTACTTCGCCGGCGAGGCACAGGGCCATCCAGACGGCGAAGATGGTGGAGCCGACCGAGATCATCCACGCCCAGCGCGAATTTGGCGATAGCGCCGCAACGCAGGCGCCGATCAGCGGGCCAACGACCAGCAGGGCTGGCGCATGCGCCGTAAGGGCCGGTGGAGCGGCGTAGAAGGCTTCGAAGGTGATCAAGGGGCCGGCTCCACCTGGCCGGCGGCGGTGAGCACGCGGTCGAGCGCCTGGATCTCGTCGGTCTCGATGGTGCCGTAGGCTTCACGGAGGCGAACGGCGATGGCGAGGCCAACCGCGAGGGTCGCAACGCCGACGACGATGGCGGTGAGGATCAGCACATGCGGCAGCGGGTTCGAATAGATGACACCCTCTACGCCGTAGCGCGCCACCTGCTCCGCTCCGGCGCGAGCGGCGAGCGCCTGCCCTTCGGCGCTGACAGCATCGAGCGTGATCGCAGCAGTCCCGCCGGAGACCTTGCCGAGGCTGATATAGAAGAGGCCGGTCGAAGTCTGGAAGATGGCGAGGCCGATCATCCGGCGGACGAGGTTGCCAGTCGATAACAGGATGTAGAGGCCGCCCATCATCAGGACGATCACGGCCACGTAGTTGAAGTGAGTGAGAACGGCGCTCATGCGGCCCCGCTCCTCGGCGCGCCAGGTTGCGGCGCTTCCATCGAGCGCCCGGCGAAGCCGTAGAAGATCGTGACCATGGTGGCGGCGACGGTGAACAGCACGCCCAGTTCGATGGCCATGATGCCGAAGTGCTGGCCCCAGTGATGCGGGTGGGCCGGATCGGCGGGGCCAAGGATCCAGTCAGGGATCTGCGCCTCGATATGGCGCGGGAAGAGATGATCGTAGTCGAGGAAGCCGCCGCCGTTGACGATGCAGGTGACGCCGATGCCCGCGTAGAGCAGCACGCCCAACGCCGCAACGCCGCGCGCGAACTTCGGTTTCACCGCAGCCATCGTGTCTTTCAGGCCAAACACCAGCGCGTGGAGTATGACGGCGACGGCGAGGATGACGCCCGCCTGGAAGCCGCCTCCGGGGCCGAGGTCGCCGTGGAACTGCACGTAGAAGGCATAGAGCGCGATGATCGGGATCAGCAGCTTGGCCGCGACGCGCAGGACGACGTGGTGATCAGCAGGGCCGCCTGCCAGCGGCTCGATGGTGCGATCGGCCATGGCGCGCTCACCGAAGCCCAGCATGATGGCGACACCGATGGCGGCGGCGAATATGACGACAGTCTCGCCCAGCGTGTCGAAGCCGCGATAGCTGGAGAGCACGGCGGTGACGACATTGGGAATCCCCATGTCGTTTCCGGTCGCCTCCAGATAGGCGCGCCCGACATAGGCGTTGGCGGGTGACGCGGGATCGCCGAAGTCCGGCAGGTCGAGCGTGGCATAGATGAGGATTGCGCCAACCCCGAGCGCCAGGACTGCGGGCAGAAACCGCCGCCGGCCGCTCACCTTCGCAGCCGCGCCACGCGTGAGCAGGATTGCGCCGAGAAGCACGATGGTGGAGACGCCCGCGCCAACAACGGCCTCGGTGAAGGCGACATCCGCTGCGTCCATCACGACGAGCCAGACGGCGGAGACGAGCGAGTAGAGGCCCATCAGGATCACGGCCGACAGCATCCGGTGCGTGGCGGCGATCGCCGCCACGATGACGACCAGCATCACGAGCAGGATTGCATCGAGCGCAAGATTCGCATCGAAACCGGGAATGTAGCCGGTCATCGCGACCCGCCTTTCCGGTTGTCCTGCATGATGCGGAACGAACCGATCCAGGGCGTGTGGCCGGCGCTGTAGGCGGCGTTGGCCAACGCGTTCGCCGCCGCGGGCGACGTCAGCATGATGAAGACCCAGACCAGGACGAGCTTCAGTGTGACCAGCGACAGGCCGGAGATGAGGCAGAGGCCGAGGATCATCAGCGTAGCGCCGCCGGTGTCGGTGATGCTGGCGGCGTGGATGCGCGTATAGACGTCCGGAAAGCGCAGCACGCCCAGCGCGCCGATCAGCGCGAGCAACGCACCAGCCGCGGCTAAACCGCCGCCGGCCCAGAAGAGAGCGTCAGCCATTGCCGCCCTCCTTCGGTGTGTGCGTCGTCAAGGGCGCCGCAAGCGAGCGATAACGGAAGAACTTCATCAACGCGATCGTGGTGACGAAGTTGATCAGCGCATAGACAAGCGCAATGTCGAGAAAAGCTGGCCGCCCGAACACGAAACCGATGATGGCGAGAAGCAGCACAGTCTTGGTGCCGAAGGAATTGGCGGCGAGGATACGATCGTAGTGCGACGGGCCCATGATCGCCCGCGCGATCATCAGGCTCATCGCGACCAGCAGGCCGGCGGCGGCGCCAATGAGCAGCATGGCTACGCCTTCCCGCCATGAGCGGCTTTTGCCGCGTGGCCGCCGTCAGCGGCCTTTGCTGCGTGGCGATCCATGGGGGAGAAGCTGTGAACCGTCGCTGCCTCGCGCACCAGCGCATGCACGACCAGAAGATCGCCCTCGATATCGACGGTCACAGTGCCCGGCGTCAGTGTGATGGAGTTGGCGAATAGGGCGCGGCCGAGATCCGTCTTCGCACTGGTCTTGAGGCGTACGAGCGCAGGATCGATCGCGTGCCTCGGCCCCAACACCTTTGCGATCACCGCGATATTGGCTTTGACGATCTGCCCCATGAGCCAGACCAGATAGAGCGCAAGCTGTACAAGTCGATGATAGGGCGAGGCATCGCGGTCGATGATCCGGAGCCGCGCGGCAAGCCACAGCGTGACGAGGACGGAAAGCGCGCCCAGCGCCAGGAACATCGGCGCCGTCTCGCCCGACAGGGCGAACCACAGCGCCGCAAGCGCCACGAGAAGGCCCGGTAGATAGATCATGCATCGCCCTCCTTTGCGCAAAGCCTCAAAAGGGACTTGAACCAATCCATTGCCGATTTCCAGCAAAACCGGTCAGTCAGAATTAATTCCGGTCAAGGCTAGCGGCCGTAGGTGGCCGCGCGCGGACGCGTGGCGTCCTCGATGATGCGCAGGTCCCGCGCAAGATTGTCCTGGTCCTGGTCTTCATCCACCGCATCCGGCGAGAAAGCGGCGCTGAGCGACCAGTTCCAGTAACGCAGCACGGTCTGCGCCTTGGCGACCGCGATGCTCTCATAGACGTCCGACACGCGCGCGAAGGCCGGGTCGTTGTCGCCCTTGGACCTTCCCAGCGCCGTCCACAGATCGCGGAGGAAATTGCGCTTGAGGCCGGTAGCCTTGCAGAGCACGGCAATACCTTCGCCGCCGATGTCCGTGAAGATGCGCTCGCCCGTGCGGGGCTTCACGCCGGATAGGTGCGAGATATCGGCCATGGCCGTCGCGTCCATGCCCTTGACCAGCGCCGCGGCGATAGCCGCCTCGAGGCTCTCGTACGGAGATTTGGAGATCGCCGCGCGGTTGCGCTGCCGGCGCTCAATCACCTGCAGCACCTTGCGTACGACCGGATCGGAATAGCCTTCGGTCGCCGCATAGCGGAAAATATCGGAGCACATGTCGATCAGCAGCACGCGTTCCGCCGAAAAGCGCAACAGGATCTGCTTCCGTTCCGGCGCCTCGCACCACCAGAACATCGCCAGCGCGTGCGCCGGGCGAAGTTCCTCGCGCTGGATCAGCAACGGCGTCAGCTCGCGCGCCTTGCGCGAGGCGGCCACTATCAGCTCGACTGAGCGATCGGAAAGCTTCGACTGGCTGTTGCCGAGAAGGGCGCGCATCGCAGTAGCGTCGCCCGAGTCCGCGATGGCCGAAGCGACCGCCGGCCCTAGTTCGCGGCGGTTGGCGACGGCGACGCGGTGCGGCGTGCCGCCATGAGCGATGATATAGGCAAGGTCTGCGTCGTCGAACGCCTTGTTGTCGGCGAGAATGATCTTGGCGACATGCGGCGCATCCAGCGCCAGGAAGCGCAGCAGGCGCTTGGGCGCTTGCGACATCTCCTGCAGCCGGCGGGCGCAGAGCTCGCGCGCGGCGACATCGGATTCGATCAGGATCTCGAGCAGCAGGTCGCCGGCGATAGCCCGGTCCTGCATGTTCCCCCGGGAAGCCGGCAGGGCGACAACGTCCATCAGCCGGCGCAGCAGCGAGCGGCGCGCGAATCCGTCCGACGTCGCTTGCGCAACGCCGCCAGGCAAGACGCCTTGCGCCTCATCCGGGGACGGAATCTCCGCCATGAAACTCCCCTGCTTGACCGTCAGGGAAAGCATGCGCCCGGCGCGGTTAAGAGATCATCAACCTGCGAACCATTCTCGGCGGAGAAACTGGTGATTACCGGCCGTAATAGCTTTGCGGACCGCTGGCATTGCCGCCGGACCTCCCGGGGTGGACCACGGCCAGCACCAGTGACGCCACCAGCAGGGCCAGCGTCAGATAGAAAAGACCGCCGCCATCCGTCTTGCCGTCGGGGGTCGGCAACGCCATGCCGATCCAGACGAATTGGGCCGCCAGCGCGCCTGCCGCGATCAGCGCGCCGAGTATGGCGCCGAGACGTCTCGTCCACGGAATGAGGATCAGCAGGGCCGCGAGCACTTCGAGCAGGCTGACCGCAAGACGGCCCGTCGGCTCGAACAGGTAGTATTCCGACTTCTCGGCCAGCATCGGGAAGACGATGTTCCTCCCCTCGCCGGGGAACAGGCTCTGGTCGGCGATCCAGAGAAACATCGCCATAAGGAAAAGGGCGAGCACCCAGCTCCCCATCATCCGGGCATCGCGCATTCGCGTACTCCCTCCACGCACCACCGGGCGCAGTATGTATGGCATTTGCGGCTGCGACCAGATGGCCTCGGCGCCAGAGGCTGCCTCGCGCGTTAAAGGCCATTCGCTTCCCTAACACCCTGATCTGGCTATGTTGCCCGCCCGGAGGGTCCGGTTTGAACGATAACCCACTCGACAAACTCGGCGAAGAGATCGCCGAGGGCGCCGCTTCGCCCGTGGCGGGCGTTCTGTCCTCCGTGGTGGCGGGCGAGGCGCTGACCGCGGTAGGCGGCCGGCGGCGGGTACTGGTCGAACTGCCGGCCTATCTGTTCGTGCAGATCGCCTGGTTCGCCGCGTTCGGGCTGCAGACCGTGCTCTTCCCGTACATGCTGAAGAACATCCTCGACGTCTCGGGCACGATGCTGGGTGTAGCGCAGATGGCGCTGGCGGCGCCGTCGGTGGTGTTCATCCTGCTGGGCGGAGTGGTGGCGGAACGCGCGGACGGACGGACGCTGCTGGTGCTGTTCCACGTCCTCGCATCCGTGCCCGCCGTGGCGCTGGCCTTCGCGATGCGGACGGAGGGACTCGAATACTGGATGATGCTCGCCTACGCGATCGCAATGGGCACGATCGGTGCGTTCATGATGCCTGCGCGCGATGCGATCCTGAACGAAGTGGTGGAGAGGCGGCGCGGCGCCGGGTCGACCATCACCCTGCAGCAAGGTGTGGCTTTCGCAACGCTGGCGCAGTTCGCGGCACAGATCGTCGGACTATGGATCGGCGGCTTCGCCAACTGGTCTGGCGTGTGGCCGCTGCTGGGCGTGCAGGCGGTGATCGTCGCGCTGGGGGCTATTGCCGCGATCTTCCTCGACCGTGGACGCATGGTGCAGACCGGACGCAAGGGCGCCGGCGCCGTGTTCGGCGACATTCTCGACGGCATGCGATGCGTGCGCGCCAACCCGATCCTGCTGTCGATGGTGATATCGATGTTCGGCGTCGGCGTGTTCGTCATCGGCGCGTTCCTGGTGATCCTCCCGATCGTCAATGCCGACGTCTATGGATTCGAGTCCGGCGGCCTCAGGAACATCTTCGTCACCTTCTGGGCGGGTGCGTTCTGTTCATCCATTGCTATCTCCCGCTTCCGCAACCTGCGCCGGCCGGGCCGCATCCTACTGGCGGCGCAGTTCATCGGTTCAGCGGGAATACTGTTCCTCACGACGCACACGCCCTACCCGGCCTTCATTGCGCTGGTGTTCGTGTGGGGGCTCGCGGCAGGCATCTCGATCATGATGAGCCGCAGCATCGTCCAGGCAGCTGCCCCGCCGCATATGCTGGCGCGCGTGCTGTCGATCTACCAGCTCGGCTTCATGGGTGGAGCGCCGGTGGGCGCGGCGCTGATGGGCATCGTCGCCGACCGCGCAGGCCCACAGCTTGTGATCCTCGTGCCTTCGATAGGCATGCTGGCGATGATTGTCTGGATGACGTTCTTCACGCCGATCTGGGGCATGCGAGCCCCCGAGACGCACGAAGGCGGCTCGGGGATTTAGCGACGCCGAACAGCTCAGGCTGGCGGTAGATATTCCGCCAGCGACAGCCTGTTGTCCCTGTTCACATCCAGCTTGGTGAAGCTGGCCTTCAGCGCTTCGGACGAGATAGTCGGTCCGCCCTGCACCCGCACGTCAGGCGTATCGGGTTCGCCGGCGATCTTCGGCAGCGGCGGCGATACGATCTTCTCGTATTCGGCGAGGGTGAGCGTCTTGTCGTTGTTCTGATCGAGGATTTCGAAGCCGCGGGTCAGCATGGCTTTCTGGCGCGACTGGTATTCGGCGAGGCTTACCTTGCCATCCTTGTTGGTGTCGAACGTGTCGAACTCGTTCTTGCGGATATCGTCCAGCGATGGCGGGTTTGGCGGCGTCGGCGGCGTGGTGGAGGCGCCGTCACCCGACTGGACCCGGACTTCGTGCCTGGAAACGAACTTGTACTCACTCTGCTGCTGCGCGCCGTCCGCGCCGTCGGGCAGCCAGAACGAGAAGGCCTCCTGCTTGATCTCGGGCTTCTCGTTGGCGGGCGGCGCATTGGCGCCGTCTTTCGATGTCTTGTGCACGCGGGTCTCGACGATGACGTCCTTGCCGTCTTCGTTCCCGCCCTTCGGCCCGGTGAATTCATCGGCGGACAGCATGCCGTCGCCGTTCTTGTCGAGCGTCTTGAACTGGGTGGCGAAGTCGGGCGCGGCGGCGCTGGGCAGCGCGGCGAAGGTGGCGAGGCCGACTGCGGCGATGCCGCCGGCGGCGATCCGCAGACCATAGCGGCGCACGGGTTGGGGAAGTTTCATGATGAGCGTCCTTGCCTGTTGGGGTGTCGGCCGCCCACGCTCGTCGAGATAGGTCTGGACGGAGGTGCGAACCACTTCGCTCGCTGTCGTCCCGTCTTCCCGGCAGGCGGTCAGGAATGCCTGCTTGGTCTCGTAGGGGATGCGCACTTCCAGGGTTTCGGATTTCTTTTCCCTGCGGGGTCGTTTGTCGTCGGTCATGAGGCGCTCATCCCCTTCGCGTGGCGGCCGCTTCCATCTGGGGTGCGCCGCTCAAGGACTCCCAGCGAATAGCCGCCGGGGCGCCACAGATGTCGCGCCCGGTCGCGGCAGGATCATGGCAGGCCCGCCTCCAGCCTCGGGGAAAATCCGTCCGGACGCCAGAAAAAGCGTGTCCGGACACGCCTTGCGCACGGTTTGCCGGGGAATATGGTCTGCTCAGACAACCGATCGGGAACCCCTTCATGCGCAATGTGAACTTCAGCGAGCTCGAATCCCTGGTGGGGACCGCGGTGGGCGAGTCCAACTGGCACCAGATCACCCAGACGCAGGTGAACAAGTTCGCGGAAGCGACCGGCGATCACCAGTGGATCCACGTCGATGTCGAACGCGCCACCAAGGAGCTCGGCGGCCCCATCGCCCACGGTTACCTGACGCTCTCCCTGCTGCCGATGTTGGCCGCCCAGATCATGCGGGTCGAAGGCGTCTCGCGCGGGATCAATTTCGGCTGCAACAAGGTGCGCTTCACCAGCATGGTTCCGGTGGGCTCGCGCGTGCGGCTGAAGCAGAAATGCCTGTCGGTCGAACCCCGCGCCGGCGGCAAGCAGATAACGATGGAATCCACCATCGAGATCGAGGGCAAGGACCGCCCCGCCTGTGTCGCCGAGTCGATCGGCATTCTCTACGGCGCCTGAGACCAGCCGCCGGGGACGGCAAATCTGGCGTCGAAACAGGGATTTTTGCAGGCCTTCTGCCCTGAGCGCGCCAGAATCCTGTGCACTGCCTTGTGCAGCGGAAATCCGCACACACATGTCTCGACTCTAGGCATTGGGCCGAATCAAGAGTCCAATGACAAACAGCCCGCAATTGCAGTGGGTTAGTTCAGTTCATGGCGCGTATGTCGAAAGCGGGGGCCGGTCGCACGCGCCGCACCAAAGCCATAGGCGGCGCGTTGACCGATACCCCCTCCTCCACCCGTTCGGCTTCTGGAGCGCCCGCGGCGCGCCGTGACAACCTGCCCCCGATTAGGGAACAGCACGGCCGCACGCGCACGGATCCCTACGCGTGGCTGAAGGACGAGAACTGGCGCGAAGTGATGCGCGATCCGATGCGGCTGCGCGCCGACATCCGCAAGCATCTCGAGGAAGAGAACGCCTACACGCACCGTCAGCTTGAAACCGTAACCGCAGCGCTGCAGGACGAGCTGTTCGAGGAGATGAAGGGGCGGATCAAGGAGAACGACTCGTCCGTTCCGGCGATCGACGGGCCTTGGGCCTATTACCGCCGCTACCGCGAAGGCGGCGAGTATCCGCTGTTCGCGCGCCGTCCGGCCGCCAACGCCTTCGACAACGATCCGGCGCACGAGCACATCCTGCTCGATGGCGATGCACTGTCTGTCGGCTGCGATTACTTCGACATCCGGAAAGTCGCGCACTCGCCCGATCATCGCCTGATCGCCTACGCCATCGACGACAAGGGTTCTGAATTCTACACGCTGCGTGTCCGCGACGCCGTCACCGGCGCGATCACCGAGGAAATTCCGCACACCTATGGCGAGTTCGTGTGGGCGGAGGATTCAGCATCGCTCTATTGGGTGGCGCGCGACGAGAACGCGCGACCGGTAGCGGTTCATCGCCGTATCCTGGGCGCCGAGCAGGACCCCCTGGTCTATCTTGAGGAAGATCCCGGCTTCTTCGTTGGCGTGCAGAAGAGCCAGTCGCGGAACTTCATCTTCGTCACCGCCAACGATCACACCACCACCGAGTGGCGCTATTTTCGTACCGACGAGACAGTGCCGGTGCTGCATCTCGTCGCGCCGCGCGAGCGCGGTGTCGACTATTCCGTCGTCGATTTCGACAACCGCTTCTGGATACGCACCAACCGCAACGGCGCCGTCGACTTCGCGCTGGTCTCGGCGCCACAGAACAATCCGTCGGAAGAAAACTGGCGCATCGAGATCCCGCATCGCCCCGGCATACTGCTCCTCGACGTCGAACCCTTCGCCGACTTCGTCGTGCGCATGGAGCGCGAGAACGGCCTGCCCCGCATCGTGGTGCGTGAACGCAAAGGCGGCGCGGAGCATTCGATCGATTTCGCCGAGGCGGCCTACGCGCTCGGCATGTCGAACGGCTATCTGTGGGACTCGCCCTGGCTGCGCTTCGAGTATTCCTCGCCTTCGACGCCCACGCAGGTGTTCGACTACAACATGGCGGCGCGCGAGCGCGTGCTCCGAAAGACCCAGGAAATTCCCTCCGGCCATAATCCGTCTGACTATGTGGTCGACCGCATCGATGCACCCGGCGAAGACGGCGCGCTGATCCCGGTCACTCTGCTGCGCCGGAAGGAAACGAAGCTCGACGGCACGGCGCCGGTACTACTCTACGGCTATGGCGCCTACGGCATCACCATTCCTGCCGACTTCCGCACGGCGCGCCTCAGTCTTGTGGACCGCGGCTTCATCTATGCCGTCGCTGATGTGCGCGGCTCGATGGCCAAGGGCTATCAGTGGTATCTCGACGGCAAGCTCGAGAAGAAGAAGAACACGTTCGAGGACTTCGTTGCGGCCGGCCGGCATCTGGTCGCGCTCGGCTACACCCGCCCGCGCAACATCGTCGCCATGGGCGGATCGGCGGGCGGAATGCTGATGGGCGTCGCCGCCAATATCGCCCCGGAACTGTTCGGCGGCATCATCGCCGCGGCGCCCTTCGTCGACGTGCTGAATACCATGTCGGACGAGACCTTGCCGCTCACGCCGCCGGAATGGCCCGAATGGGGGAACCCGCGTCTCGACATCCTGGCGTACGACACCATCGCGGACTACTCGCCTTATGAGCAGGTGGGCCGGAAGCCCTATCCGCCGATGCTGATCACCGGCGGTCTCACCGATCCGCGCGTCACCTATTGGGAACCCACGAAATGGGCGGCGCGCCTCCGTCACGAAGCGCCGGATGCCGGCCCTTTCTTCCTGCGCATAAACATGGACGCAGGTCACAGCGGCGTGTCAGGGCGTTTCGCTTCGTTAAAGGAAACGGCTCTTGAATTTGCTTTTGCGCTCGCCGCGGTGGGGCGGGCGGGGCCGGATATCCGCCTCGCGCCCTGAATTGCCTTGGAATCTGACCGTCTTAAAACTGCAATACGCGGCTGTGACAGTCAGGCGTGATTTTTTGTGGCGCTCATGCGCATCCCCCCTGTATTGTTGCCGTCACATTCGCGCTTCCGGGGGGAAAAGCCCAACATCATGCCAAACAACGCACGACGGCCCGCCTCTAGTCCGCCTGCAGCGCGCCTCAAGCCGCGCGTCGATCGCGAGGCGCGCAAAGCGCAGTATCTCCGCGCCGCCGCCAGCGCGTTCATCACCAAGGGCGCGGCCGCGTCGATGCAGGACGTCGCCGATGAAGCCGGCGCGCCGAAGCCGGTCTTCTATCGCATCTTCCCCTCGCGCGCGGACCTGATCGAGGCGTTCTACGAACACGTGCACGATGTCATCATCAACACCCAACAGGGACAGTGGGATGGGTATGGCTGGGCGCTGCGCGTGCTCTATCTCGAGGCGAAGAAGGAACGCGAGATCTTCCTCGTCGCGCTGAAGACGTTCCGCGGCGACCCCGCGCTCGAGCCGTGGCGCGAAAAGCTGTTCGACCTCATCTCGACGCAGGCTACCGGTTTCTTCCATCCGGCCGATGGCGCTCCCCCGGGTGGCGAAGCGCGCGGCCGCCAGGCGTCGCGTACGCTCACCTCGATGGGCCTCGACACACTCGTCACCTGGCTGGAAGACAGCGACGGCCTTTCCGACGAGAAACGCTTCGCCTGGTGGGGCCGCATCGTTCGCGAATGGCGCAAAGCTACGCGCGAAGCCTACGACCTCGATCCGCCGGAGAAGAAGTAGCTCGCCGCCAAGCCAATACTTCTGCCCGGCGGAAACTGGGGCCGGATCGCCGTTTCCTTGTATTGGAACCCAACCCGCGGCCCATTGCCCTTGGCGGCTTCGGCTTTTAGCTTGCGCCTCAATACAAGGCGTCTGAAACGCCGTCGGGGAGAGAAATCATGCGCGCACTGTTGCTGTCGCTGGCTGTCGCCGCGCCTGCCTTTCTGACGTCCTGCACCAACAACGTACCCAGCGCGCCGGTCGACACCGCCGCCCCGGCGCCTACCTACCCGACAGGCTCGGCGGCGGTGAACAACGAGCGCCTGATCGCCGCCGACAGGGAGCCCGGCTCCTGGCTCGCAACCGGCCTCAACTATCACGAGGATCGCTTCAGCCGGCTCGACCAGGTCAACGACGCCAACGTCAAGCAGCTCGGCCTTGCCTGGTACGCCGACATCGACACGGAACGCGGCCAGGAATCGACACCCATCATCGTCGACGGCGTGATGTACCTCACGACAGCGTGGAGCATGGTGAAGGCCTACGACATTCGCTCCGGCGCGAAGCTGTGGGAATACGATCCCAATGTCGCCAAGGCGAAGGCCGCGGACGCATGCTGCGATGTCGTCAACCGCGGCGTCGCGGCGTGGAACGGCAAGATCTATCTCGGCGCGCTCGACGGACGACTGATCGCGCTCGACGGCAAGACCGGCAAGGAAGTCTGGTCGGTGCAGACCACGGACACGAACCTGCCCTACACGATCACCGGTGTTCCCCGCATCGTCAAAGGCAAGGTGATCATCGGAAACGGCGGCGCCGAATATCGCGTGCGCGGCTACGTGACGGCCTACGACGCCGAAACCGGTAAGGAGGCATGGCGCTGGTGGACCGTGCCGGGCGATCCGTCGAAACCCTACGAACAACCTGAACTGGCGGAAGCCGCCAAGGGGTGGAAGGGCGACAATTACTGGAAGATCGGCGGCGGCGGCACGGCGTGGGACGGCATGGCCTACGATCCCGAACTCGACACCATCTATGTCGGCACCGGCAACGGCAACCCGTGGAACCAGGCGATCCGCTCTCCGGGCGGCGGCGACAATCTGTTCCTGTCCTCGATCGTGGCGCTCGATCCCAACACCGGCAAATACAAGTGGCACTACCAGACCACACCCGGCGAGACCTGGGACTACACCGCCGTTCAACCCCTCATCATCGCCGACCTCAACTATCCGGAAGGCAAGCGCCGCGTCGTCATGCAGGCGCCGAAGAATGGCTTCTTCTATGTGCTCGACGCGAAAACCGGAGAACTCCTGTCGGCCGAGAAATTCGCCCCGCTCACCTGGGCGACGCACGTCGACATGAAGACCGGCCGGCCGGTAGAGATTCCGGAGGCCCGCTACGAGATCACGGGCAAGGCCGTCATCGTCTCGCCCGGCGCGCTCGGCATGCATAACTGGCACCCGATGGCGTTCAGCCCGGAAACGGGCCTCGTCTACATTCCCGTACAGGTTTCGGCGGCGCCCTATGTCGGGCCGAAGGAGTTCAAGCTAAATCTCCAGGGCACCAACACAGGCACTGACTTCTCCGGCGGCCAGGCGCTGTGCCAGCAGCCGGGCGCAAGATGCGGCAACCTCGAAACCTACATCCTCGCCTGGGATCCAATCGCCGGCAAAGAGAAGTGGCGCATTAAGAACGAGGTCTACGGCTCGTCCGGCATTCTCGCGACCTCAGGCAACCTCATCTTCTCCGGCAACCACAAGGGCGAGTTCAACGCCTACAACGCCACCACGGGCGAGAAGCTCTGGACGGCGCCGACACAGGCGCGCGTCGTCGCCGCGCCATCCACCTTCCTTGTCGACGGCCAGCAGCAGGTTGCGATCCTTGTCGGCGCGCGCGGCCTGCCGAACGACCAGAAACGCACCAACGCGATAAGCGCCAACAACTCCCGCATCCTGGTGTTCAAGCCGGGCGGCGCCGCATCGCTACCGGCCGAGATGCCAGCCGCCACAGCCGCCGCTCGCGTTAAAATCGATCCGCCCCTGCTCACCGCCAACAACGAGACGGTGTTCGCCGGCGAACAGGCCTACGCCGCCAACTGCGCGAGCTGCCATGGTCCCACTGCCGTTCCCGGCGCCGGCTCGATCGCGCCCGATCTGCGCTACAGCGGCCTCCTGCCGATCCGCAATGGCTGGAACCCGACCGTGCGGGATGGCGACCGCGCTACCCGCGGCATGCCCGGCTTCGCCGCAACGCTGAGCCAGGAAACCACCGACGCCATCCTCGCCTACGTGATCAAGCGCGCGAACGATGAGAAAGCCGCGCAGGAAGCGGCAGCGAAGCCGAACTAGCGGGCGTCACTCGCGCATCTGAACCCCACATGCATCAGCGCCGTCTGCGGCGTCGAATGGCTGCGCGCTGTGGCGCGGAAGCCGGCGCACATGTTCGGATCGCACAGGAAGGAGCCGCCACGCTGCACGCGTTCCGGCGCCTTGCGCATGTCGTTGGCGAGCGCCGGATAGGGAAGATAGGACGATGACGTCCATTCCCACACATTGCCGGCCATGTCGGTGAGACCCGACGGCGCCTCTCCGAAGGCGCCGACCGGAGACGTGCCGGTGTAGCCATCCTCGCCAAGGTCGAGCACGGGGAAGATTCCCTGCCAAACATTCACTCGGAACTTCGCGTCGATGGAAATGCGCGTGCCGGCGCGGAACACCGTGCCATCCGGCGTTTGGCCCATGCGGGCGGCGCGCTCCCATTCGAACTCTGTCGGCAGGCGCAAGCCATAGGCCTTGCAATACGCAGTCGCATCGTTCCACGACACCTGCGTCACGGGATGGTCGTCAGCGGCTTGCGGCTTGTTCGGGCCACGCGGATGACGCCAATCGGCGCCCTCCACCTCGACCCACCCCCCCTCGCCTTTGCTCAACACGCCCGACGCTCCGGCGCTCTCGGCGTCGGTCACATAGCCGGTTGTTTCTACGAAGCCGCGGAACAGCGTGACGGTCACCGGCGTCCGATCCATGCGGAACTCGGCAATGGCGCGCTTGAACTGTGGACGTTCGTCATGCGGCGCGGCGTCGTCGCCGATCTGCGTTTCCGCCGCCGGAATGACGACCATGGTCGCCTCCCGCCCCTCGAGCGCTGGCGCCCTGGCGCATGCCGCCGCCAGAAGGACGGCGAGGTATGCCAGCTTGAGCTTCAAATCGGCAACTCGAACGGCGTGCCGCAGACATTGTAGGTGACATTCGGCCGCGACGGCCACGCCGGGTCGCGCATGTCCTTCGCCCACTGGTCGAACGCGTCGCTCAATTCTTTCAGCTTGGCCGGTTCCTTGCCCGCCACGTTGGTCGCTTCGTTCGGATCGTCCTTCAGGTTAAACAGCAGCGTGAACTTGCCATCGAGGCTCTTCCACAGCTTCCAGTCGCCCTCGCGGATCGAGGCATGCGGCGTCCGCCGCCACATCAGCGCATTGTGCGGGATGGCCTGCGACTTGCCGGTGACGAACGGCATCAGGTCGACGCCGTCATAGATCCGGTCGGCCGGAAGCCTGCCTCCCGCCGCCGTCAACGACGTGGTGTAGACGTCCATGGTCGAGACGACGTTGCGATAGACCTGCCCGCCCTTGATGGCGTTTGGCCAGCGCACCATGAAGGGCACGCGCACACCGCCTTCATAGTGGCTGAGCTTGCCGCCGCGCATCGGCTCGCAGGCGCAGATGCCCTGGATGTACGCCGCGCAGCCATTGTCCGACATGAAGTAGACCATGGTGTCGCCGCTCTCGCCCGATGCCTCCACGGCATCGAGGATTGCGCCGATCTGATCGTCCATCGCCGAGATCATCGACGCGTAGACGCGCATCCCTTCGTCTTTGATCTGGGGGAAGCGGTCGTAATATTTCTGCATCGTCTGAAGCGGGTCGTGCGGCGCATTGAACGCGGCGAACAGGAAGTAGGGCGCGTCCGACGCTGCATTGCGCTTGATGTAGTCGACCGCGCGTTCCCCGAAATACTCCGTGAGATAGCGATCCTCATTCTCGACGAAGGTGCGGCTGGGGCCTTCCACGATCCTGTTAGCCGCCGACCGCCGTGGCGCTGGCGTAGCAGAGGAACCCTCGGGCTGCACGAAGATTGTCCCCGGTGCGGTCGGCCGGATGTAGGAGGTTGCGCCCGTCAGGAAGCCGACGAATTCGTCATAGCCCCGGTTGGTCGGATAGAAATCGTCGTTGGACCCGAGGTGCCACTTGCCCACTAGGCCGGTGTGATAGCCCTGCGCCTTGAGCGCCTTGGCGAGAATGACCTCGTCCTTCGGCAATCCGAGGTTCTGCTCGATGTCGCGCTGGGCCGGGCCGTTATTGTATTCGAAACCGAAGCGATCCGGGTGCCGGCCAGTGTTGAGTCCTGCGCGCGAGGGCGAGCAGACCGGCGCGGCCGAGTATCCATCGGTGAAGATGACGCCGTCCTTAGCGATCCGGTCGATGTTGGGCGTCGCGATACGCTTGCCGCCGTAGGAAGAGATGTCGGCGTAACCGAGATCGTCCGCCAGGATCACGACGATGTTCGGCTTCTTGCCGGGGACGCCTCCCGCAACCTGTTGCTCGACAGCCTGCGGCCCAGCGCACGCGGCGAGCATGCAGGCGGCAGCAAACCCCAGAATTCTGCGGCTCGTCATTCGCTCCTCCCGATACAATTCGAATCTCGACCATGATGAATGCAGGTCGAGACTTGCAAGAATGGCTCTAATTGATACTCATCGGTAGCATTAGGCCTTGCCGATCCCGGGTCAAGCAGGCCAGGTCAAGCAGCAGATTGAGGATGTGGATGATGATGAAGCGTCTGGCTCTGGTTGTTGCATTCCTCGCCCTCGCCGCCTGCACCGGAAGCCCAAGCGCGACGCCTCAGTCGCCGTCATCCGGCGCGCCGAAGCTCACGGATGAGACGCTCAATCATGACGGCCGCGCGCGGCGCTTCCTCATACACGACTATTCCGGCGGCAAACCCGCGCCGGTGGTGATCGTGCTGCACGGCGGCGGCGGGCATCCCGAGAACGCGGTCGATATGAGCCAGTTCGACGTCATCGCTGCACGCGAGCACTTCATCGCCGTCTATCCCGGTGGAACGGGCGGCACACCGGGCGGGCGGCTGCTGACGTGGAACGCCGGCCACTGCTGCGCCTACGCACGCGAGAACAAGATCGACGATGTCGGCTTCATCTCGGCGATGATCGATCAGCTCGTCACGTCAGGGCGGGCCGATCCGAAGCGCGTCTATGTCACAGGCATGTCGAACGGCGCGATGATGACACACGTCCTGGCGCGCGAATTGCCCGGCAAGATCGCCGCCATCGGTCCCATCGTCGGCGCGGTGTTTGGCGATGAGCCCGCCGCGAAAGGCCCTATCGCCGCCGTCATCTTCGTCGGCCAGGACGACAGGACGGTGCCGGCAGCGGGTGGCGCCATCGGCGGCAACCGGCGCGACGGCGTCATCGCCGGCCTCGCGCGTCCGCCCGCGGATCGTGATGTGACGCCTGACGTCGCCCAGGCCGACTACTGGGTGAAAACCAATGGCTGCACTCAATCGCCAGTGGAATCGCTCGATAAGGCCGGCAAGCTTGTGGAAATCCGCTGGACCTGCCCCGGCAAGGCGGATGTCCATTTCTACAGGGTAGCCAACAACGGCCATGCTTGGCCCGGCGGCAAGGCTGGCCGCGCCGAGGCCGACCAGCCTACTCAGGCCTTTTCGGCAAGCGAGACCATGTGGCGGTTCTTCAAGGACCACCCGAAGAAGTAGGACCGGTCAGCTAATCTGGTCAGCTAATCTGGGTCGTGACCGCCGAGCCACGTTTTGGCCCCGTTCATCTCCGCGGACGCACTTCCGCCACAAGTGGGCGCTCGAAATCCCGTGCCTGTCCCGGCCCTGCCGGAATGCGACAAGCCTTACGCAGGACCGGGGTTTCCTCCCGCCGCGCGGCAGGCTAGGCAGGCGGGGGCCGGGCGGGGCGCCTGGCCGTTTGGCGCCCCGGCGCCACAGTTTGTGCTGACTGTTCAGGAGTAGACGGCTCTCATGTCACTTAAAGTCCGCCTGCTGCTTGGGGCCGCGGCTCCGCTCTTGTTCGCCATGCCCGCCATGGCGCAGGTGCAGATAACAACAGCAACAACAACACCAATCGCAACCGGAACCGCAAACGGAGGCGCAGCAGCAAACGTAGAAATCACCACAACCGGAAGCATCGCGATAGACGAAACCGCAGGCGCAACCGCCGCCACAATCAACAGCAACAACACAATCACCAACGCCGGCGCCATCACGATCACGGACAGCAACAACAGCACCAACGTCCGCATCGCCACCGGCATCACCGGCGGCTACACCGGCACAGGCCAGATCAACAACACCGAAGACTACACCCGCACCGATAGCGATACAGACGGCGACGGCGAAGGCGCCCTCGCCCTCGGCACGGGCCGCACCGGCATCCTCGTCGAGCCCGGCGGCACGCTCAACGGCAGCATCACTCTTGGCTCAGGCTCCAGCATCTCCGTCGAAGGCAACAACTCCGCCGGTGTCAGCATCCAGTCGGTCCTCAACGGCGATTACCGCCAGAGAGGCACCAATACCATCATCGGCTCCAACAGTGTCGGCGTGGAATTCCGCGAGAACGTCACCGGCAACATCGCGATCGGCGGCGCGAACTCCACCACGTTCGCGCAGGGCGAAGGCACGGTTGGTGTGCGCGTCCTCGGCGATGTCGCCGGCGAGTTCCTGATCGATGGCGCGGTTACTGCAACGGGCTTTGCCAGTACCTCGCTGTCGAACTACGAAGATCCGGACCTCGCCGACGACAACGACACGGGCACTGACGAACCGGCCGACCTGGAGCCGGACGATCTGCTCGTCGGCGGCTCGGCGGTCGAAATCCGTGGCGACCTCGCCCGCGGCTTCCTGGTCAACGGCGCCGCGGTTGGCGGCACGGACCCCACCGACGACGTCAAGGACGTGATCCAGGATTTCAACGAAAACCGTACTCCCGGGCAGGTCTCTTCTGTCGGCTCCGCTCCGGCCATCCTGATCCAGTCGCTCGATGGCGCTGCGGGAGACGAGATTCGTCTCAGTCGCGTCCGTGAAAGCATCCAGGATACCCTCGATGACGATGATGACGACAACGTCACCGAGATCATTGGCGTCTTCGACTATGACTTCGGCTTCATCAACCGCGGCGCAATCGTCGGCAGCGGACTCAACATCGGATTTGCCTCCAAGGGCCTGCGGATCGCCGGCTCGGCCGACGGAACCCACCAGACCATCGTCGAAGGCGGCATCTTCAACGGCGGATCGGTGACCGCGGTCGCGTTCGAGGCCGACGCCGTCGGGATCAACTTCGGCGCGGGCGCTTCGACGCCCCAACTGGTCAACACCGGCTCCGCGATCGCAAATGTGAACACCGAGACAACCCATGACGCCTACGGCGTGCGGATCGACGCCGGCGCCAGCCTGCCGTCGGTCGCCAACAGCGGCCTGATCGCCGCCAGCGTTCGGGGCTATGATGGCGACGCCGTTGCCTTCCAGGATCTCTCCGGAACGGTGACGACTTTCACCAACTCGTCGCGCGTCGCGGCGGGCTTTACCGACGACGACACCACCGACGACATCACGTCCGGCCTCGGCCGCGCTATCGCGCTAGACCTTTCCCATGGCAGCTCGGCCGTTACGCTCACCCAGAACGACACGGTCGACAACACACGCATGTTTGGCGATGTACTGTTCGGCGCCGGCGGCGACCGGTTCAACCTGCTGTCAGGCGAGGTTGTCGGCGATGTCGATTTCGGCACGGGCGCGGATACGCTCGACATCAATAGCGCTAAGCTGTTCGGCGACGCCGTCTTCCACGGAACCAGCGCGAACGTGTCGCTGACTGGCGCCGAAATGCAGGGCGCGCTCACGCTAGGCGGCGCAGCGAGCGCCCTCTCCTTCACCGGTGGTTCGATCTACAATGGCGCGATCACCAGTTCGGGCGGCGCTGTCTCGATGCTGGTCAACAACTCCACCGTCAACAATAGCGGCACAGGCACGCTGAACCTCGCGTCAATGGGGCTGTCGAACAACGCCAAGGTCGGCTTCGTCATCAACAATGCTCGCATCAGCGGCAACACGTCGATCTACAACGTGACCGGGACGGCCGACATCGGCGCCAATACGGTGTTCACGCCGATCTTCGAGGACTTCACCAATCAGGCTTTCACGCTACGCGTTCTCAACGCCGGAACGCTGAACCTCGGCGGCCCGCTGGCGTCGATGCTGAACGCGAACTCGCCATACCTCTACAATGTCCAACTGGTCCAGCCGAACCCCAACGCGCTCGATCTCGTTCTGAGCGTCAAGACGGCGGCCCAGCTCGGCCTCAACGGTCGCCAGGCCGGCGCCTATGACGCGGTGCTCGACCTGCTTGAAGAAGACTCGACCGTCGCGGCGGCTGTGACTTCGCTGCCGGGCGCCAACGAGTTCCTGCGTGGCTGGACCGACCTGCTCCCGGGCAGCGACGCCGCGGTGATGAAGGTGCTGGCGTCCAACTCGAACGCCGCCTTCGGCGCGACCGCCCACCGCCTCGACCTGATCACCGACAAGCCCGACGCTCCCGGCGGCGCCTGGACGGAGGAGTTCGGCGTCTACCACGAAGGCGATCGTACAGCCGATGGCTTTGCCGTTTCCGGCGGCGGCTTTGGCGTCGCGGCCGGTGTCGATCTTCTTTCCAACGGCAACGCATTGATCGGCGCCTTCGCCTCGCTCGAGTCCGTCGAGATGGACGAGCGCTCGCGCACGGGCGCTCCGCTCAACGTCGCCCAGACTACTCTGGGCCTCTATGGCGGCTGGAAGGCTGGTAACCTCGCGGTCAACGCCGCCGGCGGCGCCGGCTTCGTCGACTTCACGTCGGACCGCAAGGTCGAAATGGGCGGCATCTCCGACCGGCTGCGCGCCGACTGGAAAGGCCAGACCTACAACGTCGGAGCGCGCGCGACCTACACTGTCCCGCTCGGCTTCATGGACGTGAAACCGTATATCGCGGCCGACTATATGAGCTTCAGCCAGGACGCATATCAGGAGAATGCCGAGGTCAACGAAGAACTCGAAATCGTCGCGGGCGACAGCGAAGCGACACTGGCGACAGGGTCCTATGGCCTCACCTTCGAGAGTAGCTTCGGATCGGACGACGCCTTCGCCTTCAAGCCTCAGCTCTCTGTCGGCTACCGCAACGTGCTGACCTGGGACGCCCCCTCCGCGGACTACCGGTTCGCAGGCGGCTCGACGGGCACAACGTTCAACCTGACGCCGGGACAGGAGCCGGAGGACGGCATTGTCGCCGGCCTGGGCCTCAACATCGACAGCCAGTTCCTCAACATCAAGCTAGGCTACGACACCGAGATCTCGGACAGCGCCACCACGCACTACGGCTCGATCACGCTGCGGATGGCGTTCTGGTAGGCTTCACACCCTAGGCTTCAGGCGCGCTTCAGCGCCTCGGTGAGCATCGGCGCGGCAGCGAGCCCCCAGCCGGCATGGCCGTCAAAAGCCGAGAGGTCCACGCCGCCGCCCGGGTCGAAGCCTAGTGACGGCGCGACCGGATCCTCGCTGAGGAGTCGGGGGCCGTAAGCCCCTTCATAGCCGATAAGCACATCGCCGGCGGCGGCCGCAAGCGCGGCGCCCGCGCGCGCGAGGATGCTTGTCTCGCCGACCTGCGCGCCAACGATTGCGCGTTGCCCGCGTTCGACTGCGCGCGCCAGTACGGCAAGGGAGCGCAGCAGACCGCCGAGCTTGGATACGCGCAGGTTGAGCACGAACTCGTCCCCCTCGGGCATGGCGTCGAGATCGTCCAGAGTGATCAGGCTTTCATCCGCGATGATGGCAAGGCCAGTCGCCTTCCATACCCCGTCCATGCCCGCCCAGTCGCGCGCGCGAATCGGCTCCTCGATAGCCCAGGCGTCGTCGCCTATGACGCGCAGGGCAGGGATCGCCTCGGCGGCGCCCGGCCAGAGGTTGTTGGCGTCGAGCCGTACATCGCCATGCCCCGCCAGCCGCCGCACTCGCCGCCTGTCCTGGTTCACATTGCCGGTGAGCTTCAGCTTGGCGTCATGAATGCCGTTGGCTTGGAAAAGCAGCGCCTGCGCCTCGAACTTCAAGAAGGCGCTGGCGCCATAGATGGCGCTGACCACCAACTCCTTGCCCTTCCCGATCCCCAGCAGGTCTTCGACCGGTTTGCCGACTTGCTGCGCGAAGAGATCCAGCAGAGCCAGTTCGGCGGCACAGAAAGCGCTTGGATTGGCGTCGACCTCGCGCTCGTGCGTCGCGATCCATGCCCGCAACGCCTCGAGATCCGCTACAGCGACCAGGCTCTCACTATGCTGGGCGAGAAAGGCCGTCGCGGAGGCAAGGGTTTCGCCGGTTACGTATTCCCGCGGGCAGCCTTCCCCCAGTCCGGCGCGGCCTTCGCCGTCGACCACGCAAACGATGACGTTCTCGGCCTGGTTCCGGGAGGCTGACGCATGTGCGAAAGCCGTCCGGAACGGGATGGGAAGGCTAGTGAAGATCAGTGACTGCGGCCGCATCGGCGATCTCAAAAGCGGCGAAGTCGAAGTCGCATTCCTCAACGGTTTGCAGCGCCAGCACCTTCGCCTGGGCCTCGCGCTGCTTTCTCACATCTACGCAATGCCGGTGATAGGCTTCCCCTGCGCCGGACCGCAGCAGACGTACGTTGACAGCATGCAGCCGTCCGCTCGCACGTTTCGCGGCGTATTCGATATTGAGCGAGGATAGGTGGTCGTCCAGAGCTACCGCGATGGATTTTGTGACTACTGCCCCGTTTGGGCTTTCGATGTACGCCCGATAACCGGAGAGCGCCGCATCTGCGAGCACGACGAAAAAGGCCGGCTTGGGCGAGAGCCTGCCCATCGCTGCGTGGACCTGATCCTCGGACAGTTTCTCGCCGGTGATGTTGGTCATGCCCCGGCCCTTGCGGATGAAGGCCAGCGTAGGTGTCGCGCCGATGCGGGCCGTGGCGCGGACGACGTCGTTCATGTGATACCGGAGCAGGCCGGCCACACTCGAGACTATCACGTGATAGTCCTGTCCCTCGGCCAGTTCGTGTAGGAGGAGGGTCTGCCGCTCGCCCCTGTCCCATACCTCGACCGGCACGAACTCGAAGAACACGTCTGACAGCAGAGGCAAGGCGAGGCCACGCTCGATATCGACCACGATCGTGCCGCGCATCTCGCTGGCGACGTATCCGGCGTCGACCATGCGGGCGCCAGCCGGGAGCTGCTTGCGGACGGCTTCGGCGGCTAGAGCACAGCCACCGCCCAGCCAGGTGACGACAGCACGGAGTTTCGGCCACAAGTCGCCGATCTGCGCCGGGCGGCCGGAGGCGATGACGCGGCCGAGTTCGTTCGCCCTCCGCTGGTCGGGCGCAAGAAGCGGCTTGATCTCGCGGGCGACTTCTGGCGGCAGCGCCGAATAACCCGCGAACGCCCCGTCCGCTACCTCATTGACGATGCGAGCGAGGTCGCGATTGGCAACGTCCATCAGGCGCAGAAGCGTGGAGGGGTTGGCGGTGGCGAACACCGTGACGTCGTCCGCCCCCGCCGCCAGCCTGGCGATGACCTCGTATTTAAGCTGATAGTCCGTCACCGAAAAGATGCTGGGCGGCACGACATACTTCTTCCGCATGAAGCGGGGCATGGTCTCGTAAATGAGGCCTGTGGTGGCGCCTGCCGGCGTGCCGTCGGGCAGGATCTCTTCGGACTTCGCGCCGCCGAGACCAACCAGCCTGCCGGAGAAAGCCCGCAGCGCCTCGTGCTGCGTGAACGCCATGGCGCGCTGGGCGGTACGAAGCTGTTTCAGCACTCGCGTTGTGACGGGAATGTACTTCGGCGATCCGGTCGTGCCGCTAGAGCGCGCATACATGATTGGCTTTTCGGGCGCGATCTCCAACGCGCCGCTGGCGATCTGGCGGTCGATCGCCGGGCGCATGTCTTCGTAGGTCTGGATCGGGACGGCCCGGCGGAACGCGTCGACATCTGCAACCTGGCCGAGTCCGAAGCCGCGGCCCTGCTCCGTTTCCCGGCAGGCTTCGACGATGGACATGAGTGCGGCGTGTTGAGCTTTCTCCGGGTCTTTCGCGGCAAACAATAGATGGGCGCGGGCGCGGCGGCCCAGCGTGTCCATGCCAATCACGAAAGCGGTGTTGGCCATCCAATCGCTAAGCGGCATCGGCATCCGGCTTTGCGTTTCGGAAAGGCGCGCCGAGCTGGCGCATGAAAGTATCCGGATAGGTCTCGTCCAGAAGCCCGAGCTTCTCGACCTTCTCATCCTTCGGCCGGAAATACGTCCCGAACACCAGGTCCCACACAACAAAACTATGGGCGTAGTTGTTGTTCGACTCCCGGACCTCGCGCGAATGGTGCCAGCGATGCACTTCCGGCCCACTGAAGACATAGTTCAATGACCCCAGCCGGATATCGATGTTGGCATGCTGCAGCAGACCGCTCAGCGAATAAAACACGAAATAGTAGGCCAGCACCTCGGTGCCGATGCCCAGCACCATGAAGGGCAGCGTGTCGCAAAGAAACTGAAGCGACTTTTCGAAGGGGTGAAAGCGGAAGACATTGGTGGTGTAGAGCTTCTGCGGCGAATGATGCACCTCGTGCAGCCGCCATAGGGGCGTCCAAGTGTGCGCTAAGCGATGCAGCCAGTAGCGCAGGAGGTCGCCGGCGACGACTTTCAAGGCGAGCTGCGCCAGGATAGGCCACGAACTTGGCCAGAGGTTGAACGTCCAGCCATTGGAGACGAGCGCCCCGTTGATCAACAGGGTTGCCGCCCAGATCATCGCCAGCGGCACCGCCACCTGCACGACGCCCATGAACACGGCATCACGGAGGAAGTCTTGCGGCCCAGGCCGCCAGTCGGGACGGAATGGCGCGATGTACTCGCAGACAAGAATCAGCGGCCCGATGATCGCGACCGCCGCATAAGGCGCCCAAGCGAAATCAACGCCGTTCGACAACAGCAGCCACAATATGAGCAACCCGCCAGCCAGCAGGCCGGGATAGGCGCCGTAGCGGATCGCAGTGCGCAACGCGCTCATTGGCCCGCCCGCCGTTTCGGGAGCCGCTTGGGAAAAAGGGGGGCGCCGGCGCGGAAGTAGTCGCCCGCGATCAGCACCATGCTGGCCAGCACGATATGAAAGAACCCGGGAAGGTGCGCCGACAGGAACGGTACACCCTGCGCGACCGTCAGCCCGGCGATGAAGCGCGCGACCGCGCCGACGAAATAGACGATGCCGATCCAATTGATGATGCGACCCAGCAGCGCGTTCGGTTTCATTGCCCCGCTCGCGAAGCCTGCGATAGCCCAGAGCGTGAACGCGATGATCGCTGCCTGAGAGACCAGCAGGCTCCAGTAGGGAATCGTCCCCGACTGCCATGCCTCGAAGGGCGGCAGCGCATCAGTCGGTGCAATGGATTGCAGGAGCTGAATGCCGACGCGGACCAGGAATGCGACGAGCAGAATGCCCAGCCACAGCGCATGGCCGCGTCCGCGAGCTGATCTTGCGCCGTCCATCAGAATCGAACCCCCAAGGCCGCCACCATGCTCTTACCAGCCCCGGCCCATCTACCCCAAGTTTTTAGGCCGAAACGTGGTCTCATTCGTCCCAGACCGATTGCGCAGCCAATGCTCGCGGCCGCAGCGCAGAAGTGTTGCGCCGCAAGATCGGGTTTAATGTTCGCAGCCGCAAATTCGCCCCGATGTGACGTCTCGATCCTGGAGACGGACATCGGGGGTCAAACCAATCATGCTCATGCCTGCCGGCAAGCGAGCGGGGCCGAGCCTGCGCCTGCAGCCAAGTCTCTGCGCGCTCCTCATTTCCGTCGCCGCGCCGTCTGCATGGAGCCAGCAGACTCCCGCCTCGGTTGAGCAGATCAGCCCGAAAGCGGATGAGTCGAATTCGAACATCACGCCCTACCAGCCCGCCTTCTTCACCGAATTCCGGCCGAACACGGCATTCGATATGGTGGTGCGGATCCCCGGCTTCGTTTTCGAGAACAGCGGCTTTGCACGCGGCTTCGCTGGAACCGCCGGCAATGTGCTGATCGACGCCGAGCGACCGCCGTCGCGCAACGACACACTGAGCTCAGTGCTGTCCCGTATTCCGGCCAGCGCCGTGGAACGCATCGACATCATACGCGGCGGCGCCGAAGGCATCGACATGCGAGGCAAGCCGATCATCGCCAACGTGATCCGCAAGCCGGATGCCGGCGCCACCGGCGCTGTCAACGCCAACACCAACCTCAACACGCGCGGCGGCGGTAGCGTCAGCGCCAACATCCAGATGCAGGACCAGCGCGACGGACGCCGGCTGGAAGGCTCGCTCGGCGGAAACGGCGGCCTGGCCAAGGGCGAGAACAGCCGGCAACGTATCGCGCCATCCGGCGTGACCATCCTCGACGCGTACTCCGAGTCCGACAACGACTATGAGAACTACTTCGCGACGGGCGCTTACGAGTCGGCCCTACTGGGCGGCAAGGTCCGCATCAACGGTCAGGCCAATTTCTCCATCGCCCAGTACGCTTCCGAAGAAGTGCAGACCATTCCGCTGGCGGGCTCGCAGGTTGAACACTACGAGGATGAATCCGCGTCCGGCGAAATCGGCTTGCGCTACACCCGCGACATTGCCGGGTATGGCGTCGAGCTGGTTGCCTTCCAGTCGCTGGAAAGCGAGGAATCCACCAACCTCTTCAACACATCGACCTTCACGTCCGGCGGCCAGTCAACCGGCAACAGCGGCCAGAGCATTGCACGCGCAACAGTGCGCCTGCCGACCGCCGATAAGCTTTCGTTCGAGACGGGCGCTGAGGGCGTCTACAACTGGACCGAATCCGAAAGCGCCAATATCTTCAACGGCCAGGTCTTCCCCTTGCCGGGCGACGCCTTCCAGGCGGACGAGACGCGCGCCGAGGCCTTCGCCGCGGTTACGTGGAAGCCGAGTGAAACACTGAACGTCGAACTGGGCGCACGCTATGAATGGTCCCACATCGCGGCGGATCTGGGCGCTGACAGTTCGGAAAAGACGCTCGGCTATCTGAAGCCTCGCCTCAACGTCTCCTGGTCTCCGGAGAAGGACCACCAGTTCAATCTCCGCGTCGAACGCACCGTTGACCAGTTGAGTTTCGAGGGCTTTGCCTCAAGCGTCTCATTCGAGAACGGCGTCTTCGGCATCGGCAATGTGGAGATTGAGCCAGAAAAAAGCTGGATCGTCGAAGGACGCTACGAGCGCCAATTCGGCGGCCAGAACTCATTTGTGGCCAAGCTCACTCACCGCGAGATCGAGAATGTTCTTGGCAATGTCGCCGGGCCTGCGCCGGATTTCTTCCAGTTCTCGCGCAATGGCGGCAGCGCCACGTTCGACACACTTACTCTTTCCGGAATCGTGGAGCTCGACCGTTTCGGCATGCCGGGCGGCATCCTCAATCTGGGCGGCAACGTCCAGTCGACCGAGACACTCGACCCGGTGACCGGGGAGTCGCGGCGCGTATCGCAAGAGTCGACCTATGGCTGGAATCTCAGCCTGCAGCAGACGCTCGACAACGGGAATTTCAGGTGGTCGCTTTTTGTTGAGGATGATGATGATTACTACAACTATTCGGTTCGTAGTTTTGGGAAGTCGGCGCAGTTGATGTTTATTGGCGGGAATATCAGCTGGAAGCCTGTTGCGGGGTGGACGTTTGGGGCTGGAATCAACAACATACTGAGGAGTGGCGGACGGGGCTGGTCGGTGTTCTACAATGCCCCGCGCAATGTAGGGACGCCGCTCTACCTGTCCCGCGGCGGCGGGGATGGCGTGACCACCTTCTTCGTCAGCCTGCGCAGGAACTTCTGAGCGCTACTTCACTTTTATGTGCTGTCGGCACGTCATCAGCGGCTGGATGCGCTTGCCGAAATTCTCGACGCCGGAGACGAACTCGTCGAACGTCAGCAGCACCCCGGATGTGCCCGGCACCGACGCCACCTCGTCCAGCATGCGCGCCACGCTCTCATAGCTCCCGACCAGCGTGCCCATGTTCAGGTTCACGGCGCTGGTCGGATCGGCGAGCTGTTGCGTGTTCGTTGTTGCACCTGCCTTGGCGTTCGGCGCAGCCTGATTGGCGAGCCATTTGGTGGCGTCCTTGTCCTCGCCCTGGCGGTAGAGTTGCCACTTCGCCATCGCCTTTTCGTCGGTCTCGTCGGCGATCACCATCATCAGCAGGTAGGAGCCGACATTGCGCCCCGTCTTGGCCGCTGCCGCTTCCAGCCGCTTGTTCACGGGCGCAAACGCCGTCGGTGTATTCGTGCCCTTGCCGAGCGCAAATGCGTAGTCTGCATACTTCGCCGTGAACGCCAGGCCCTCATCCGAAGACCCAGCGCAGATCAGCTTCACGCCCTTGGCGTGCGGGCGCACGAGACAGTCTTCCATCTGGAAATACTTGCCCTTGAAGTCCGAGCGGCCGGTGTCGAGCAGTTCACGCAGGATGGTCGCGTACTCGGCGAGATAAGTGTAGCGGTCGGTGTAGTGGTTATCGCCCGGCCACAGCCCCATCTGGTCGTACTCGGCCTTCTGCCAGCCGGTGATGAGATTGATGCCGAACCTTCCCGGCGCGATCGAGTCGATCGTCGCCGCCATGCGCGCAACCATCGCGGGCGGGAACACCAATGTCGGCGCGGTAGCGAAGATCTTGATGCGGTTCGTCACCGCCGCGAGCCCCGCCATCAGCGTGAAGCTTTCGAGATTGTACTCCCAGAACTCCGATTTGCCGCCAAAGCCGCGCAGCTTGATCATCGAGAGCGCAAAATCGAAGCCGTACTTGTCGGCCGACTGCGTGATCGTCTTGTTGAGCTCGAAACTCGGCTTGTACTGCGGCGACGTCGTCGAGATCAGCCAGCCATTGTTGCCGATCGGAATGAAGACGCCGACTTCCATCTGAGGAACTGGCATCTGGGGATCTGCCATGTGATCAGCCTTTCCGCATGTCGCCGCCGAGGAAATCCAGCAGCGTCGAGTTGAAAACCTCGGGTTCCGTCACGCTCATGCCGTGGCCGCCCCAGGGCGTGATGTCGAGCGTGGCATTGGGCAGCCGCTCCGCCAAGCGTTTCGAGCAAGAGACCGGCACCAGCATGTCGTCCGCGGAAGCGCTGACGAGCACCGGCGCCGCTATTTTCGGCAGTTTGGCGTCGATGTTGAAGGCCAGCAGCGCCTCGATCCGCGCCAGCATAACGTCGGTCGCCGGGAAGCCCTTCACCATGTGCTCTTCTTCGGCGTCGATACGCTCGGTGTTCTCCGAGATCCACGTCGCCGGATAGAGAAAGAGCGGCTGCGCCCGCACATAGGCGCGCTTGCCGGATTTCTTCAGCAGCGCCACGCGCGCCTCGAAGCAACGCGCGATATGCGGATCGGGCCTCGACCAGCCATTCACCACCACCAGCTTGCCAACCCGCTTGGGCGACTTCAGCGCCAGAGCCAGTCCAGCCAGGCCGCCCGCAGCATGCCCGACAATATGTGCAACCTTCGTCTTGCTCGCATCCATCACCAGCCGGATGTCCGCCGCCATCGCCTCGACCGAATGCGGCTTGGTTAGCTTCCGCACGCTGCGCGCCGTGCCGCGATGATCGTAGAGCACCACTCGAAATCGCCTGGTGAGCGCTTCCAGTTGCGGCGCCCAGAACGCGGCCGAACCTCCGAGGCCAGCGGACAGCAGCACGGTCTCAGCCCCGTCGCCCACCACCTCGTAGTACAGGCCGTCCCCCGTGGTCGCCATCCTCTATTTCTTGCCGATGTGCGCGATTGAGCCGATCTCCACCAGCGCGTCCGGCCGCACGAGCCCGCAGACGATGCACCAGCGTGCGGGTTTGTCGCCCGGGAAGTATTCCGCATAGACCTTGTTCATCGCGGCGTAGTCGTCCCACGACTTCAGCATGATGTTGTTCATGGTGACGTCCGCCATCGTACCGCCCGCCGCCTCGATGACGGACTTGATGGTCTCGAGGATGTGCTTCGTTTGCGCAGCGGCATCGCCGGGGAACAGGATCTTGTTGTCCTTGTCGAACGCCAGCGTGCCCGAGACGTAGACGATCCCGTCGGCCATCGTACCGGGCGAGAACGGCGCGATCGGCGTATGCGTGCCGGGCGGAAGGATGACTTTCTTGGGCATGGGCGCTCCTGATCGATCTGCCGGCAGCTTGAGCCGACTTGCGTGCTGGCTCAACAGAAATCGAGAGGTCTAGCCTCTCAGCACAGCGGCAGATGTGAATGGCGCATCCCCGCCATCCATCGGAACTTCTTCAAGCCCGGCCAACTTCCAGCTATGGGTGGCAGCGTTCTGCGTCATCGATCCAAGATGAGCTTCGTACCCAATTGCGTTTGCCAGCGGGACGAAGCCGTAGATCGCGACGACGCCCGGGCTCAACTCCTTGGCGTTACTGACGCCCCGTCGCGATTTGAAATCGCCGATCACCGTGCCAACAAACGCTTCCGGCGTCGTGATGTTCACCTCGAGATAAGGCTCCAGCACCTTCATCGCTGTTCCAGCGGCCGCTTCGCGAAACGCGGCACGGGTCGCAATTTCAAAAGCCAGCTCGCTCGAATCCGTATCGTGCCATGCCCCATCCAGCAGGATTGCGCGGCAGGCCACGACCGGAAACCCTATCCGCGGACCGCTCCTGGTTACGCTTAGAAAACCCCGCTCCACACCTGGTGAGTATTGCGACGGCACAGCTTCCGGACTGGCCGAGTTGATAAATGTGTTGCTCATGCTCCGGGAATTGGGCTCGAAGCGCAGCTTCACGCGCGCGAACTGTTCGGTCACGCCGTTCTGCTTCTTATGCGTGTTGTCGGCCTCGACCGGCGCCGCGAGTATCTCGCGATAAGCGACCAGCGGCGCGCCGACGTTCATCGCGACGCCAGCCCCGCGAAGCGCTTGCAAGGCGGCTTCGATCCCGCTCTCGCTCATGGCATCGAGCCGCACCTGTCCGCTCTCTTCGTCTATCGAGAAGGCATAACCCCGCTCTTTTGCGGCGATGCCCCGCAACACATCGGCAAGCTTGCTAGCGTGATCCTTCGATTTCGGCTCGATAGCCACACCGAGCGGCAGATAGTCTCGCGGAAATGGACGAAGGTTGAGCGGCACAGCCCTAGCGCTGCTTTGCGTTGTCGATCTGCCCGAACGCGCCCTTGAAATCGGCGACGCTGGAGACCCAGCCGAAGAATGTCTCGATGTTGTAGATGGCGGCCTTCTGCACGAAATCAGGCCCGGCCTGATGCGTGGCGTCTTCAAGGACGACGCCGAAATACTCCAGGAAGAAACCGTCGCGCAGAGTCGACTCGACGCACACATTCGTGGCGATGCCGGTGAACACCAGGTGCCGGATACTTCTCGCGCGAAGCACACTGTCGAGCTGCGAGTTGAAGAACCCGGAATACCGCGTCTTGTGCAGCACGATGTCGCCCGGCTGCGGCTTCAGCTCGTCGACCAGCTCATAGTCCCATTGCCCCCGCGCCAGCAGCTTGCCCTGCAGTTCGGGCCGCTTGCGCATCGTCTTGAGCGCGTTCGACTTGTGGAAGTTGGGCGAACCCGGCCCGCCGGCCTCGACATAGTCGCAGTCCCAGCCGTTCTGGAAATAGATCACCGTCATGCCGGCCGCCCGCGCCGCTTCCACCACCGCCCTGGTGTTGGCGATCACCTTCACCGCGCCGGAAATGTCGAAGCCGGCAAGATCGAGATAGCCGCCCTTCGAGGCGTAGGCGTTCTGCATGTCGATGACGATCACCGCCGTCTTCGAGGCGGGCACGGCAATAGGCTCCGGCCGTGCAGGCAGCATCACCGCATCGGTCTCGCCAAAGGACCCGGGCGCAATTGAATCGGCTGGCGGCATCAAGGCTCCGTCTTGTGTCGCGCGCAGCATGGCATAGCCTCGCCCGGCGCCAACAGCTTTCCTTGGGTAAACAGGCCTCCGATGACCGAACGCACAACCGCTGGCTCCCGGGCGGCCCTGCCAGGCCACTCGCTCGACCAGCTTTTTCGCACAGCCCGCACCTACAATGCGTTCGAGCCGGAGCGGATCGCGCAAGCGCTGATCCAGGAGATCTACGAGCTGGCGAAATGGGGGCCGACGGCCAGCAACTGCAATCCCGGCCGCTTCGTGTTCCTCGCCAGCCCGGAAGCCAAGGCGCGGCTGGCGCCGCACATGTCGAGCGCCAACCGGCCCAAGACGCTGGTTGCGCCTATCAACGTCATCATGGCCTACGATCTCGACTTCGCGGAGAAAGTGCCTTTCCTGTTCCCGCACAAGCCCGAAGCTGCCGCGTGGTTCGCCAAGCCGGAAGTTGCAATGGAAACGGCGTTCAGGAACGGATCGCTACAGGCAGCCTACCTGATGATGGCGGCGCGCTCGCTCGGCCTCGATTGCGGGCCGATGTCGGGCTTCAAGGAAGCGGGCGTCAACGATGAGTTCTTCAAAGGCACTGGCTGGCGCGCCAATTTCATCTGCAACATCGGCTATGGGACGAACGAAAATCTCTTCCCACGCCTGCCGCGCCTGCCGTTCGAGGTTGCCTGCCAGGTCCTCTGATCAGGACTTGAAGAGATCGGCATAGGTCTGGCGCAGCACATTCTTCTGCACCTTGCCCATGGTGTTGCGCGGCAGGTCGGCGACGAAGATCACGCGCTTGGGCGCCTTGTAGGCGGCAAGCTGCTTGCGCGCTTCTGCGATGATATCGGCCTCGACGCCCTTGCCCGTGCACACGGCGGCGACGCCTTCGCCGAAATCCGCGTGCGGCAGGCCGATCACGGCGCTTTCCGTGATGCCCGGAAGTTCGTCGAGCACCAGCTCCACTTCCTTCGGATAGACGTTGTAGCCGCCGGAGATGATCAGGTCCTTCGCCCGGCCCGATATCCAGACGCGCCCATCCGGATCTTTCCTGCCCACATCGCCGGTGATGAAGAAGCCGTCCCTGGTGAACTCCTCCTTCGTCTTCTCCGGCATGTGCCAGTAGGCGGAGAACACGCTGGGCCCCCGTATCTCGATGACGCCGTTCGCCGAAGGCTCACCCTCGCCGCCGCCGATACGCAGCTCGACGCCCGGCAGTGGGAAACCGACGCTTCCCGCAATGCGATCGCCATTCAGCGGATTGGTTGTGATGATCACCGCCTCACTCATGCCGTAGCGTTCGAGGATGCGCTGGCCGGATCGCTCCTCGAACTCGGCGAAGGTCGACGGCAGCAAGGGCGCGGAACCGGAAATGAACAGCCGCACATTGGGCGCGCTTGCCTTGGTGAAGTTCGGATTGGCCAGCAGGCGCGTATAGAATGTCGGGACGCCCATCATCACCGTTGCCCGCTTCAGCCCGCCCAGAACCTCGGCATCCGTGAACTTCGGCAACCAGATCATCGGCCCGCCCGAAAGCATCGAACAATGCAGCGCCACGAACAGGCCATGGACATGGAACACCGGCAAGGCGTGCAGCAGCACGTCCTTCTCCGAGAAGCCCCACGCCGCATGCAGCGCCCGCGCATTCTCGGCGAGGTTACCATGGCTCAGCATCGCGCCTTTCGACCTGCCGGTCGTGCCGCTGGTATATATAAGAGAGGCTAGATCGGCCTTCGCGCGGGCCACGGCTTGTTTCAGTGGCGCGTGCCTGGCGGCGTCGCGCACGAAGCCCGGAGGATCGGTGACGAACACTTTTGGTTCGGCGTCGCCTATAAAATAGTCAATCTCGGTACGTGTATAGGCGGCGTTCAGGGGCACAAACACGGCGCCCGCCATCAGCACGCCGAGATAGACCATGATCACCTCGGCGGATTTCTCCGCCTGTAGCGCCACGCGATCTCCCGGCTCGACGCCTTCCGCCATCAGCCGCGCCGCAACGCGTCCGGCATTCTCCTCCAGCACGCTGTAGCTGATCTCCGAGCCGTCGCTCAGGATGAAGCACGGTCGCGCACGGTCCTTCGGAAACCGGCTCGCCAGCAGCTCGTAGAGATTGTCCGACATCCGCGCCTCGCTTGAGGCCGCGACACTAGCGGCCCCAAGGAGGCATTCAACCTCTATGGCGTCGCGATCTTCGGCGGCGCGAAGGTAATCGTCGCCGGCGTGGGCTCGCCCTTGAAGAACGCGACAACCGCGTCAGCCACTCGTTTGTCCGCCTCGTAGATGTTGTGGCCGCCATTTTCCACGATCAGCCGGCGCTTGTTGGAAAAACCCTTGATTTCCTCCGCCGCCTCGTCGGGATAGGTGCGCCCGTCCAGCGTCGCGGAAATGAACAAGGCGGGAATGTCGGACTTGAACGCCGCCCGGAATTCATCGCCCAGGTCGATCTGGTCGCGAATGCCCAGAAGTTGCGGCATCGGGAAGTTGAGCGTGTCGCCCAGCAGCGAGGTCTCCGCCTCTTTTTGCGTCAGCGCCAGCCGCGCCTTGGTCGCTCCTGAAGCCAGGTCCATCGCGGCGGACATGCCGGTGAAGCCGGTGAGCTGCTGGCGGAAATTGTAGATACGCTGCGCCACCACGTCGTATTTGCCGTTGTCGACCGCTAGATAGAGCAACGGGATCTGCGTGAAGCCCGGCGGATCGGCGATCGAGCCCGAGACCAGCATCTGCGCCGCGAAGCCATCGAACGTGATGGTCACCGGCGCGCTCGCGCCCTGCGGCGTGAACGTGACGGTGGCCGGATTCGCGTTCAGCTTGGCATGCACGCGCCGCATCATGCCGGCGAGGTCGGGATAGACCGCTTTGGCCTTGGGGTCCGCGTCGATGATTTCCTGCACATGCGCGAACAGTTTGTCGGTGAGCGCCGGCCGCTTGACCGTCTGGTCCAAGCCTTCGATGCCGGACAGAACGGCCTTGCTGATCGATTTCGGATAGTACTTCATCATCGCAAGGCCGAGGTGCGAACCATAGCTGATCCCCCACAGCCGGATCTGCTTCACGCCCAGCGCGCGGCGCAGATCCTCGATGTCATGCACGTTCTCCATTGTCGTATAGCCGTCGATGTCGACGCCCTGGGCTTCCCACCAGTCGAAGCACTTCGCGATGCCGTTGCGGTAGAACGGCACGATGGTCGTGCGCGTCAGCGGAGTGTCCGCGCCGAAGGCCGGCTCGGCCCGGCAGAACGGCATGGTGCTCGACATGCCGGTGCCGCGCTGGTCGAACGCGATCACATCGCCCTGTTCGCGCAACGCCATGAACAGCGGGAAACGCGGTCCCTGCGCCGTCCCCGTTCCGGTGCCACCCGGCCCGCCTGCCAGATAGATGATCGGATCGCCTGGCGTCGCCGAGGTCGACGAGAAGCGCACGAAGCTGATCTTGATCTTGCGCGACTTCGGGTCCTTGCGGTTCTCGGGAACCTCGAACGTGCCCTTTTGCGCCTCGACCTTCGTGCCGTTGCCGGCCGTGAATGTGTAGGGCTCGACCGTGAGTACGGGCGCGGGCGCCGCCGCTTCGGCGACAGGCTTGGGCGGCCCGCTCGAACACCCGGCGATCGCCAGGAGGGCAAGGGCGGATACGGCGGACAATGTTCTAAGCATCGCGGATTCCCAGACAGCAGTCGACGACCCGGGCCAGACAACCCTGTTCGGCCGGGATTTGCGCGCCTTCCTCGGCGAACGGCCCGAAATTTCCGGCGAACGGCGCCGCGCCCGGCCTCGATCTCGGCTAGACTGCGCACATGACCCTGCGCGTGGCGCTCTTCCTGCTGGCCTTCCTGATTGCGCCTGCGGCCTTTGCGCAGCGCGAGCCGGTTACGTCCAACGCCGTCCGGGAAGTCTGCGATAGCCGCGGCGACAGCGAAGACCCCTCCGACATGAACGTCGCGACCTGCCGGCCCTTTGGCCATTTCGCAGAAGTCGACAGTCAGCGCCGCGTCATATGGGTGCGCGGAACCATCGTCGTGAACGACGCCTACAAAGGCGACGTCCCGCTCGCCTACTACACCGGCGCGCTCGCGGCGCGGGACATCTGGTGGAATGGCGAACGCATCGGCCGCGTCGGCCAGCCCGGCGCCTCACCGGAAAAGGAGATCGTCGGCAATCTCGATGCGGTCACGTGGATTCCGCCGCACCTGATCCGCAAGGGCGAGAACGCCGTCGCCATCCGCTATTCCACCCAGCACCTGCCGCTCAGGATCGCCACGCCTATCCACTACGCCTATGTGGCGCCGATGGGCGTCATCGAGCGCCTGCTGTTCCTCGACTATGCCCCGGGTCTTGCCGCCAGCGGTGCTCTCGTTGCCGCCGCGATCTTCTTCGGCTTCGCCTTCGTCACCAACCGCAAGGTCATCGCACCGCTGTTCATCTCGATGATGGCGCTGTTTGCCGTCGGCCAGCTCTGGCTCGAATCCCTGCGCGGTTTCATGGACTTCCTCTATCCCGACCAGATCTGGCGCCTCTCCGCCATCGCCTTCCTCGCCATGGCCTTCGCCCTGTCGATGACGGCCTACGTCGCCCATCGCTTCACGCCAAAGCGCTGGCGCCTGCACGTCGCCATCGCGGCGGCGCTCGGGGTCGCCCTCGGCGCAGTCTTCCCTGGCTTCGACGGCATGACGCTGGGTTTCATCATGGGGCCCTCGATCGTCTCGCTTGCCGCCGCCCTGCAGGGCGCATTCGCAAGACGTTCCGGCGCGATCATCACGTCTGTCGCGCTCGCTGTTTTCCTGGTACTTCAGCTTGTCGAGAACGCCGGCTTTCTTAACCGCACCTTCTATCTCGCGGTCAGCATGCTGGCGCTTGTGTTGTTCATCGACCAGGTCCGCGAACTCCACCGCGCCCGCGCCGCCATCGAGCAAGCCAGCCGCAGGGCCGCACTGCTGGAACTCGAACTCCTGCGCCGCCGCATCGCGCCGCACTTCCTGATGAACACGCTCAACGCGTTGGCCGAATGGGTGGAGTCCGATCCCAAGACTGGCGTAAAAATGATTGAGGCGCTCGCCGGCGAATTTCGATTGCTCTCCCAGGTCAGCGACCGTCCGCTCATCCCGCTGGCCGACGAGATTGCGCTCTGCCGCCGCCATCTCGAAGTCATGTCCTATCGCGTCGGCCGCGCCTTCACGCTGCGCGCCGAGAATGTCGACGAAGCAACTGAAATCCCGCCTGGCGTCCTGCACACGCTTGTCGAGAACGCCTTCACCCATGGCCGCTTCTCGGGCGGCGAGGAATTCGTCCTGACGCAATCGCGGGACGACACCGCGGATCGGCTCACGCTGCTTGCTCCTCCCGCGGAGCCCGCGCCGCCGCCAAAGACATCCAGCGGACAAGGTCTCGCTTATGTGCGCGGCCGGCTCGAAGCCGCCTTCGGGGCCGGCGCACGACTCGCAGGCGGCCCCACGCCAAAAGGCTGGCTCAGCGAACTCATCCTTCCCCGGCCAAGGCCGCGACCGGCATGAGGATCCTCATCGTCGAGGACGAAGCGACTGCCGCCCAGCGGCTCGAACGCCTCGCCACGGCGCATCTCGGGACGCGCCTGAAGGAGATCGTCCACGCCGAAACCGTCGAGCGTGGCCGCAGGGCGCTGGCCGCCTCGCGCTTCGATCTTGTCCTGCTCGACCTCGATCTCAATGGCGCCGACGGCTTCGACATCATCCGAGGGTCGGGCGACACGCCTCGCGTCGTCGTCGTCTCTGCCCGAACCGACCGCGCCATCGACGCCTTCGACAACGCCGTCATCGACTTCGTCGCAAAACCCGTAACGCAGGAGCGCCTCGCCCGCGCCCTCGATCGCGCGATGGAGGCCGCCTCGCCGGCCGGCGCCGCCGGCCCGAGCCTGGTCGTGCGCTCCGCCGGACGGATCCAGCTCGCGCCGCTGACGGACGTCATGCTGCTTTCAGGCGCCGGGGACTATGTCGAGGTCACACTCGCCGATGGCCGAAAACTGCTCCACGACGTGCGGCTCGACGATCTGGAGAAGCGATTGCCCGCATCGTGGCTGCGTGTGCATCGCTCGCACATCGTCAATTTGAAACACGTGCGCGGAACGAGAAAGGTGGCTGGCGGTCGCCACGTGGTTGAACTCCGCAACGGCGCGGAGATCCCGGTGAGTCGCCGGCGCGCGCCACAGGTCGTCGCCGCCCTAACATCCTAACATCCTGACATCTCAACCGTATTTGCAACTTAACTCGGATCCCCAGGCCGGAACCCGACTCGCCATAAGCCGTTTCCACGTCAGGAGGCTGGTTATGGCAACTCGAAATGAGACAATCGACTCTTCCAACAGCGGTCCGGGAAAGACCGGTGGAGGGAACGTCTCCGGATTTCTCGGCATGGCCATCGCCGGGATCCTTTTGGTTGGAATGCTCTTCCTCCAGGCCAGCGCGGGATCGCTTCTCTAGCGCCTAGTCAAAGCGCGAGCGGATACAGCCGCTGCAGCGGCGGCAAGAGAAAGTCCGAGCCTCAGTTTGGGATTTCGCGAAACCGTCAGTATCACCGCATCGCGCCGCATGACACATCTCCCCCGCGTGAAATCATGGAATACGCGGACACAGCATCCGGTTCCATCCATTCTCACATCGGGAACCCTGGTCGCAGCACAACCGTACTGCCGGTGTGGCGTGGGAAGATCACGGAGACCGCAATGAGTTCGGCAACCCCCATTACCAACCACAAGGAAATCCGTCGCTGGGTCGAAGAGAACAACGGCCGCCCCGCTTGCGTGAAGGGCACCGGCAAGGGCGATGACCCGGGAATGCTGCGCATCGACTTTGATGACAAAGACGCAACGCTCAACGAGATCGCATGGGAAAAATGGTTCGAGTGGTTCGACAAGAACGAGCTTGCGCTGCTTCGTTCCGACGAAACGCGCTTCAACAAGCTCGTCAGCCGAAAGCCGCATTAACCGAGGCGGAACAGAGACAGGGTGGCGGCGTTCCTTCCGCGCCGGCGGCGCCCGTGACGGACGCCTCTTTGTGCTTGTTGGGAGGACATCATGCCCCACCACCTTCGCCTCACTTTCCTGGCCGCTACGGCCGCCCTCGCTTTCGCCGCATGCTCGCCCGAGAACCCGGCTTCTGAAGCCACCACAACGCCGGTGACCACGCCTGACGGCTCCACGACGATTGTCGCCGAGGCTGATGGCGCCACGAAGAATTATGTCGAGAAAGCCACCATCGGCGACATGTTCGAAATCGAAGCCAGCAAGATCGCTCTCGATCGCTCCAAGGTTCAGCCAGTGAAAGACTTCGCCCAGATGATGATCGACGCCCACACGGCGACGAGCAGGGAGATGAGCGGCCTCGCCACCGCGGCCGGCGTCATGGCGCCGAGTGCGCTCGACAACGACCACACCGCCAAGCTCGAAGAACTTCGCACCGCCAGCCTGCAGGACTTCGATGACAAGTACATCGACCAGCAGACCGCGGCCCACTCCGCGGCGCTGGACCTGTACAAGGATTACGCCAACAACGGCAAGGACGCCGCCCTCCAGGCCTTCGCGGCCAAGGTCGCGCCCACCATCGACTCCCACCTCCTGGCGGTGAAAGCGCTCGACAAGTCGCCAGCTGACGACGTCACCAAACCGACCAACTAGGCTGAAGACAGAAGCGCGCGAGGAGCCTGACTCCCCGCGTTGGAAGGCCTGGAAGCAATCCCCCCTGCTTCCGGGCCTTCGCTTTGCCCGGGCGCGGCCTAATTCAACACCGGTAGCGTTCCAGGCGAAACCCATGGCCAGACAGCTTTTCAGATACGTCGCGCTGGCCGGAGCTGCGCTCACGATCATCGTCATTGGCGCGGCCGCAATCGCCCAGCGGAGCGACGGGCCGCCAGTCCAGCGCCCCGGCGTCGAAGGCTTCCGTCCCGAAGCCTTCACCCCATTCGAGGAGGACCTGCTCGCTCGCGCCAGCGCCAGGGGCGCCGTGCACGAGAATGAATCCCCACCACCTGCCGACAACAACGCCCGCGGCCTCATCCTCGACCAGGGCGACGCCGCCATCGTCAATCTCTCGGTCTGGCGCCGCAAATACGGAGTATCGCTCGACGGCACGGGTGAAGTCCTGATCAAGAACTTCACCTTCACCGACCGCCGCTCGATGGACATCTATGGCAGCGGCCTGATCATGGGCGGCAAGAAAGGCACCCGCGGCGAAACCTGGCTCAGTAATGCCTGGATCGATCTAAAGGGCGCCGGCCCCAATCCCGACTACAAACGCGCCAACAACGAGGCGATCACGGTCGAACGGGGCAATAAGCCGCTCAACATCCGCCGCGCCGTCCTGATCGGCGGCGAGGAATCCGGCATCGACAACAAGGGCGACGTCCGCCTGGACGCCTCCTTCGTCGCCTCCGGCCACCGCCCGATCCGCATCTGGAACGGCGGCAGCCTCGTCATCGCAAACTCGACCGTTCTCGCCTATCCGGACTTCGCCGGCTTCTGGTTCGGCGGCGGCGAGGGCATTGCGCGACTGGACTATTACAACTGCAAATTCGGCCGCATCGGCGACCGGCCCGAGCAGCTTACCAGCCGCCTGCCCGACTGGATGGTCGCGAAGGACGAGGACGATCCTGTGGACGTCCGCATCACCCGCCTCATCCGCGACCCGTTCGACAGAGGCCGAAACAGCTTCTGGATCCGCACCGAAACTCCCACTCCATCCGGATATCTTCGCTGATGAGCAAGGCCGTCATCCTGCCGTTCCCCGCAACACCGACAACGCGCCGGCGCATAGCCTTCGTCATCAATTCGCTCGGCCCCGGCGGCGCCGAGCGAGTTTTGGACAACATCCTTCACACGGCGCCCGAGGGCGAATGGGAGTGCCATCTCATCCTGCTTGACCAGGAGCACGAACACCGCACCCCGCCCGATTTCGTCACCATCCACAGGCTCGATTGCCGCCTCCATCTTCTTCCGTCCGTCCGCCAGTTGCGCGAGCGCCTGCTCGCCATCCGCCCCGATCTCGTTGTCTCTTTCCTGGTCCGCGCCAACATCGCCGCCATCATCGCCTCGCGCGCCATCGGCGCGCCTTGCATCATCAGCGAGCGCTCCCATCTCACCACCCACTTCGCCGAGCGTCACCGCGGCTTGCAGCTTGCCGCCGCCTCGCTCGCCTCCCGTCTCGCCTACCCTCGCGCCCACCACGTGATCGCCGTGTCGGAGGGGGTACGCGCCGATCTCATCCAGAACTTTGGCGTCATGCCGCACCTGTCTGCCAGCATTCCCAACCCTTACGACCTCGAAGGCATCGCCCATGCGGCCGAGGCCGCGCCAGAATTCCCCCTGCCCGACCGCTTCATGGTCAGCGCCGGCCGCCTCGTCGGCGCCAAGGGCTTTGACGACCTGATCAGGGCCTACGCCATCGCCCAACCACCCATTCCACTGGTCATCCTCGGCGAGGGCGCCGAGCGGCCCTACCTGACATCCCTGATCGCATCGCTTGGCCTGCAAGACCGGATCCTGCTGCCCGGCTATGCAAAGAACCCATTCGCCATCGTCGGCCGCGCCGAGATGTTCGTCTCCGCCTCGCATTGCGAAGGCTTCCCGAACGCCATGGCCGAAGCAATGGCGCTGGGCCTTCCCGTAGTCGCCACTGACTGTCCGTCGGGGCCTGCGGAAATCCTCGCCGGCGTCGAGACAACAGGCTCAAACGGCATCGTCGAAGCCGATCACGGCATTCTCGTACCCGTCCGCGAGCCGGCGATGTTCGCCCGCGCCATCACGCTGATGTCCGACCCGAAACGCCGCCAGCACTACGCCGCCATGGCCCGCCGCCGCGTGGACGACTACCGCATCCACGGCATCACCACTCGCTACTGGAAAACCTTCGCCGACGTGCTCGACCGCCGCCCTGTCAGTGCACCGCAGCCCGGACCTCCGCCGGTGGCCGGGCGCGAGACTGCCTGACGATGATCTCGCGGTGGCGGCTCGCGATCGTCTCCCAGTCATTCTCCTTCAGGATCTCCGCCCGCCGCGTGCAGCGAAGCGTCTCGAACCCGCCCGCATCCAGCCGCGCCGCCAGCGCGTCCACATCCTTGCATGCGAAATAGGACGAAGCATCGAGCCCCACTTCGCGGTGCGCCGGAATGTCCGACACCAGGATCGGCGTATCCGCCGCCAGCGCCTCAAGCACGACAATGGGAAACCCTTCGAGGTGTGAGGGGTGCAGGAACAACCCGGCATTGCGATAAAGCATCCGGATTTCGTTCGACGGCCGCGCCCCAAGGAACATCACGTCCTTCGTAGCAGACCGCATCAGCTCTTGCGCGAAGACGTCATCGGGCAGCGCGCCGCCCGCTATCACCAGCTTCATACCCGCCGGTCGCGCCTTCTCGAAAGCGCGCACCGCATCCGGGAAACCTTTGGCGGGATCGAGCCGTCCTACGCACAGGATGTACTTGCCCGGCTCGAGTCCACATTTTTCGAGCAGGTTCCCGGCCGAGCTCGCGCCCGATGCTGGCGGAGCGCCGTTGCGGATCGTGACAAAGCGTTGCCTGGCCATCGGAAAACGCTCGCCGAGGCTCGTCTCGATCGCACTCGAAACGCAGATCACCTCGTTTGCGAACCGGGCCATCATCCACTCGCCGGCGGTCAGGAACCAGCGCCCGAACCTTCCCCACTTCGACCGCTTGTAGTCCTGCGAATGGTGCGTTCCGATTACGCGGAACCCGAGCAGCCGCGCCAGCGGCGTGAAGAACCCCGGTCCCACGGCGTGCAGGTGAATCACGTCCGGATGCAGAAACAGCCGTGCATAGAGAATGGCCAGCGGCGTATGGATCAGCGCTTCCAGCGTCTTGTGCTTCGGCGCCCAGAGCGTGACGACGCGCACGTTTCCGTAGTGGCCGCTGCGCACATAGCCGCTTCGTCCCACGACAACGATCTCGAGCTTGTCATCAAGCTTCGCCAATCGCGGATAGAGATGTTCGCAATGGGTCTCGACCCCACCCATGACATCCGGGATGCCACGCAGCCCGATCGCGCAGATTCTCATATATTGGTCCGTTCCGCTCTGCACACGAACTAGTGCGCGGACGAGCCGGGGAAACGGGGCGGCCTATATTCCTGCAGCGAGTGTGCGCTTGAAGACGCGCACGGCGGAGAAACTGGGCAGATGGTCGAGCGCGTACTCTTTCCTTTCCGGGGTTCCCAGATCGGCGGCAGCCACGTCGCCACCTTTACGCTCGCCCGTGCGCTCCAGCAGGCGGGAATCGAATGCGTCGTCATCTGCCCCGATGGCACGATGATCATGGACGAAGCGAAAAAGGCCGGTCTGCGCGTGGTTTCCTCGGGCGAGACGCCAACCGGCCGCAACAACCCAATCACCGATTTCAGCCGCGTTTCCGCCCGTCGCCGCGTCCTGGAAGGTGAATTCCGGGAAAGCTGCGTCATGCATTGCAACGACATCAACTCGTTGCGCGCCTGGGGCCTGCCTGCGCGTCTTTCGGGCATTGGCGTGGTCTACCATCATCACGCCCTCAACCGGCTGTGGTGGCCGCCGCACCTGCTTTCCCTTGGCTATGCCAACGAAGTGCTCTGCATTTCCGACGTCACGATGAACGCGATAAAGGCGTGGCGGTCCAATCCGGTGAAAGAACTCAACCCCTTTGAGCTCGACCCCAACTATGATCGGGATACCGCCCGCCAGGCCCTGCTCCATGAATTCGGCTGGCGTCCGGACGCCCGCATTATCGGGTGGATCGGCAATTTCTGGGCCCGCAAACGCCCCGATTTCTTCCTCCGGGTTGCTGCCGAACTCTACCGCCGCGACCCCAAATGCCGCTTCATCATGTTCGGACGCGATGGCGATTTCTCGGTCGCCGAGGTCAAGCAGATGGCCATAGAATACGCGGTCGACGAGGTCACGGCCGTTCCCGGCTTCCGTCTGCCTGTCGAAACAAACCTTGCCCCGCTCGACCTCCTGTTGGCGCCGGCGCCGACAGAGCCTTTCGGCCGCGCGCTGGTCGAAGCGATCATCCTGAGCACGCCGGTCGTCGCCACACGCGGCGCCGGCCACAGCGAAATCATCGGCGCGTGGGGCGGCGGCCTGCTCAGCAACGAAACCGATACGCCGGCCGAGGCCGCCAGCCTCTGCCTGGAGGTGCTGGCAGAGCCTGACCGCTACCGCCTCTCCGACGCCGCCCGCCACGCGCTGGCGGAAGACGTGACGCCGCAAGCCCACGCGCGCCGTGTTCTCAGTGTCTATGAGCGCGCCGCACGCACGCCCCATCAGGCGCCCGAGCGCGTGCGGGCGGCCCACTAGGCAAAACGCTCGTCAGGCCTGGGATTTATCCAGTTCCGGCGGCCGCGCCGGATCCTTCCACCAGTCAGGCGTCTTCGTCATCTTCGGCGGCGGCGTGTAGTGCCGGATCATCGGTTTGCGCACGCGCGATGGCGACATGCAGACCGTGTAGCCGCATAGCACGCCATAGAGGATCAGCCCCTCGATCTGCCAGAACGGCATGGTCGCCATGTTGAGCAGGAAGAAGCCGATATGCACGCACACCAGCTGGCCCCGCAGCGCCCAGTCCCTGATGCTTAGCGCCCGCCCCAGCATCGCCAGCCAGACGAGGACGATCAGCGTCGCCCCGACCAGCCCGAACTCGTAGAGATACGAAACGATCGTGTTGTGCGCATAGACGCCGAACGGCTCGACCCACGAGTCAGGCCCATGTCCCAGCAGCAGG
The DNA here is from genome assembly GCA_030697555.1 of Hyphomonadaceae bacterium. Lineage (GTDB taxonomy): Bacteria > Pseudomonadota > Alphaproteobacteria > Caulobacterales > Hyphomonadaceae > UBA7672. The sequence continues at coordinate 51,785 of JAUYPV010000017.1, forward strand.
GTCTTGTCATCGCCGGCGCCATAGCCCTCCAGATACCGGTTCCAGATATAGAGCCGTCCCGACAGCAGCTTCTGGTCAGCAACCGTGAACTCTTCGGTGGGCCGGATCAGATCGTCGGTTTCGCCGGCCGCTATCGCGACATCGTTCAAACGCTCGGCCAGCAGGACGTTGGCCGCGACGAACCCGCCCGCCATCACGATGAACCCGACCAGGCTGATAAGGATCCGCCGAGCAGGTTTTGCCGCCCGCGCCGCGCCGAAAACGAAGTATCCGAAGGCGATCGGCGCAATAGCGATGAACGACGTGCGGTAGTTAGCTGCGAAAATGCCCGCGAGACAAACAACCAGCAGGAACAGGCGAACAACAGGATTGAGCTTCGGCGCCAGGCTGGCGACGGCAAAGCAAGTCACCAGCACGATTGAGAACGCCGCCTCGTGATTATAGCCGCCAATGAAGCTGATCGACCCGTCGTTTTCGCCCGCCTTGCCTACGCCCAGTCCGATCGACAGCGCCTGGTAGACCAGGGGCGGCGCGAACGCCCACAGCAGCAGCCCGAGAATGCGGATGTCGCCGTCGCGGCGGATGCAATCCTGCACCGCCAGCATGACGATCAGGAAATATCCCCACTTGAGAACGGTCTCGATCATCGGCTCGACAGCGCCGTTCATCAGGCCGCTCGCCATCACCACTGCGATCAGCGACAGGATGATCGGGTAGCGGCCTAGGTCGCCGATCTGCCTGCGAAGGACGAAAGCCCCCACGCAGCACACGGCCAGCGATCCCAGCGCATTGATGCTCACGCCGCCGAACGAGATGTAGGTTATCTCATGATAAGCCTGCATCACGTAGCGCAGCCACACGATGCTGATCAGCAGACGCCCCGACGCGTGCGGCGTCTTCATGACAGCGCGAATGAGCAGGATGAACAGGATCAGGGTCGCCGGATGGAGGGCATAGGACGGCAGTGCGCGGGAAGCCTCCTCCAGCATGTGACGTCCACCCGTCCTCTGTTCGATTCCGATACGCAACGAACACGCGCACGTACGTCACGCGCGAACCGGTCAGTTGCGACATCTCGAATATTGATCGACCGCCGGCCCCTTCAACGACACATCGATGAATTCATTCGGCGTGTGCGCTACCGCACGCACGCCCGCCTCATCAGAGTGCATTATGTGACGAGAAATTCGTCAGACGACGGAGGACAACGTTAAATCATCAGCCGACGGATCACTTGAGGGAACTCTCGTTGGGCGCCTGCGTATACGGCTTGCAAAGTCGCGGATGGATTGAATCCGCCTTGCGACCCGGCGGGATTTCAAAGTCGACCCGATAAGCCGGCGCCGCTGAGTAGATTGCGTGGGGTTTCCTAGATGAACGAAACAGGCACCAACCTTCCGACAAGGCACGATGGTGGCCGCGTCGGACAGCCACAGCCTCAGGCGTATCCTGCTTATCCGGCAGCCGCCGAGGAACGCGAGGGCAATGCCTTCGGCAGCATCTTCGACATGATCGTGCGCCGCGCGCCCCTGATTCTCGGCGTGTTCGTTGCGGTCTCGGCGCTTGGCGTGGGATTGACCCTGCTTCAGACGCCGAAATACTCGTCCACCGCCCTCCTGATGATCGAGACCAATCCGGACCAGGTTGTGTCTGAGAAACAGTCGCTCTCCAGTTCACGCGCCGATTCCGGCCTCGTCGATTCGGAGATCGAGGTCCTGAAATCGCCCACCCTCGCCGCCCGGCTCGCCAGCGAACTCGGCCTCGACAAGGACCCGGAATGGACCGGTCCCGCAAAGACGTCCGGCGAGACCAACACTGCGAACCTCACCCGCTCGAACAACGCCATCGGCTTCCCCGGCGCCGTCCGCGCCAACGTCGAGCGGCCCTCCCTCCTGTCAGCCTTCCCGGACCTTCCCGCCGATCTGCGCCCGGAAGCCGCGAAGCGCCCCGTCATCAATGTTGCCGACGAAGTTGTGGACTCCGTCGCCAAGGCGATCGACATCCGCCGCCGCGGCCTCAGCTACGTGGTCGAAATCTCCGCGGAGTCCCAGTCGCCGAAACGCTCGGCGGAAATGGCCAACAGCCTCGCCAACATCTACCTCAAGTCGCTGGCCGAAGCTCGCTATGACGTTTCCGAGAAGGCCAACCTCTGGCTCACCGATCGGCTCGACGAGCTGAAGGCCGAGGTCCTGCAGAAACAGGCGGCAGCCCAAGCCTACCGCGCGCAGCGCAATCTGCTCACCGCCGGCGGCGTCAGCCTAGTCGAGACTCAGCTCGCCCAGGTCCAGTCCTCGCTCCTGCAGACCCGCGCCGAATACGCCCAGAAACAAGCCGAATACAACGGCCTCGCCGACTACTCGAAGGACGGCAAGACCGTCGCCATCTCCGGCGTCTCCGCCGACTCCATGCGCGAACTCCGCTCGCAGGAAGCCCAGGTCGCTCAGCGCATCGCCGACCTCGAAAGCCGCTATGGCCCCGAACACCCCTCGCTCATCCAGGCGAAAGAGGAAAAGGCGTCCCTCGACACCCGCATCCGCGAGGAGATGCAGCGCACGACCAATAAATCCAAGGTGGAAGCCGAAGCCCTTAGCGCTCGCCTCAACACCCAGGAAAGCGAGCTCAACTCGCTGCGCGGCCAGCTTGTGACCGACAATTTCGACCAGGTCCGGCTCGACGCCCTCGAAACCGACGCCTCCGCCGCGCAATCGGTCTACGAAAGCTTCCTGCAGCGCTACCACGAGGTCGCCCGCCAGGGCAGCCTCGCCGCCGCCGTCGGTGCCCGCCTCCTCTCCGAAGCGCGCCCACCGCCGGCTCCCTCCTCGCCGCACCTCCTGTTCAACGGCGCACTCTCCGTAGCCGCGGGACTCGTTCTTGGCCTGCTCGCCGGCCTCCTCGCCGAACAATTCCGCGGCACGATCGAAACGACTGAGGAAGTCGAGCAACGCGTCGGCGCCCGCGCCCTCGTCGCCATTCCCGCCCTGCGCAGCGGCGACCTGCGCCGCCTGCCCAAGCTCAACCGCTCGCCCACCGGCTATCTGGTGACCAAGCGGATGTCTCCGTTCGCGGAAGCCTTCCGCGTGCTGCAGGCCTCGATCCTCCTGACCAATCAGGGAGACAAGGTCGTCGCCATCACCTCCGCTATGCCCGGCGACGGCAAGACCACGCTTTCGCTGGGCCTCGCCCGCGTCGCCGCCATGGGCGGCCAGAAAGTCATCGTCGTCGACTGCGACGTCCGCATGCGCTCGCTCAACAAGATGCTGGGCATCGATCCCAAGGAAGGCCTGCAGCAGGTCCTCGAAGGCGAAAAGCACTGGAAAGAGGTGGTTGGCTGCGACCAGGCTTCCGGCGCACACGTGCTCCCTTCCGCCGGCGTCACCTCCAAGGACATCTTCGGCACCGGCGCGATGGAACTCCTGATCGCTGAGCTGCGCCAGGAATATGACCTCGTTGTCCTCGACTGCGCGCCTGTCTTCGCCGTAGCCGAAACCCGTTTGGTGGCCGCTCTGGCGGACACGGTCGTGGTGACAGCCCGGGCCCGCAAGACGCCCGGCCGCGCCCTCGCCGCGGCGATCTCCCAACTCGAGATGGCCGGCGCCCGGGTCCTCGGCGTCGCTCTCAACCGCGTCGACATCCGCCGCGGCCGCCGCTCCTTCTACGACGGCCTCTACTATTCAAAGGCGTTCTCCGGCTATTACGCTCGAGAAAGCTAGGCGCTGCTAACATGAAGAAGAGGCGGCTCACGCACGCGAGCCGCCCTCTTTTCACAAGTTAAGATTTCCCCGCCGCGAACCTAGAACGCGTCCTTATCCTTCAGAACGACTGATACGGTTTTCAGCAGGATGCCGATATCCATCTTCCACGACCAGGCCGTCACATAGCGAAGGTCGTACTCGGTGCGCACGCGGATCTTCTCAGGCGTATCCGTCCGCCCGCGTGAACCTGACACCTGCGCCAGCCCTGTGATGCCCGGCCGCGCATGGTGGCGGCTGATATAGCGCCGGTCGAGCGTCGAGAACTGCCGGTCATGCGCCAGCGCATGCGGCCTCGGTCCGACGATGGACATGTCCCCCAGCAGCACGTTGATCAATTGCGGCAGTTCGTCGATGCTTTTCGCGCGCAGGAACCTGCCCAGCTTCGTGGTCCGGTCATCGCTCTCTTTTGCCTGCGAAATGGTCTTGTCTTCGGAGACCCGCATCGTGCGGAACTTGTAGATGTGGAAGGGTCGGCCCTGGAAACCGCCGCGCCGCTGCTTGAAGAAGCCCGGCCCGGGGCTTCCCAGCCTCACCGCAATCCAGATCCCCGCCAGAACCGGCGACAGCACAAGCAGCGCGCTGGCAGACGCCGCGATGTCGAACGCCCGCTTCAAAGGCCCGCCGACGACGCGCCCCTTATAGGTGCGCAAAGCCCGCCCATGACGCTCCTGGATAGGAGGCGCGCTGAAGCTGTACGGTGGTGCAACGCGCGGCGGTGCAGCAAGCCCGTCGCGGCGTGCATACGTTCTTGTTGTCCGTGAACCGTGACCCCCGTCCATCGCAGCCTCACTCGATGCGTGTTTTCACGCATTAACTTCTCGCACACCGGAAACGCTCCGCTAAAGCAGAGGGTTCCCTTCACGCGCGACTTTTTCTGCATGGACTACACACGATACGCAGTGGCGCCGAAACCGTCATCGTTGGCGCCTCGAACGCATTCACGCGAGCCTTTCAGCACGGTGTCACATGGGAGGAATCCAACGGCGGTTGCGCTCCTGCAACATAGTCCGTCAACGGCGCTTTTTTCGCAGGGTTCCCCTTTGCGACTCACCGCGCCCCTCTAGTTGAGTGGCAGGTGCGTGAGTACGCCAATACTGCCTTGGGACGTCCTGTCATGAAACTCGTCAATCTTGCGCGCCTTCTCCTCGGGCCCGTCTGCGCCCTTGTGATCGCCGCCTGCGCCAGCGAGCCCCTTCCGTCCGGGAACGCCGCCTTCGCCGTCGATACGGGTCATGAGTACAAGCTCGGCCCAGGCGACAAGGTTCGCGTCACCGTCTTTGGCGAGGAGGCCCTGTCGGGCGAATTCATCGTCGCCAACAACGGCGCGATCGCTGTGCCCCTGATCGGCGAAGTCCAGGCCGGCGGCATGACGCCCCCCGCCTTCCAGATCGCCGTCCAGGAAAAGCTCACCTCGTCGGGAATGGTCAAATCCCCACGCGTCAGCACGGACGTGATCGCCTATCGCCCCTATTATATCCTCGGCGAAGTCTCGAAACCCGGCCAATATCCCTACGCCGTCGGCCTCACCGCGACAAAGGCCGTCGCCACCGCCGGCGGCTTCACCTACCGCGCCAACAACAAGATCATCTACGTGACGCGCGAAGGAACGACCCGCGAGGTGCCAATCTCGCTAACGGCCGCCAGCGCCATCGGCCCTGGCGACACGATCCGGATTGCGGAACGGTATTTCTGAGCCGCTGGCGGCTGCCCCCACCGGCCGAACAACGAACACACACTTTTCCTCACCCAGCGAAGCTGGCGGGTCAGCGCGAAGCGATGACGATCGCGCGCTTGTGCGCGAGACGGTGGGGGTGAGAAGCGATCCGAGTAGCGGACGAATTGATCCGCGGGATCAATTCGAGCGACGAACGCCCCGGCAGGGGCAGCAACCAGCGCCAATTCGGCCGAATCCAGTGAGGCGTAACTCGACCTGTTTTTGAGAGAATCCGAACGATCTCAAAGACAAGTATGGGGGCGAGGTGTGGGATAAGAAAAATCTTATCCCCGCCCCTTTTTTCCGGACTCATACTCGCCCGATGACCCAGCTGGACGAAATCGAGGATCACGACCCGGCATGGCTGCCGTCGAAGCCGCAGCCCCGGCTTGTTGTTGGTGTTGTTAGTATTGTTAGCAACGCCGTTTTCTCAATTGCTGGTTTCCCACCGTCGGTCGCCGCATCCGCGCTCCCCCTAGGCGTGCCCGCGCCCACTTCCATTCCGATCCCGAGACATACATCCGCCGCCACGCCGCTCGCGTCGTGAAGCCGCAACGCGCTTCAGGCTCGTGGTCGAAGCCGGCGCCACTCCTGATCGCCTGCGCAAATCCGCGGCGTCTCGTCGCGCCGCGCACGGAGTTCCATCCGGGGAGCGTGCTCATTCGGTCCTGACGCATCGCAAGTAAGACAAAATCCATGTCCTCGGTTTCCACTCCCGGCGCAACGCACCGCGTAGAGCGCATCCGATGTACGGCAACTTGCTTGATGATAATCGCAACCGCTCCCTCGGCGTTTCTTTGCGCCGAAGTAATCCAAACGCGACAATTCAACACCCCTGTCACGAGGAACCTGCCCCGAGTTCGTCTCATTTCGGCGGCCTCCTTCTCACGCACACGCGGCGTGACCGGACTGACGGTTGCGATGCTGGTCGGGGTCGCATTTCCAGTAACGGGGTCGGGCGCGGGGGCGCAGGAGAGCACGTGATCAATCGTACTCGGGCCAGCCTTTTGGCTGCTCTCGCTTGCGTGGCGTTTTCCAGCTGCGGCGGTGGCGGAACCACCACCACGGCTGACGCGGTCGGCGGCGCCCCGATAAGTCCTCCCGGTTCGCCCCCGCCTCCTCCGCCTCCTCCTCCGCCCCCTCCGCCCGGAACATCGGGCGGCGACATTCGCCCGGCCCTGTACATCGAAAAGGACGCTGCTGGTGTTCCCTATCTCCGCGTGGAGGAACAGGCCTACACGCCATTCGCCGCCCAGCGCGTCGTCGCCGACCAGTATATGGGCCCCGCACCGGGGCAGAACTACGTCATCGAAGGCGACGCATCCACGCAGATCAAGAACGTCGATATCTTTCGAATGAAGCACGGCCTGACCATGCAGCAGAGTGGGCAGGTCGAAATCTACGATTACACATACACACAGTTCGACGGCGGCGGCAGCATCCACGGCGCGGCGATAAAGCTGGGCGACAATGACCGGCCGACCAACGGCTCGACCTACATCCAGCGCGTCACCGCAGACGGCATGCAGACGCCTGACGCTACGTACCAGATAAGCAACAACGACTTCCTCGGCGTCGAGACCGACAGCGGCCCCATCTATGTCCGCGACGTGAGCGGCAAGAATTTCGGCGACGCCGGCGTCGATACGAAATCGAACCAAGTCTACATCATGAACGCCACGCTCGAGCATGCACACCGCATTCTGCGGGCCTGGCCCGGGGTCGAGATCATCATCATCAACTCGATCATCAACGGCACGGCCGGCCATGGCCAAGGCTGGGTTTACGATGGAACGTCGACAATCCGCTATTACAACACGCTCTGGTGCATGGACGCGGCGAACCCCGGGCCCAATGATCCCAACTGCCGGACAACGCCGTGGGTGGTGGAAGGCGAAGAGATAGCAACCACGGTCGCCCAGGCGCGCTTCATCCCGCTCGACTCCAATCCGCTGCCGGGCATCAGCCCGTTCTTCAAGACGAGCATCGACCAGATCGCCGCAGAATACTCCCGCGACGGTGGCGGGACATGGCAGGCGCTTACCCTGCCGAACACGGGCGGCCCCGGCTCCGCGCCGGTCGGCGACCCGCGCTACAAGATCCCGCTCAATCTCAACGATGCAAACTATCTCTTCCGCGCGTCCTATTTGAAGAACAGTGCAAAAGTCGGCGCGACCTCGGCGGTGATCGACGAGGCGGGAACGGTGCAATAGCGCGATGTTACGCCTCGAGGGCCTTGCGGATCGTATGTAAGAAAGCGTTCCGCACTTTCGTCAGCGGCGTTGTGTCCGGGGAGATAACCCACTGCGCCGTCACGCCGCGCAGGCCTGCGAGAATCCAGATCGCCTCGATTTCCGGAACCGCGTTCTTCCGTATTTCACCGCGCTCGACGCCGGCGCGAATGAAACTGACGAATGTCTTCTTCGTTTCCTCGGTCAGCCGCGTCATGGATTTTGCGAGCGCGGGCTTGCCCGGCGCAGACCCAAGCACAGCATGAAACGCGCGCAGCACACGCGGGTCTTTCTTTCCTTCGTCGAAATACTGCCCGACGCGATCGAGAAAACCTTCCAGTCCTTCCCGTCCCGGAACCAGGCGTTGGACGCGTCGCAGATATTCCTCGACGACGAAATCTCCCAGCGCTGCAAGCGCCGCATCCTTCGAGTCGAAGTAATGAGCAGGAAGCGCGCGGCTATATCCGGCCCGTTCGCCCGCTTCGGCCAGGGTGAGTTCGTCGATGCCGCGTTCGGCGACGATCTCCATCGCCGCGCCTAGGATCGCATGTTCGGCTTTCTCGCGCCGCTCTGCCTGCGTCGATCTGTGCGCCACTCGCGAGGCCGGCGCGGGGACGCGTGTGGCGCGCGTCCCCTCGACATTGCCTGTCTTCTGACGTCCGGCTTTCGCCGATTTCGTCACCGCCGCAGCAGGCATCCCGTCCCCGCAAACTTATTGGTTTGCAATCAAACAAGTTTACCGCTTGCTGACAAGCCGAAAATCAACGCCGCCCGGACCAGGCAGTCGGGGTCTGCTGGATTTTCCTAACCAGCCTCGTCTATTCGAGCCTGTACCGGAACCTCACGCCGAATGTGAGCGGCGGCGCAACGTTGGTATAGAACGAGCGAACGTTCGCGCCGTTGATCGTCTGGTTGAAGCGCGCGGTCGAGCGGGCCCCGGTTTCGATGTATTCATCGAACAGGTTCTTCACGAACCCGGTCACGGCCCATGCCCCGGCGTCATACGTCACCGACGCGTTCGCTACGCCATAGCTGTCCAGCGTCAGGCTGCCGCCGCGCCCGCCCGTGCGGGTGAGCACATCGTCCTGCCACGAATAGCCAAGGCGATAGTTGAGCGTCGCGTCGCCCGAAAGCGGTTGCTCATAGTCCGCGAAGAACGCGAACTGATTCTCCGGCGACCCCGGCAGCCGGTCCCCGGCAAGTCCGTCCTCGAACGTCGTCGCGAAACCCGGCGGCGCGATCGTGGTGATGAGATCGGGCACGTCTTCCGTAAGCTCGGACTTGGCATAACTGTAGCTGCCGCGCAGCCGGAGCTGTTCAGTGGCGAACCAGTCGGCCGAAAACTCAACGCCCTTGGACTCAGCCCCATTGGCGTTGATGGTGATCGGAATGGCGGCGTTGACCGTGGCGGACCCCACCTGCGGATCCTCCCATTCGATAAAAAACGCGGCGCCGTTGAAGATCAGGTCGCCATCCAGCAGCGAAGACTTGAAGCCGATCTCGTAGTTCTGCGTCTTGTCGGGCCCATACTGCCGCTCATCGAACTGGGCGATATCGCCCGCTCCCGGACCATACTGCTGGCCGGGCGCCAGCGCGCATGAGCCTTGCGGCGACAGCGGGTCGAAGCCTGGGCACGGCGCAAGTCCGTTGGAGTTACCGATCCGGAAGCCCTGGCTGACGGTGAGATAGAGCAGCAGGTCATCGTTCGGCTGCCACGACGTGTTGAACTTGTAGAGCCAGCCATCGTCCTCCTGCCCGGCGTCCGTCAGCTCCATGACGATCGCATCGTTGGGCGTACGGCCGAGGCCGGTTTCAAGCAGCGGGAAGTCCTGATCGCTCGCCGTGCGGAAGGTGTACTCGTACTGGCGCGCTCCCAGCGTCACGTCCCATTGCGGCGTGATGTCGTAGCTCACCTCGCCGAAGAACGCTTTTTCGATCAGGTGTGTGTAGTCGGCCGAATAGTATTCCAGCGCGTCAGGCCGGAAATCGAAGCCGAAGTCCGTCACGACGAAATCGTTGAAGCCCGGAGTGAATTCCTGGCTGACGCCATAACTGTAGCGGTGGTTGTAAAAGCCGCCGACAATCCAGCTCAGCGGGCCTTCCATCTGCGAAACCAGGCGCATTTCCTGGGTGACAAACTCGTCTTCCACATCCTCTCGCGTGAACGCCGCGAACTCCGGGAAAGCCTCGTAGGAATATTCCAGCGTGATCAGCAGATCCGTCTGGTCGCGTTGCCCATGCTCTTCGTAGCGCCCATAGCCGCTCGCCGAAGTGAGTTCGGCAAAGCCGAGATCGGCGATCACTTCGAGCGCAAGCAATTCCTGCTGGCGGTCGTTGGGCTCGCGCACGCGCATGCCAGCCTCGTATTCGCCGGCCGGCACGGTGGAACGCTTGCTCGATATCGTGCGGCCTTCGATGTCCTGCTGCTGGTAATAGTAGCTCAGCGTTGCATCGAGCCAATCCGTCGGCAGCCAGCGGGCCGCGATCCGGCCGGAAAGCATGTCCTGTCCGTTGGCGTCTTCGGCCGGCGCGAAGTTGGCGGCGCGCGCCGCCGGGTCTGCGAAGTTCGGGTCTGGTTCGGAAACTCCGATCTCCTGGACGACAAAGGGATAATCGATAAAACCGCTATCGCTGAGATAGCCAAGCGTCCCCCGGATCGCGAACTTGTCGCCGAGCGCCTTGTTGAAGGTGAAGCCGACGTCGTAACTTGCGTCGCTGGCCTCCGAATATCCGTAGACCGAGCTGCGCAGTTCCAGCGTGTCGCCGGTCGTGTCCGGCTTCCTCGGGATATAGCGAATGGCGCCGCCCAGCGTGCCGGCGCCATAGAGCGTGCCTTGCGGTCCCAGCAGGACCTCGACGCGTTCGAGATCCTCCAGCTTCAGGTCGATGTAGACGGGAATCTCGCCGACATAGGTGGCGACCGTGCCCCCGCCATCGGACACACCTTCCTCGGCGCCGATCGGATCAGCGTTGAGACCGCGAACAATGATCGGGTTACCCGCGCGAGGTCCCTGGTCGACCACGGTGAGGCCCGGGATCACCGCCGCCAGATCCGACAACTCGACAAGGCCTTCTTCCTCGATCTCCGCGCCGCCGACGGCGGCAATGTTGATCGGCGTGTCCTGCACGCTCTCGTCTCGTCGCGTGCCGGTGACGATGATGATCTCGCGCTTGTCGTCGTCCGCCTGCGGCGCGGTCTGGGCGTGGGCAATGCCAAGGCATGGCGCTGTGGCAAGCGCGACGATGGCCGCGCTGGACGTCTGCATGAGTCGACGCTTGTTCATTTTCGTTATCCCCTTCCCGAGGATGAGTTCTGACCTTGCGGGAAGTGGAGCGGAGCCGCTTCATGCCCGACAACCAGAAAACTCACCGGACTCAGCTTTTCTAACCTGCTGATGCATGTTGAATCAACGAATGCCCAATCGCGCGCCACCTGTGACGGACGAGATTTCCGGCCAGCTTGCGGTTGCGGCGCAACATCTCGAAGCGCGCCGTTACGAAGACGCGCATCGCCTATGCCTCGACGTGCTGAAAGCGGCGCCCGCCACAGGTGAAGCCTTCCAGCTTTTGGCCGTGATCGCGGCCGATCATGCCAATCACGCTAGGGCAACTGACCTCTTGGACAAGGCGATCGCCAACGGCGCTGGCGCGGCGCGGTCCCTGGCGCTGAAGGCGCGCAGCCTGATCGCCCTCAATCGCCGCGCCGAGGCCATCAGCGCGGCCGAAGACTCAGCCGCACTCGCTCCCAAGGACGCGTTCACGCTCGACACTTTGGGGGTAACGTTCAGCCGCGCCGGTCTCCACGGGCGAGCGCCGGATTTCTACCGCCGCGCAGCAGCGGTAGGCGGAACAGCCGGCCAGTACTACAATCTCGGAGCTTCCCTGCAATTCCTCGGCGCGTTCGACGACGCCCGCGCCGCCTATCGCGCCTGTCTCGCCCGCGACCCGCACCACGCCCGCGCATGGTCGAGCCTGACGCAGATCACGCGCGCGACCACGGACAGCAACGACATCCCAGCGCTCACCGCCGCGTTCGAGGCGCGCCAACACGACTCCGACGACACGCTCAATCTTGGCCACGCGCTCGCCAAAGCGCACGAAGATCTCGGCGACCCCCCGGCCGCCATGGACTGGCTTGCGAAGGCAAAAGCCAGCAAGCGCGCCGCCCAGCCCTACGATCCTGACTTCGACGACAGGCTCTTTGCCGCAGCCACAAGATCGGCGATCCTGCCTTCATCGCGGGGCTTCACCGGCGCCGCGCCGATCTTCATCGTCGGCATGCCCCGTACCGGCACCACACTGATCGACCGCATCCTCTCAAGCCACAGCCAGGTCACGTCCGCCGGCGAGCTCACCGACTTCGCATTGGCAATGAAACGGATGACCGCCAGCTCAGGCCCCTACGTTCTGGACGATGCAACACTCGACAACGCGCCGCTGCTCGATCCGACACAGCTCGGCGAGGCCTATATTGCTTCCGTGCACTCTACGCTCGGCCTCGCCGGCCGCTTCACCGACAAGATGCCGCTTAACTTCTTCCTTGCGCCACACATCCTGCGCGCCCTGCCCAACGCGCGTATCATCTGCCTGCGCCGCAATCCTGCCGACACCGTTCTCGCCAACTACCGACAGCTCTTCGCCACGAGCTTCTCATACTATGCCTACGCCAACGCGCTGGAGAGCACGGCGGACTATTTCGTGAAGTTCGACACGCTGATGAAGCGCTTCTCTGAAATGCTGCCGAAAGACCGTTTCTGCGAGGTCCGCTACGAGGAAGTGGTCGAGGATTTCGAGCCGCAGGTTCGTCGCCTGCTCGATTTCTGCGACCTGCCATTCGAACCGGCCTGTCTCGATTTTCATGAAAACGTCGCCCCGGTCGCCACCGCGAGCGCTGCACAAGTGCGCCAGCCGCTCTACCGCTCGGCCCTGAACCGCTGGAAACGCTACCGTCCCGCCCTGGATTCCGCGCTCGATATCCTCGCAGCGGCGGGACTGCATCGACAATAGCCGGCTGCGGCGCCCGCATTTTGCTCGGCGGCGGCGCGGTCAGCCCAATATGCCATCGCCGCAAGGGGTTGCGCTGCCGGGGCCTACAGTCAGAGTACAGATGCGGCGAAGCGTGGGAAACTCGGCAGAATGTCGATCAAGGCCAGCATCTATCACCTGACGCACTACAAATACGACCGGCTGGTGACGCTGGGGCCGCAGGTTATCCGGCTGAAACCCGCGCCGCATTCGCGAACCCGCGTGATCTCGCACTCGCTGAAAGTCACTCCGGACAAGCATTTCGTGAACCTGCAGCAGGACCCCTACGGGAACTGGCTGGCCCGCTTCGTTTTCCCTGAGCCCGTTCGTGAACTGAACATCGAGGTCGACCTCGTCGCCGACATGACAGTCTACAACCCGTTCGACTTCTTCGTAGAGGAAACGGCCGAGACTTGGCCGTTCGAGTATCCCACAGACATCGCAGACGATCTTGCGATCTATCTGAAACCCGAACCGCTCGGCCCGCGCCTCAAGAAGTTTCTGGCGAGAGTTCCGAAGGATCGCCTGCGCACGGTCGACTTCATCGTCAACCTCAACGCCATGGTCTCGAAGGAGATCAACTACCTCATCCGCATGGAGCCTGGCGTCCAGACGCCGGAGGAGACGTTCGAGAAGGCCTCCGGCTCGTGCCGGGATTCAAGCTGGCTGCTGGTAAACGCCCTGCGCCATCTCGGCCTCGCCGCGCGGTTCGTCTCCGGCTACCTGATCCAGCTCAAGCCCGACCTCGTCGCGCTCGACGGCCCGCCCGGAACCAGCGTCGACTTCACTGACCTGCACGCCTGGTGTGAGGTCTACTTGCCCGGCGCCGGTTGGATCGGTCTCGACCCGACATCGGGCCTGCTGACTGGCGAGAGCCACATCCCGCTGGCCGCGACGCCGCATTATCGCAACGCCGCGCCGATATCGGGCGTCGCCAGCGCCGCCACCGTCGACTTTGCGTTCGACATGAAGGTCATCCGCGTCGCCGAACATCCGCGCATTACCAAGCCGTTCTCGGATGACTCCTGGGTCGCGCTCAACGCACTGGGCGAGAAGGTAGATGCCGAGCTGGAAGCCGGAGACGTCCGCCTCACCATGGGCGGCGAGCCGACCTTCGTGTCGATCGACGACTTCGAAGGCGCCGAATGGAACACCGGCGCCGACGGCCCCACAAAGCGCATCCTCGCCGACAAGCTGATCCGCCGCTTGCGAGACCGCTTCGCCCCCGGCGGCTTCCTGCACTACGGTCAGGGCAAGTGGTATCCGGGCGAAACCCTCCCGCGCTGGACTTTCTCACTCTTTTGGCGGCGTGACGCCAAGCCGATCTGGACCAACCCCGACCTCGTCGCCGGCGAAGGCAAGGACTCCGGCGCCACCAAGAAACACGCCGAACAACTGCTGCAGACCATGGCGGAAGAACTCGGCGTCGGCGCCGAGATGGTGATCCCCGCCTATGAAGACCCGGCGAGCTGGATCCTGAAGGAAGGCAATCTCCCGGAAAACGTCACACCCGAAAATTCCAAGCTGAAAGATCCGGAGGAGCGCAATCGCATCGCCAAGGTGTTCGGCCGAGGCCTCACCGAACCATCCGGTTACGTGCTTCCGATCCAGCGGTGGCAGGCGAAGGCGTCTACATCGAAACGCTGGAAATCTGAGAAGTGGAAGCTGCGCCGCGGACACATGTTCCTCGCGCCGGGTGACAGCGCCGTCGGCTATCGCCTGCCGCTGGAATCCCTGCCTCATATCCCGCCGGCGAAGTATCCCTTCATCAATCCAGCCGACCCAAGTGAGGAGCGAGGTCTGCTGCCCGACTTCACGCCTCGGGCACAGGCCACGCAGGCCCGTGCATCCTTCACGGCCTCCGAAGGCGGACAACAGGAGCGGCAGGAGCAATCCTTTTCCGAAGTCGCCGGCACGGTCCGCACGGCGATGACGGTCGAAGCGCGAGACGGCCGCCTCTGCGTGTTCATGCCGCCTGTCGAACGGATCGAGGACTATCTCGAACTGGTCTCAGCCGCCGAGACAGCGGCAGCCGCCATCGGCCTGCCGGTGCATATCGAAGGCTATTCGCCTCCGCACGATCCGCGAATGAACGTCATCCGCGTTGCGCCCGACCCGGGCGTCATTGAGGTTAACATCCATCCAGCGTCTAGCTGGAAGGAATGCGTCGCCACCACCGAGGCGATCTATGAGGAAGCGAGGCAATGCCGCCTCGGCGCCGACAAGTTCATGATCGACGGCCGTCACACCGGCACGGGCGGCGGCAACCACGTCGTCGTCGGCGGAGCGACGCCGATGGACTCGCCCTTCCTGCGCCGGCCCGACTTGCTCAAGAGCCTGCTCCTGCTCTGGCAACGCCGCCCATCGCTCTCTTATCTGTTCTCCGGCATGTTCATCGGGCCGACCTCGCAGGCGCCGCGCATCGACGAAGCGCGTCACGACAGTCTCTATGAACTCGAGATCGCGCTCAGCCAGATCCACGCCCCCGGCGCAGGACCCGAAACACCGCCCTGGCTGATCGACCGTCTGTTGCGCAACCTGCTGATCGATGTCTCCGGCAACACCCACCGCACCGAGATCTGCATCGACAAACTGTTCTCGCCCGACGGGCCCACCGGGCGGCTCGGCCTTGTGGAGTTCCGCGGCTTCGAAATGCCACCCGATCCGCGCATGAGCCTCGCGCAACAGGTGCTGATCCGTGCCCTCATTGCCCGCATGTGGAAGTCGCCGCTCAACGGCAATCCTGTTCGCTGGGGCACGGCTCTGCACGACCGCTTCATGCTGCCGCACTATGTCTGGGAAGATTTCCTCGATGTGCTGCGCGATCTCTCGGCGCACGGCTTCGAGCTACGGCCGGAGTGGTATGAAGCGCAGTGCGAGTTCCGCTTCCCGTTCTGCGGCGAGGTCGAGTCGGAAGGCGTCCACCTCGAAGTGCGCCAGGCGCTGGAGCCGTGGCACGTGCTGGGCGAGACCGGAGCGATCGGCGGCACGGTGCGCTTTGCGGATTCGTCCGCCGAACGCGTGCAGGTGAAGCTCACCGCTACGAACGCCGAACGCTACACTGTCGCCTGCAACCGCCGCCGCGTGCCGCTGCAACCAACCGGCTCGGGCTCGGCCGTGGCTGGCGTGCGCTACAAGGCCTGGAAGCCGCCTGAATCGCTGCACCCGGTCCTGCCGGTAAACGCGCCGCTCACGTTCGACATCTTCGATACTTGGACAGGCCGCGCGCTGGGCGGATGCGTCTACCACGTCGCGCATCCCGGCGGGCGCAACTACGAGACCTTCCCTGTGAACGGAAACGAGGCCGAAGCCAGGCGGCTGGCGCGTTTCGAGCCGCATGGCCATACTCCGGGGATGTATCAGCTTGCGCCTGAGTCGGTGCACCCCGAGTTTCCTTTTACGCTGGACCTGAGACGGCCGGCGGGTATCTGAACCGCTTCTGCTCCGTAACAAGGTCCCCGACGTGTCTGCGATAAATCAGCCGCAGCCTGATCCCACCGCCAGCCTGCTGGCGGGCTATCAGCCCCTGCCCAGTGTCGCCGACGAGCTGCTGGATCCCGGCGGCAATCTCCGGCCCGTCTGGCGCAGCTTCATCGACGGGCTGGCCAGTCTCCCGGCTGACGAACTCACCCGCCGCTTCGAACAGGGCGACCAGTACCTGCGCGACGCCGGCGTCTTCTTCCGCCAGTATGGTGAGAAAGATGCAACCGATCGCGCTTGGCCACTCGCTCACGTCCCTGTCCTGATCCACGATAGCGAGTGGACGCAGATTTCCGAAGGCCTGATCCAGCGCGCCGAATTGCTCGAAACCGTCTGCGCCGATCTCTATGGCGAGGCGCGCCTCGTGCGGGAAGGCCACCTGCCTGCCTCGCTCATTGCAATGAGCCCCGAATGGTTGCGCCCGATGGTTGGCGTGCGGCCGCGCTCGGGACACTTTCTCAACTTCATCGCCTTCGAGATCGGCCGTGGACCGGACGGGCAATGGTGGGTTCTCGGCGATCGCGTGCAGGCGCCCTCTGGCGCCGGATTCGCTCTCGAGAACCGCGTCGCCACGGCGCGCGTCTTTCCCGACCTCTACGCCAACTCCAACGTCCATCGCCTCGCCGGCTTCTTCCGCGCCTTCCGCGATGCGCTCAACGATCTGCGCGGAGACAGCGAGAGCCGCGTCGGCATCCTGACGCCGGGCCGCCTCAACGACACCTATTTCGAGCACGCCTACAT
Organism: Hyphomonadaceae bacterium; assembly: GCA_030697555.1. Taxonomy (GTDB): domain Bacteria; phylum Pseudomonadota; class Alphaproteobacteria; order Caulobacterales; family Hyphomonadaceae; genus UBA7672. The sequence continues at coordinate 68,728 of JAUYPV010000017.1, forward strand.
CGCCCGTTATCTCGGCTTCATGCTGCTGGAGGGCGAAGACCTAACTGTCGAGAACGGGCAGGTGATGGTGCGCACGATTGCGGGCCTGTCTCCTGTCAGCGTCCTCTGGCGCCGGATCGACGCGAGCTATGCCGATCCGCTTGAGCTCAACGAGACTTCGCGCCTCGGCACGCCCGGCCTCGTCGAGGCGATCCGGCGCGGCAAGCTTGCCATGGTCAACGCATTGGGCTCGGGCATTCTCGAAACGCGCGCCATGCTCGCTTTTCTGCCGCGCATCTGCCAGGCCATGCTGCAGGAGCCGCTGAAGATGCCCAACATCGCCACCTGGTGGTGCGGGCAGGAGTCGGAGCGTGCGCATGTGCAGGCCAATGCGCATCGCATGATGATCGGCTCGGCGCTCTCCACCCGCATGCCGTTCGATCCGGAAGGCTCGACAGTGCTCGGCTCCAGCCTGCAGACCGGCCCCGGCGGCATTGTCGACACGCTGCTTGATGCCGAGGCGCGGCTTCTGGTGGGACAGGAAGCCGTGACGCTCTCGACGACGCCCGCCTATGTCGACGGCAAGCTCGTGCCGCGCCCGATGAGCCTGCGTGTCTTCCTCGCGCGCACCTCGCGCGGATGGAAAGTAATGCCCGGCGGCTATGGCCGTATCGGCCGCACGCAGGATGCCGCCGCCATCGCCCTGCAGCGCGGCGGCTCTGTGTCGGATGTCTGGGTCGTCAGCGACAAGGCCGTACGCAACGAAACCATGCTGCCGTCGCCAACCTCGCCCTATGTCCGCTCACAGCTCAGTGTGCTGCCCAGCCGCGCCGCGGACAACCTCTTCTGGATGGGCCGCTATGTGGAGCGGGCCGAAGGTCTCATCCGCTTGTTGCGCGCTCTCAACATCCGCCTCGCCGAGTCCGGGCGCGCCGACACCGACCTGCTCAACTATGCGAGCGAATTCCCCGGCCTGCTCGGCGCCGACCCAACCGCCGGCGTGCCGCAAGACCTTTTCGACGCCATAGCTTCAGCCACAGTCAGCGCCACGGTCGTGCGCGACCGCTTCTCCGTCGACGGCTGGGCCGCGCTCAACGAACTCGCCGCCAGCGCCCGAGACGACCTTGAGTCCATCGCGCCCGGCAACGCCTCCGCCCGCGCGCTCGGAACATTGCTCCGCCAGATCACCGGCTTCTCCGGCCTCGTCCACGACAACATGTACCGCTTTGCTGGCTGGCGCTTCCTGTCCATCGGACGCTCGCTCGAACGCGCCAGCGCCATGGCGCAACTGCTCTCATGGTTCGCCGCACCGGATGCACCGGAAGGCGCGCTGGACCTCGTCGTCGAAGTCGGCGACAGCGTCCTCTCCCACCGTCGCCTCTATGCCGTCGCCACCACGCGGCCCACGGTCATCGACCTGCTCGCCTGCGACGCCAACAACCCGCGTTCGATCCACTATCACCTGGCCGAAATCCACGGCCAGGTCGGCTTCCTGCCCGGCGCCAAGGAAGGCAAGCAGCTATCGCCCTTGGCCAGCACCACCTTCAAGATGCACGCAGACCTTGCCGTAAAGAAGCCCGAGCAACTCGACTCGAACGGCCTGCTGCAGATCCGGTCGGAGCTTGGCGGCCTCTCGGATCTCCTCACCTCGACCTATCTGCGCTGACGCATGCTCTACGACATTGGCCTCCGCATCGCTTACACTTACGCCAGCCCCGCCGTCGGCAGTCGCCATGTCCTCTACCTGACGCCGGCCGACCTGCCCGGTCGCCAGCGCGCGATCACATCGCTGCTGGAAATCACGCCTTCACCCGACGAGCGCATTGCCCGCTCCGACTTCTTCAACAACACGCTGGTCGAAGCCGTCTTCCGCGCTTCCCACGCCGAGATCGTCTTCCGCTTGCGCTCCCGCGTCGAACGCCTGCCCGATACGCGCACGAGCGATCCGTCACCGCTCCTGCCCGGCCTCGCCAGTGAGATCGCATCGAACCGCTCACTGGCGCCGGATGCCCCGCACCATTTCATCGCGGACTCGCCGCGTGTCCGCGCCCTACCGGAATTCGGCGCCTACGCCCGCAGCCACATCGCGCCGGACATGACCGTGCTCCGCATCGTTGAAACTATCGGCCAGGCGCTCGATCGCGACATGAAATTCGATCCCGACGCCACAGACGTGAGCACGCCGCCGGAGGAAGCTTTCGCCAGCCGTCACGGCGTCTGCCAGGATTTCACGCACATCATGATCGGCTGCCTGCGCGCCATCGGCATACCGGCCGGCTATGTCAGCGGCTTCCTGCGCACCAATCCGCCGCCCGGAAAACCGCGCCTCGAGGGCGCCGACGCGATGCATGCCTGGGTGCGGGCATGGTGCGGCGCTGAAACCGGCTGGGTCGAATACGACCCCACCAACGGCATCTTCGTCGGCGTCGACCACATCGTCGTCGCACACGGCCGCGACTATGGCGACGTCGCCCCCGTTCGCGGCGTGGTGCGCACCGCCGGCGCCCAGGACAGCACTCAGGCGGTGGACGTCGTCCCGCTCGCCTGACTAGCTACCGGAGAAAGAGCCACACGCGTCTCAAGAAGGTCTGGCTAGGGCCCGTGCGAAAACCGAACCTTCCTCGCAAGCAGGAATTCCCCTGCCGACAATCGGATCCTCCCCGGCTTGCCTCCGCCCCGAAGATGCGACAGTCATTTCCCCAACCGGTGGACTTCCTGTTGCCGAGGTAACGTCCCGATGCGCCAAAAGCTAACCTCTGTTGTGTTCGCGTGCGTGGCCTTCCTGTTTGCAGGGGCCTTTCCTACGGCCATGGCGCAGTCCGCCCCGCCGAATAGCTGGCACAATGACCTGACGCCGATTTCGGCGAAGGACTGGAACGCTGAGAAAGCCGCGCACCTGTTGGAGCGCGCGGGCTTCGGCGGGACGCCAGAAGACATCGCCAGGCTGGCCGCAATGAGTCCGGTCGAGGCCGTGCGCAGCCTCGTCTACTTCGGCAAGGCCGATAACAGTCATCTTGCCCCCTTCGAGCACTCCGGCATCCATGATCCCGGCCTTGAACCTTTCCCGGAGAGCCGCCCCGCCGCGACCGATCGCGCGAAGGAAACCGGCGAGTCGATGGGCGTGAAGGTGAAGCCGGCGGGCAACCGGCGCATCCAGCCGGTCGCCAACAAGTTCTTCTATTGGCTGCGCGCCAGCGTGCTGGAAACCAACCGCGTCAGCTACTGGTGGGCGAACCGGATGCTGACGAGCAATGCGCCACTGCAGGAAAAGATGGCGCTGTTCTGGCACGGCCACTTCGCGAACAATGAAGACAAGGTGCGCGACTATCGCAAGCTGCTCAACCAGCTCGAGCTTTTCCAGAGCAAGGGGACCGGCAGTTTCCGCGACCTCACCGTCGCCGTGGCGCAGGACCCGGCAATGCTGACCTTCCTCGATGCCGGCAAGAACGTCAAAGGCGCGCCAAACGAGAACTTCGCCCGCGAGATCATGGAACTCTTCACCATGGGCGTCGGCAACTACACGGAGAAGGATGTCCGCGAAGCAGCGCGCGCCTTCACCGGCTGGAACTATGTCGACACGAAATTCGTCATCAACACCGACCAGCACGATACGGGATCGAAGACGTTCCTCGGCAAGACGGGGAACTTCGACGGCGTGCAGATCATCGACATCATCATGGAACAGCCGGTGACGGCCAACTACATGGCCGGCAAGCTCTATCGCTTCTTCGTGCGGGAGGATCTCGACCCCAAGCTGCAGACAAAGCTCGGCGATATCCTGCGCAAGAACAAGTACGAGATCGCGCCCTTCCTTGAGGCGGTTTTCCTGTCGAGGGATTTCTATAGCCCCGCCTCCGCCGGCGCACAGATTCAGAGCCCGGTGCAGCTCGCCGTGTCGACGTACAAGAAGCTGGGACTGAAGGCGGTCCCGGGCGTGCCCGATTTCAACGCCGCCACCGGCGCACTCGGACAGAGACTGTTTGCGCCGCCGACCGTCGCCGGCTGGGCGCAGGGGCGGAGCTGGATCACGCCGGGCCTTCTGCTCGAGCGCGGCAATTTCGCGCGCGACGTGCTGTTCCCGGACATCAACTTCATCCCGCCCGACCGCTACAACTTCGCGCCCGACATCCGCCAGGTTTCGACGCGTATCCGGGACGGCGCGGACATCACAGCGGCCACCAGCCAGGCGGAGGGCGTGGTCGTTGCGGAGTCCAACATGGCCGCCGACCGCGATGAAGACTTCAACACGCGCTACGCCAGCTATCGCGGCTGGCAGATGGCGATCCAGAAAGTGAAGCCTATTCCGCGTGATACGGCGCAGCTCGACCTCAGCGCGATGGTGCGGGCGAAGGGCCTGCGCACGACGCCGGAGGTGGTCGACTATTTCCTGGCCCGCTTCATGCGCGTCCAGCCCGGCGCGGATGCGCGGACAAAGCTGATCAAGTTTCTCGACGGGGAACTTGGCACAACCGACTTGAAGGCGGCCGACACCTACATGGAAGACTCACTGAGGCTGCTGACGCACCTCATCATGAGCCTGCCGGAATACCAGCTGGATTGAACGGCGATGACAAAGCACACTCATCTCGATCTCGCACTGACGCGGCGCGGCCTGCTGAACACCGGCATAGCCGCCGGTCTTGTTGCTCCGCCCCTGATGTTCGGCCCGTCAGCCGAAGCACAGACCGCGCAGGCGTCGAAGGGGCGCATCCTCGTCGTGCTGGAACTTTCCGGCGGCAATGATGGGCTCAACACTGTCGTGCCGTATGGCGATGACGCCTACTACCGGCATCGGCCGCAGATTGGCATCCGCAAGGAACGGCTGCGCAAGCTCGACGACCATTTCGGACTCAATGCCGGCATGGTCGGAATGGAGAAGCTGTTCAAGGACGGCAAGCTCGCGATCGTTCACGGCTGCGGCTATGCGGACCCGTCCTTCTCGCACTTCACGTCGATGGCTTACTGGCACACGGCCGCGCCGAACAGCGGCGAGCAGTTCGGATGGGTCGGACGGCTGGCCGACGCGATGGCGCCCCAGGCGCCACCGAACTTCCTGATCAACATCGGCGCGAGCCAGTCGCTGGCCGTCCGCGCACACAAGCACGTGCCGGTTGTCTTCAACAATCCAGACAACTTCGCGCGCGAAATGTTTTTCGAGGAGAAGGAAGCGCTGGCGAGCCTGCCGGACCCCGGCAAGGTGACGAACCCGTCGCGGCGCTACCTGCTCGACATTGCGAAGAGCGCAAACGACGCCTCCGCCATGGTGCGCAAGGCGTGGTCCGACTATCGCTCGCCGATCGACTACGGCATCGTGGATCTCGGCCTGCGCCGTGTGGCGGCCATGATCAGCGCAGGGCTGCCGGCGCGGCTCTACTACACCTCGTACGCAAACAACGCTTTCGACACCCACGTCACGCAGAATGATCTGCATGGGCGGCTGCTCACCTACACGTCCGACGCGCTCTCCGGCTTCATGCAGGACATGGAGCGCATCGGCCGAGCCGACGATGTGACAGTGATGCTCTTCTCCGAATTCGGCCGCCGCGTGCCGGAAAACACCAGCCTCGGCACGGACCATGGCGCGGCCAACGTGATGTTCGTCGCCGGCAAACAGGTGAAAGGCGGCCACTATGGCGAGCTGCCGAGCCTCACCAAGCTCGACGCCGGAGACAACCTGATGTTCACGACGGACTTCCGCCGTGTCTACGCCACCATGACCGAAGGCTGGCTGAAGCAGAAAACGACGCCAGACCTGCTCAACGGAAACTTCAAGCCGTTCGACATCTTCGCCTAAGCGCCCGAGGGTTCCTCGGGTGCGAAGCGGCCGTCGGGTCCAAGCGCAGTTCACTTTGATGCGCGTCGGCGAGAATCCGGATGCCGCCGTGCTTGTCTTCACGTCGAGACGCGCGATCGAACTCAGCGGGTCACGCTAGCGCCGATCAATCCAGGAGACCAACTCGCGCGAGGTCGACCAAGGATATGTGGCGCGCCAAGCCGGATGAGCACCACTACTCAGCGGCCGAAGCCTAACGGTCGCTCCCGTATCCGCCCAAGCGATGCACTCGATGGTAGCAGAAGCGGTACATCCAGACCGAAGAGCCGTCAGGCCGCCCGCGCAGCATGGCGGCTGTAGAGGAAATCGAGCACCTTCTGGCGATACTGATTGAAACGTGGCTCCTCGAGCATTGCCACCCGGCAGCGCGGGCGCGGCAACACGATGTCGAGAATCTCGCCGATGATCGCAGCAGGACCGTTGGTCATCATAACGATGCGGTCGGAGAGGAAAACGGCTTCGTCGACATCGTGAGTGATCATCAAGATGGTGCAACCGACCCTCGCGTGGATTTCGGAGACCGCTTCCTGCAGGCTTGCGCGCGTCAGCGCATCGAGCGCGCCGAACGGTTCGTCGAGCAGCAGGACCTTCGGCTCCATCGCCAGCGCGCGGGCGATGCCGACGCGCTGCTTCATGCCGCCGGAGATCTCGCCCGGCCGTTTCGCGGCGGCATGGGTCATCTGCACCAGCTGGAGGTTGTGCATCGTCCAATCATGGCGTTCGGCGCGCGACTTCGTACGGCCGAACACCTTGTCCACCGCGAGGCGGACATTCTCGTAGCAGGACAGCCAGGGCAGCAGGCTGTGGTTCTGGAAAACGATCGCCCGCTCCGGTCCTGGCCCGGCCACTTCCCGGCGGTCGAGGATCACGCCGCCTGAAACCGGCGCTACGAGTCCTCCGACGACATTGAGCAGGGTGGACTTCCCGCAGCCCGAATGCCCGATGATGGAGACGTATTCGCCCTGCTCGATCGCCAGCGAGATGCTTCGCAGGACATCCGAGACGACGCCCGCGCGCTGGAAGGTGACAGACACGTTCTCGATGGAGAGATAGCTGGACATGGTTGCGCTTTCCTAGCTCGCGGCCGTTCCGCGCGAGGCGAAACGTCCCAGAAGGGCGACGAAGCGATCCAGCGCGTAGCCGACGAGGCCGACCCAGATCAGGGCGACGATGATGTCGGAGATGCGGCTGGCGTTGTACTGGTCCCAGATGAAGAACCCGATGCCGACCCCGCCCAGCAACATCTCGGACGCAACGATCGCCAGCCAGCTCATGCCGATCCCGATGCGCAAGCCGGTGAAGATGTAGGGCGTCGCCGCCGGCGCCATGATGCGGAAGAACATCTCGGCGGACGACAGCCGCAACACTCGGCCGACGTTGAGATAGTCCTGCGGCAGGTTCCGGATGCCTACTGCCGTGTTGATGATCACCGGCCAGATCGATGTGATGAAGATCACGAACAGCGCGGAAGGCTGCGCTTCCCGGAACAGCGCCAGAGAGATCGGCAGCCATGCAAGCGGCGGGACGGTGCGCAGCACCTGGAAAACCGGATCGAATGCCCGCAGCGCCCACTTGTTGGCGCCGATCCAGACACCGAGGAGCACGCCGGCCAGAGCGGCCATGCTGAAGCCGATCGCCACCCGCGAGAGCGACGTCGACACATGCCAGAACAGCCCCTTATCAACGCCGCCCCGATTGAAGAACGGATCGACGATCAGCTCGCGTGACTGCTCCCAGATCGACAGCGGCCCCGGAAACAGCGACGCGGGATCGCCGCAAGCAATCTGCCAGACAATAAGGATCAGGGTGATGACAAGCAGCGGCGGCACGACCGAAGCGAGCACCTGGCCTGCAAACGCCGGATGGCGGCCGGGGCGCCTTTTTGGTTGGGGCAGTTTCACGATTGCCGCGCTGGATTGGGAGGCAACCTCGGGGAGGGCGTCGGATTTCACGGCGGCGAGCACTGTCATGGCCGTCTTCACGCGATCCGTTTGATTGAGAGCGAGGCGAGATAGGCTTCAGGGTTAGCCGGATCGAACGTCTTCCCGTCGAAGAATTTCTCGACGCCGCGGCTGTCGAATGCAGGCGCCGCAACCTTCAGCGTGGACGCGGCGGTGCGCCACATGTCCGACCGGTTCACTTTGTCCACGGTCGCGTTGATGTCGGTTCCGGCGGGGATGTTTCCCCAGCGGATGTTCTCAGCGAGGAACCATTTGTCGTGCGACTTCCACGGGAAACTCGCGTCATCCGCCCAGAACTTCATGATGTGCGGCGACTTCTCGACGACGCGACCCGGGTCGTAGGCGATCTTGCCGGTGAGGCGCGGCAGGATGTCATTGAGCGGCACGTTGATGTATTGCCGCCCCGCCACGATCGAGCACATGGCCGGCCGGTTCTTCATGTCATCGCACCAGCGCTGCGCCTCCATCACTGCGGTAAGAAGCGCCTGCGCGGCGCGCGGATATTTCGCCACCCAGTCGGCCCGCATGCCGAGGGCTTTCTCGGGATGATTCATCCACATCTCGGACGTTGTCGTCGCGGTGGCTCCGAGCTTCTGGCTGACTAGCTGCGCGTTCCAAGGCTCGCCGACGCAGAAGGCATCCTGCGTGCCGGCGCGCATGTTCGCCACCATCTGCGGCGGCGGGATCACGATGGTCTCGCAATCGGCGTCGGGGTTCACTCCGCCTGCAGCGAGCCAGTAGCGTAACCATAGATCGTGCGTTCCTCCCCGGAACGTCATGGCGACCTTTGCGGTCTTGCCTGCCTTCTTCATGTCCGCGAAGCGCGCCTTCAGCGCCGAGGCATCGAGTTTCACGCCCGACGTGTGCAGCGCGTTTGAAACCGAAATCGCCTGCCCGTTTATGTTGAGACGGCAGAGGATGTTCATCGGCACAGGTTGGCCGCCGCTGATGGTTCCCAGCGTCATCAGGTAGGGCATGGGCGTAAGGATGTGCGCCCCGTCGATTCCACCGGCGCCGGAGCCCAGCACGAGGTTGTCGCGCGTCGAGGCCCATGAAGCCTGCTTCAGCACTTCCACGTCAGGCAGGCCGTACTTGTCGAACAGCCCGCGCTCCTTCGCGATGATCAGCGGCGAGCAGTCAGTCAGCGCGATGAAGCCGAGCTTGGCTTTAGTGATCTCCGGCCCCTTGCCCTGAGCGAAAGCGCCGTCGGGAAACGCCAGCCTGGCGGCGAGCACGGTTGCGGCTGCGCCTGTCAGGGCGGCGCGACGGCTCAAACCCTTCTTCTTCTCAGAAACGTTGGTCATGCGGTGTCCTCTTCTTCGGCGAGCGCGCTAGAGTTTCCATTCGAAGCCGAACCACACCTTGGTGCGGTCCGCCGGAGCAGGCGCGACGCCCGGCCCGTCATAGTCGGCAAACTTGAGGAGCCAGGAGAGGCGCGGCGTGATCGCGCCCGTCGCCTGGAGGTTCCATTCGGAGCCGAGATCGGCGCCTGTCCGCTCCGCTTCGAAGTCGTGGTAGCGGGCGAGGAAGGCGAGGTTGAAGAGGTAGTCCCACTTCCAGCGCGGGCTCCACGTGACGGTGGCGTTGAGATCGTTGATCCCGTCGACCGTGGTCTTCACACCGTTGACGATAAAGGCGTCGGACCATCCCTGGAAAGCGTGCAGCGTCGCCAGCGGCGTCGAAAAACCTCGCGCGCCATTGCCCTCCAGCGTCTCGTAGCTGATGCGGCCGGAGAATTCCTCCAGCGTCGCCGTGACCTCGGCGCTGGCCATGTCGAGATCGTAGTCCAGCAGGCTCTCGCCATGGTCGCTCTGGGTGGCGTAGCTGGCGGCATAGGCCACGTTGACGGCGCCGAACCACTGCTTGCCTGACGCTTTCACACCATAGGTGAGGTTCGATTGGTTGCGCACCCCGGGTGTCGTCGGCTTGGTGAAGTCCAGCGCATAGACGAACGCCGCAACCTTCAGCGGATCGGCGAAGGCGTAGCTGAAATTGGCGATGTGACTGTTCGAGTCCCAGTCCTGCGCTTCGGCGAAAATGCGGTTTACGTGGGCGATATACGCGTAGGTGACGTCGAACCGCCCCAGATCCGCGTCGAACCTCGCCGCATCGAAGGTCTGCTCGTCCTGGCGCCACGCAACGCCGCCAATGAAGCGCTGATCGTCCAGATTGATGCGCTGGCGCCCCAGGGTGGCAGTGAAACGGCTGTCCGGCGTCCACACGACCTGCAGCCGGTTCAGCTCGGTAACATCGGGATCGAACACCTGCGCGAACGTCGTCTTGCCGTTGACGTTGGTGTCGTAGTTCTCCTCGCCGAGCTGACGGACATCCTCGAATTCGATCGTGGCCTGCAGGTTGTTCCACCTGGCTGTCTGCCAGCCCAGCCGCGTGCGGGCAGTGAAAGCCTCGGCATCGATCCGGCCGGTCTGGTCGACGAGTTCGAGCCGCGGCCGGAATTCGAGGATCGGTGTTCCTTTCTGAATCGCGGCGCCGATATCCAGCGGCGGATCCGCCGCCTGCGCATACGCGCCGCCGGCGGTTATCATCGCGATACTCGCCGCGCCCCCGAGCGCGGCTATGCCTCTGATTGTCGTTGTCCCCCGCACTGCTTTACCGCCGTCCGCCATGTGGTCCTCTGTTGGCCTTTGGCCAAAAAAAAAAAACGCCCGCGCGGCGCCGATGAGGCCGCACGGACGTCGTTGTCCGAACTTGATGTGGGCGCAGCGATGCGCCAACCGGAACGCCATTGCCCCGGCAAGTGAGCGAGTGGTGCCGGCTCTAGTGCAGCGCAGCAAGCCTCATATTCGCGGAAGCGCAAGATTTGCGGTCATCGGCGCTAGGGCGCCTTCGCCTTGTGCTGCGTTGCACGCTGAATGCACAAACGTGAAGCCGACGCGACAGTACGTCGGCATGCAGAAGTCGCGTCGCAACGTCTGCGCTCGCCCATCACCTCCCGACGGATTGCTCAGTTAAACCAGATCCTGCTCGCCCTGCGCGTCGACTTCCTCCTCAAGAATGGGCGTTCGTGATTAGACTTCTCAGCGACTGGAACTCGCTGAGAAGTCGGCGTCCGTCATGATGATGCAGGAGCTGATATCGGTGAGCCGCCGCTCTTCAGCGAGACGTGCGCACAAACGCCTCCACCCGGCCGGTTCGCAAGCTTGAAAATGCCGCCATGGCTCTCGGTCAGCGCCTTGACGATGGCGAGACCCAGTCCGGAGCCCCCCTCCTCGCGACCGCGAGACGGTTCCAGTCGCTCGAACGGGGCGAGAATGCGATCGATTTCGGCATCGGGTATGCCCGGACCGCGATCGGCGACTTCGATGATGACCCAGCCGGGCTCAAGCGACACGGCAAGTTCGGCAGCGGCGCCGTAGCGCAGCGCGTTGTCAGTGAGGTTCGCCAGGATTCGCCGCAACGCAACTGGGTCGACGACCGCCTGCGCTGCTGGCGCCGTGGGAGGAGCGAAGATCACCGCCTCACCAAGCTCTTTCCGCGCCGCAGCGAACGCAATCGTTTCGGCGACAACGTCCGCGCGGGCCTGCCTTTCGTCGCGTTTCTCCGTGGTGCGCGCAAACAGCAGCGTGTCGCCGATCAGCTCGCTCATCTCCTCGATGTCGCGTTCCGCGCGTTCGCGCTGCGAGGCGTCAGCAATGAACTCGGCGCGCATCCGCAGGCGCGTCAGGTAAGTGCGAAGATCGTGGGCGATCGCCGCGACCAATCGCGTGCGTTCCTGCACCAGGAGGCGGATGCGCCTCTTCATGTCGTTGAAGGAGGACGCCAGTTCGCGGAGCTCTTTTGGGCCTTTGGTTTCAAGATCGGGAGCATCGAGCCGCTCGGCGAACATGCGGGCAGTTGCGGCCAGCTTCTCGATCGGCCGCGCAGTCTGGCGGACGGCGATCACCAGCAACACGATCACGATGAGGCCGACGAGACCGACGATAGCGAGCCCGCGGCCGAGCACCCCGCGCAGTAGAACCGAACGCATCGGCTCCATCGCGACCCAGGGGCCGTCTCGCAAACGCACATAGAGTCGCACGGGCCGCCACTCCTCGTCTCGCCGGTTCCGGAACCCCTGAAACCCGCCTCGCCGCTGCAGGTCGACATGGACGTCCCGGCTGGCGAAAGCCTCGTCATAGCTGTCCAGAAAGCGGGTCAGGATGGGCGCGGATGTCCCGTCGGCCGCGGTGGCCGGAATCACATCGACGAGGCGGACGGACATCGACGCGGAGTTGAGCGCATCCAGCAGGCGGGGCCTGGCTTTCGGGCTGGCCGCCTCGAGCACTTCGACAATGGCCGCTGCTTGCGCAGGCAGCGGCAGGCGTTCCGCCGACGCCCGGTCACGCCCGATCGGCGCAAAGAAAGCCACCGCCATGGCAAGATTGAACAGCACGACCGCGCCAAGCAGGAAGCCAACAAGCCGCAGCGATATAGAGTTTGCCAGAGGCGCCATGTCAGGACCGGCTGACCGCCACGGCGAACAGATAGCCGCCATTGCGCACTGTCCTGATGAAGCGAGGCGCTGCGGAGTCATCGCCCAGCTTGCGGCGCAGCCGGGACATCATGACATCGACCGACCGGTCGAACGCGGTGGCCTCGCGGCCCTTCGTCCAGTCCATCAGGAAGTCGCGGCTCAACACGCGCTGGGGGTGCTTAACGAAGGCCATCAACAGGTCGTACTCGCCAGCGGACAGCTCGATCGCTTCGCCGCCGGGGTTGGTAAAACTCCGCGAAGCCGCGTCCAGATTCCATCCTTCGAAACTATAGATTTCGGCATCGGCACTGATCAATTGGCGTGATGCAGAGTCAGCGGGCGCCCGGGCGCGTCGCAGAACCGAACGGGCGCGAGCGATCAACTCGCGCGGATTGAAAGGCTTCGGAAGATAGTCGTCGGCGCCGATTTCGAGACCGATGATGCGGTCGATATCCTCCCCGCGCGCGGTTACCAAGATTACCGGAGGTCCATTGTTGGCGGCGAGCCGGCGGCACACCGACAAGCCGTCCTCTCCCGGCATCATGACGTCCATGACGATCAGCGCCGGCCGGGTGCGGGCCAAAAGCGCGTCGAGGGCGCGTGCGTTCTCGCACGGGGCTGCCTCGAATCCCTCCCGCCGGAACAGGGCGACGGCCAGATCCCGGATTTCTGGATCATCCTCAACAATGGCGACGAGATCGAGCGGTGTCATTTTGGTACTGTACAACGAGGTTGGTTGAATGTCCGTTCATGCATGTGACCCTGTGTAACCGGCGGCCGCACTTCCGCCGCCCGTATGAAACACAGTGAGTGTCGGCAGACATCTCCCGGTTTCATCCCCCCCTCAGTCTGGCTGAGTTGAGCCGGCGTCGGGCCGGGCCTGAAACAGGAGATTCGTTATGAAACACGCTACCCTCATCGCCAGCCTGATCGCCTTGGGTGCATTTACCATCCAGACCGCCGAAGCCCAGCGCGTCGGCCGCGGCGCAGGCCGAACCGCTTCGGGCGGCGTCGTCGCCGGTCAGGTCCACGACCGGGAAGGTCCCAATGGCGGAACGCTCCGCGGCGCGCGCGGCGTTGCAAGCGACGGCCAGGGCAATGTGATCGCCGGCAGCGCCAACTGCGCAGACGGCGCCGCTGGCCGCGCCTGTCGCGCCGGCGTCACCGAGCGCACGGCGGACGGCGCAGTGACCCATGAAAGCGGCATCAAGATCGACGGCGCCAATGGCGGCACGCTCGCGAGCCAGGGCGGCTTTGCCAAGGACGCCGACGGCAATGTGGTCCGCGACCGCACTACCGAGGCGAGCAACCAGAATGGCTCGGTCGCCGTGGACAGCGCCTACACTTCGGAGACCGGCGGCAGCCGTACTGTGACCTGCGCCAACGCAGCGGGCGAAATCGTTACTTGCCCGACGCGCTAGAGCAGCCGCGCCGGCCCCCGGTCGAAACGCCGGGGCCGGCGATGGCGTGCACATACAGGACAATCGAGCAGCAACATGAAACTCCTCCCCATCGTCCTCTTCCTCTCCGCCTGCGCTCCGGCGGCCGCCCAGTCGCACGACGGATCGCGCATCTTGCAGCAACTTGAAAAAGCCGACTCGAACGGCGACGGCGCCGTCAGCCGCTCGGAATTCACCACCTTCCGCCAGAAGCAATTCGCGCGGATGGACCGCAACGGCGACGGCTACATGACTGAAAGCGACATACCGCGCCTTGTCGCCAGCCGGCTTCCTGCCGGCATGCAGGCCGACCAACTGGTGCGCGAGTTCGACGCCGATGGCGACAAGAAGGTAAGCCGCGACGAGTTCGGCGGCGGACCGACTGTCGTGTTCGATCGTGTCGACGTCGATCATGACGGCATCGCGACCAAAGCCGAGCTCGGGGCGGCCCAGGCCGCGCTCGCAGCGCGCTAGAGGCAGGCATGGAAACACTGCCGCGATCCCCCTGGCTGCTGGCGGTGGTCCGATGTTGCTCTGCAACGTCACTCCCTGCCCCTCCGCTGACCCCGATATTGTTTCTGAAGGATTCGATCCGTCCCCAATTCGAGAGACAGAAACACATTCGACGTTTGGCCGCGCGCCAGCGACCTCGATGGGAAACCGGTCTCTCGAATTCTGCGGTGTCCGAGAAACTCCATTTCTTGCGCGATGCCAGAGACGCGCTCGCGGAAACGGCCCAATGGCGCGCCTACCGCGAACTCACATCGGGTCTCTGTGTGATTTCTCTGCGGCCAAGTCCCGGAGAGTAGACCTCTATTCAGAGGCTCCGTGTCGACCACCCCGGAGACCGGGGCTCCCTGGCTGTGTGGCGACCGCAATGGAGCAGTAGCTCTCCGAATTCCCTGGTTGCAGGGAATTTTCCCTGATTTTGCGACCGCTCTCGAAGGCAGACCGCGCGCAAGGACCGGCAACTACCGAAAATTTTCCATTTTCGGCCGCGTCTCCGGATGAAAAGAGCAGGGAATTTTCAGACGGAGTGCAGGGAATTCTGGAACGGCTAGCAGGGAATTTTTCCGATTTGGCTGGCGCAGCGGGCGGCAGTCGAGCGAAGCCTCCCGACATGAATGACCGAACCGGACCAAACTCTAGCTCGATGGAGGCAAATCTGGACACCGGCCACTCCCGGATACCGGTTCACTCGCGTTGGAAACCCGGCCAATCGGGCAATCCGCGAGGTCGGCGTCCAAAGCATCCGGCGGTCGCTTCGGACCAGCCGACCTCAGGCCCACCAGCTGAGAGCAAAGTCGGTTATGGCCAGCCTCCCCGCCATTCGCGTTGGAAGCCAGGCCAATCCGGCAACCCGCGCGGCGGCCGCCCACGCGACATCTTACAGGAAGTCCTGCTTTCGCCGTTTCCGGTGAAAATCGGCGCGCGAACCGAGATGGTACCTGCGCTGGACGTCATGCTGCTCCGTATTCGAGCTCAAGCATTGGAAGGCGATCAAAAGGTCATCCGTAGCCTCATCGAACATTTCGGTAGTGAGTCTTTCGAACGTTCGCCTTTGCGCCGGAGTATCAAATAGCAGTCGATGACCGAATTGGATGGGTGATCTCAACTGATCAGCGCCGTCCCTCGTCGTTCGACATGAAGTTAGAAGTTCGCGAGTCGCTAAAGCCGCACATCGCCCCTGGGACGGTCAATGACCCCCCGTGACGGTCGGCCATCGGGATCGGTGCTGCCGTTGCTCCAGGCTCGACTGTCGCGTCGCGAAAAGGCCCGACAACTAGGGCGACACATTCAACCGGGTAGCAGTTAGCGGTCCCTCATCCGCTCCCCGGCGAAACGGTCGGATCGAATGCACCAGCCGGTACAGTGCGGGCAGTACAATCAAGGTGAGGATGGTCGACGAGATAATCCCGCCGATCACGACGGTCGCCAGCGGTCGCTGAACCTCCGCTCCCGCGCCGACATTGAACGCCATGGGAATGAACCCCAGGCTTGCGACGAGGGCGGTCATCAGCACCGGTCGCAGCCGCGTCAGCGCGCCCTCGCGAATGGCGTCGTCGAGCGATCTCCCCTGCTCCTGCAGAGACCGGATGAAGGATACCATCACCACGCCATTCAGGACCGCGACGCCTGACAGCGCTATGAACCCAACGCCAGCCGAGATCGACAGCGGCATGCCGCGCAGGACCAGCGCCAGCACGCCGCCGGTAAGAGCGAGCGGTACGCCGCTGAAGACGACAAGCGCATCCCGCATGGACCGGAACAGGCCGTAGAGAAGGCCAAGGATCAACAGTAGGACCGCTGGCACGACAAGCGCGAGCCGCTGCGCGCCGGATATGAGCTGCTCGAACGTGCCGCCATAGCTGACCCAGTAGCCGGCGGGCAGCTCGATCTCACTTTCCACCGCCTTGCGTAGGGCGGTTACAAAGGAGCCGAGATCGCGTTCCCGAACGTTGGCCGTCACGACCACCCGCCTCTTGCCGTTCTCGCGGCTGATCTGGTTCGGGCCGATCGAAAGGTCGATCGACGCGACCTCCTGCAACGGCACAAAGCCGCGCGGATCCCCGTCACGCCCAGGTAGCGGAATCCGGAGCTGGCCGATCGCATCGACATCCTGTCTCAGTCGCTCGGGCAAGCGCACCACGATATCGAACCGGCGGTCGCCCTCGAACACCTGGCCAGCCGTCGTTCCACCGAAGGCGGTGCCGACGGCGTTCTGGACATCCGCCACGTTGAGCCCGAGCCGCGCCAGCGCGGTGCGGTTCGGCGTGATCCGTAGGACCGGCAGACCGGTGACCTGCTCGACCTTGGCATCCTGGGCTCCAGCTATGCCTGAGACTACCTGCTCAACCTGTTCGCCCAGTTCGGCGAGTTGATCGAGCTCGTCGCCATAGATCTTCACCGCCACATCGGACCGAACGCCGGAGATCAGTTCGTTGAACCGCATCTGGATCGGCTGCGTGAACTCGTAGTTGTTGCCCGGAATGCGGGTCACGACGGCTTCCAGCTCGGCGACAAGCTGAGTGCGGGGCTTGCGTGGATCAGGCCAGTCCTTCCTGTCCTTTAGAAACACGTAGGTGTCTGTGACACTCGGCGGCATCGGGTCCGTCGCGATGTCTGCGGTCCCGATCTTCGAGACAACGCGCTCGACTTCCGGCAGCGTTCCGATCCCGGCCTCCAGCGCCTCTTGCATCTGGATGGCCTGGGTCAGGCTCGTGCCCGGAATGCGCAGGGCATGCACGGCGATATCGCCCTCATCGAGATTGGGGATGAACTCCGATCCCATGCGTGATGCGACGAACCCCGCCAGGCCGACAAGACCGACCGCCGCGGCTGCTGCCACCCAGCGCAGGCGCAAGGCCCAGTCGAGCGCAGGCTGGTAGAGCGCTCGCGCGCCGCGCATCACCGCGCTGTCCTTGTCCTCCACCTTGCCGGTCACGAAAAGAGCGACTGCGGCCGGAACGAAGGTGAGCGACAGGATCATGGCCGCCGTCAGTGCGAACACGACCGTGAACGCCATGGGCTGGAACATTTTCCCTTCGACGCCCGAGAGCGCAAAAATCGGCACATAGACAAGCGTTATGATCAGTACGCCGAAGATCGACGGCTTGATCACTTCGACCGTAGCGGCCTCCGTCAGGGCAAAGCGTTCGTCTCGGCTCAAAAGCCGCCCGAGCGCATGTTGTTCTTGTCCGAAGCGCCGCAGGCAGTTCTCGACGATGATGACGGCCCCATCGACAATCAAGCCGAAATCGAGAGCGCCCAGACTCATCAGATTGCCGGAGACCTTGTTCTGCACCATGCCGGTGATGGTCAGCAGCATAGAGAGCGGGATCACCGCCGCCGTGATGAGCGCGGCGCGAATATTGCCGAGCAGCAGAAACAGCACGACGACCACCAGCAGTGCGCCTTCCAGCAAGTTGGTTTGCACCGTCTCGATCGTCCGGTCGACCAGAGCCGTTCGGTCGTAGATCGGCTTGGCGACGATCCCGGCCGGCAGCGCTTGTCCCGCGACCTCCAGTTTCTCGGCGACCGCCTGCGCCACGGTGCGGCTGTTCTCGCCCATCAGCATGAGGACCGTGGCAAGCACGATCTGGCGGCCGTTCTCGGTGGCGGCGCCTGTTCGCAACTCTTCGCCAAGCGACACATCGGCTATGTCCGCGACGCGCACCGGAACGCCGCCGCGATTGGCCACGACAATGCCTTGCAGGTCCGCAATCTTGGTGGCCTGCCCTTCCGATCGAAGCAGGAGCTGTTCGCCATATCGCTCGACGTACCCGGCGCCGCGATTGGCGTTGTTGGCTTGCAGCGCCTCGATCACGTCGTCCGTGGAGAGCCCTGCGGCGCTGAGCCTGTCCGGCCACGGCGTCACATGATACTGGCGCACGAAGCCGCCGATGGTGTTGACCTCGATGACGCCCTTGGTCCCTAGGAGCTGTGGCCGGATCACCCAGTCCTGCATCGTCCGCAGGTCTTCCGGCGTCCATTCCTCGCCATCCGGCCGGCGCGCGCCAGGTTCGGCCTCAACGGTGTACATGAAAATCTCGCCAAGCCCCGTCGCGATCGGGCCCATCGCGGGCTCGATGCCCTGGGGCAGCGAACTGCGGGCCGCCTGAAGGCGCTCGTTCACGAGCTGGCGAGCGAAATAGATATCGGTGCCGTCCTTAAAGACCACCGTGACTTGCGACAGCCCGTAGCGCGAAATCGAGCGCGTATAGTCCAGCCCCGGAAGACCCGCGATAGCGGTCTCGACCGGAAAGGTTATGCGCTGCTCGGATTCCAGCGGCGAGTATCCCTCCGCCTCGGTGTTGATCTGGACCTGCACGTTGGTGATGTCCGGCGTCGCATCGATCAGGAGACGCTGGAAACTCCAGACCCCCAGACCCGCGAGCGCCAGCGTCACCGCCAGCACCGCCCAGCGCTGGCGAATCGAAAAACGGATGATCGCTTCAAGCATGGCCCGGCCCCTCAATGATCGTGAGAAGCGCCGGACTTTTCGACGTCCGCGCGGATGAGATAGGCGTTTTCTGAAACGTAGATGTCGCCCGGTTCGAGCCCGCCGAGGACTTCCGTCCATTCTGGCGAGCGGCGGCCAAGTTCGAGCATCCGCACCTCGTAAGTGTCGTCCACTCGCGCATAAACGACCGTGAAGTCGCGGAAGCGCTGCAGCGCGGGCGTCCGCACCGCAAGCAACGCCTTGTGCGATCCCACGACGGCCTCACCCTCGACGGCCTGCCCCGGGCGCCAGGTGACGCCATCCGGGTTGGGCAACTCGACATGGGCGATCACGGTCTGGGTCAGCATGTCGGCGGTAGGCAGGACCGCCTCGATGGTCGATGTCACGCTGTTGGCGCCCGAAAGATTGCGCACCGCAATCCTTTGGCCGGCGCGCAGCCGCTCGGCGTCACGCGGATAGACGAAGAATTCGGCGTGAAGCTTGGTGGCGTCCGCGATCACGAGGATCGGCGCTTCGCCGGCGACGTCGCCGACATTGGCGTTGCGCTCCATGATGACGCCGGAGATCGGCGCCGGAATGGCATAGGTCTGAAGACTCGCGGCTGAGGTGACGGAGGCCAGTATCTCACCCTTGCGAACGCGGTCGCCGATGGACTTGGTCATCGAGACGATGCGGCCGGGATACCAGGCCCTCACCTCAGCCCGGCCTTGTGGCTGCAGCTCCACGCGCCCCGACATGGCGATGACTTCTTCGATCTCCGCGGGTCCAGCCGCTTCGACCTTGACGCCTGCCGCATCCGCTTGCGCCGGTTCGATGGCCGTTCGCCCCTCGTAGGAGGCGTAGGTCCACTGGTGCGATGACCGGCCCTGCGAGGCCGATACCTTCACATCGAAGGAGTGCGGCTCATGCACTACCCCGGCGCCCAGCAGGTAGTCCTCGACCGGCGTGAACGTGAACTTGTCCATGCGCCCGCCAAGGCGGGTCAACTCCATGGTGAGAACGACCTCGGCCGGCGCCAGCGGTTTGTCCTTCATGTACGGGAAGACCCGGAATTGCGGCTCGACGCCGTCCTCGAAGATGGTGATCTCAACCGCGAAATCGCCGTCGTGAAGCATTCGGCCGCGATGAGGGCCGCGCTCGAACTCTTCGGCTGCGGCCTCGTTGCCGTGCTCGGCCTTCGGGGTCGTTGGTTGCCCGCAGGCGGAGAGAAGCGCCGCCAGAGCGAGCGCCGCAATCTGATATCTGATCGGTCGGACGGTCATCGAGACAACTCCCGTTCCGGCGCAGCGCCGGAATATGCGCCCGTGAGACGGGCGAGCGCCGCGCGGGCGCGATGATAGGAACCAAGGGCGGAATTGCGCTGCAGCCGCGCCTCCACGAGAACGCGCTGGGCGTCGAGCACGTCGAGATAGGAAAAGGCGCCGGCGGCATACCCTTCCCTCGCCCGTTCAAGTGCCTGCTGGGCGGCCGGAAGCAACCGCGCGTCGATCGCCTCGATCTCGGAGCGGGCGATATCGACCTGCGCAGCGGCAGAGGCCACTTCGCGTGCGATGTTGCGGCGCAGAGCCTCGGTCTCAAGCCGCAGCTTCGACCGTTCGGCCTCCGCGCGGTCGACCGCGCCCGAATTGTTGTCCCACCAGGTCAGCGGGATCGTCACGCCGACCACCAGCGCCGCCTCGTCATACTCGTGGAAATAGCGCACGCCTGCGGACACTATGGGGTCTGGGTGTGACCTGGCACGCTCCACCGCTATGACGCCGCTTGCGCGCTCTTCCTCCACGCGCGCCCGCGCGATCTCAGGACTTGCCGCCGCGCCGGCCAGCGTGCCCAAGCTTGGTGCGAGGGTATTGAAGCCAGACAGGTCCACGGCGAAGGCAGCATCGCCGTCCCAGTAGCTTGCCAGCTGACGCCGCGCCGCTTCTGCGGAAAGCTGTGTGCTCGTGACGGCGATCTCGGCGTCCGCCAGCAGCGCTTGCGATCGGGACGCCGCCATCAGCGGATCGCGCGCCGCCTGAACGCGCCGGTCCACTGTGGCGACAATCTCCTTCGCCACGGCGAGCCGGTCATTGGCCACAACGAGATTGGCCGCTGCAACCTGGGCCGCGACGTAGGCGGTCTCGACCGCAAACAGCAAATCTCGCCGCCGCAGGGCACCGTCTGCTTGAGCGGCCCTGACGCCGGTCCCAGCCAACTGTGTCCGAGCCGCGCGGTCACCCCCCATCTCGAGCGTCTGGCTGAAGAACAGCGTCGTCTCCGCACGGTCGACCCCTTGATAGGTGCTCCGGCCGCCAAGGTTTTCGGCGCCGAGCTCAATGGTCGGGTTGACCGCGCGATCGGCCTGACGAACGCCAGCCTCTGCCGCCCGGCTGGCCTGCTCCGATGCCCGGAGAGTGGGCGCATCCTCCAGTGCGCGAGAGAAAGCGTCCTCCAGTCGCAGGGCGGGCGCATCGGCTTCCTGCGCCGTAGCGGGCCACGCCGTCAGTGCGACGGCGAAGGCGACAGCCGAAAATCCGGCCGCCAATGATCGAAATGACAAGGAAAGCTCCTCTGTCGCAAAGCGTCATAAGCCCGCCCGAAAGGCGGACACGAACTTCGGATCAGAGGATGGTGCGAGGGGGTTTGCGCGGCGGAGAGGAGCTGACTGAGTTCAGCGCCGACCCGATTTCGAACCAGATCGCGGCGGTCGTCGGCCCGACACTGGAAACGTGCAGTTCTTCGTTCACGGTCGCGGCGTGAGAACATCCATGCGCATGCAGGACGGGTTCACCGGGCTCCCCTCCGGAGGGTGTGCCTCCGCCGGACGCGCTGTCGTCGTGGGCCGCATCCGCCTCGGCGTGGTCGTGTCCATGAGCGTCAACGCCATGGATATCGTGAGCGTCCTCCGCAATCATATGCAGAAGCAACGATTGCGAGGCGTCCATGGCATGGGCGTGCAGGGGCGCCGCCGCCGCCACGCCGAACCAGGCGACCAGCGAGGCCATCAGCACGGAAAAAGACCTTCGTGCGACGCGCATGACGAGACCTATAGAGCCCCCGGCCTTTACGGTCCATGAAGCGAGGCAGCCGCGCGAGTTCTCGCCACCGACTTCCCGAAATCGGCGACCTGAAGCGCTTGGAGCGCAAACTTTCGATGGTGGTCGGGCATGCGGCCAAGGCGATCTCCCTGACTGCCCCCCTGATCGACGCATTGTCAGATGGGTCTGGCCGACAGAGCGAGCAAAGCGCCTTCGCCCATCGTGCTTGAGCTCATTCACGGTCGGACGGATGCGTTTTGCCTCTTGGCCGCCTGCGAGAGTCCGGAGCGGTTCGACATGCGGTCTCAGGCCGGCCCAAGCATGCGCCGACCGTTACCGGGCCTGCCAGCGATTGCTGCACGCGCCGTCACTCAATGCTCCTTTCTCAGGTTCGCACGCTTCATTGTCCTCGGATCAATCCGCTCAAGCAACGTTCCGCCGTCGCTGCTGTTGCAAGCGACGGCGATCGATCTCATTGCTTCTGTATCCTGACGATGATGGTTTTCTCCACCGCGCTTTTGAGCTCGAACGAGACCGCATCACCGACCTTCAGATCCTTGAGCATCATCGGGTCGGCCGCCGCGAACGCCATCGTCATGGCATCCCAGTTCACCGCAGGAATTGGGCCATGGTCGAGCGTAACGGCGCCAGAGGCGGCATCGATTGCCGTGATCTTGCCAACGGCAGTGATTGGTCCAGCCGGGACGGTTGTCGCATCCGTCTTCGAGACGTCGTCCATTTTCATATCGCCCATCGAGGTCGAGGGCTCGGTCTTCGGCTCCTCCGTCTTCGGCGAACACGCGACTACACCAAGAGCGAACGCGCTCAGACCCGCAAACAACAATACTGTCTTCTGCATCTCAAACTCCTGCTTCGCTGATCCGGTTTTCATTGGATGCTTGACGCATCCCGCCGCGGCGGCGGATCAGTAAGAACGCCGCAGGAATGACAAAGAGAGAAAGAAGCGGAGCGCTCAGCATACCGCCGACGAGCGGCGCTGCAATCCGGCGCATGACCTCGCCGCCGGTTCCGCCGGTAAAGAGGATGGGCAACAGGCCGGCCAGCACGACGGCGACGGTCATCGCCTTCGGGCGGAGCCGCAACAGCGCGCCTTCGCGAACCGCCTCGGCGACCGTGGCAGGCGTGATCGCCTCACCGCGATCGACGCGCTCCTGCAGTGCATTGCGGAGATAGACCAGCATCACCACGCCGAATTCGGCGGCGAGACCCGCCAGCGCGATGAACCCCACCGCGACCGCCACCGAAAACTCATAGCCCATCAGATAGATGAGCCAGACCCCGCCGGTGAGCGCGAACGGCAGGCTGGCCATCACAAGCATGGCTTCGTCCGCCCGCCGGAAGGTCATGTAGAGGAGAAGGAAGATGATCACGATTGTTGCAGGGCCCACCAGCGCGAGACGTTGCGCGGCCCGCTCGAGATATTCAAACTGCCCGGAATAGGAGACCGTCACGCCCTCCGGCAGCGAGGTCGCTGCAACGGCGGCCTGGATATCGCCGACGACCGAGGCGAGATCGCGGCCCCGCACATCGACGAACACGAACGACGCCAGCCGCCCATTCTCGCTGCGGATCATGGCCGGGCCGTCGGCCACGGAAACCCTGGCGACTTCGCCGAGCGTCAGAATGAGGCCCGCCTCGGTGACAATCGGCAGGGCCGTTAGCCGATCGGTCGTGTCGCGGAACTCGCGCGGATAGCGCAGGCTGATCGGGTAGCGGGCGCGGCCGTCGATGAATTCGCCGATCTGCTCTCCGCCGATGGCGCCCGACACCACCTCCTGGACGTCGGCGACGTTGAGGCCGTAGCGGCTGGCGGCGAAGCGGTCGATGTCGATGTCGACATAGCGGCCATTGGCCAACCGCTCGGCGGCGGATGACGAAACGCCCTCCACGCCCCTGGCCGCCTGTTCGATCGTGGTCGCCGCGCTTTGGATGGTGGCGAGATCAGGCCCGCTCACCTTGACGCCGATCGGACTCTTGACCCCTGTCGCCAGCATGTCGATGCGGTTGCGAATCGGCGGGACCCAGACGTTGGTGAGGCCCGGCACGCGCACGGCCGCGTCGAGCTGCTCGATAATACGCTCGGGTGTCATGCCAGGCCGCCAGTCTGCTCGTGGCTTGAGACGGATCGTGGTCTCGAACATTTCGAGCGGGGCTGGATCGGTTGCGGTCTCGGCGCGGCCGGCCTTGCCGAACACGCTCTCAACCTCCGGCACCGTCTTGATCATCCGATCTGTCTGCTGGAGCAGTTCAGAGGCCTCCGACGCTGAAAGGCCTGGCAAGGCTGTCGGCATGTAGAGCAGATCGCCCTCGTCCATCATCGGCATGAACTCGGCCCCGAGACGTGAGATTGGCCAGGCCGTGCTCGCCAGCGCCATCAAGGCGATAACGATCACGACGACAGGTTGTTTCAGGGTAAAGCCGATCGCCGGCCGATAGATCGTCGACAGCACGCGATTGATCGGGTTCGCGGTCTCGGACGGAACGCGACCGCGAATCCAGAACCCCATCAGAACAGGCGTCAGCGTGACCGAGAGCGCCGCCGCGGCTGCCATGGCGTAGGTCTTGGTGAAGGCGAGCGGCGCGAACAGCCGGCCCTCCTGCGCCTGCAGTGTGAATACCGGCAGGAATGAAAGCGTGATGATGATGAGGCTGAAGAACAGCGCCGGGCCGACTTCGATCGAGGCCTGCGCGATGACCCACCAGTGGGCCTCGCCCTTCGGCATGGCGCCGCCATTGTCATCGCGCCAGCGCTCCAGCTTCTTGTGGGCGTTCTCGACCATCACGATGGCGGCGTCCACCATCGCGCCGATAGCGATGGCGATGCCCGAGAGCGACATGATATTGGCCTCGACGCCCTGCACCCGCATCACCAGGAACGCCGTCGCGATCCCGAGCGGCAGGGTGACGATAGCGACCAGCGCCGAGCGCAGATGGAAGAGGAAAAGCGCGCACACCAGGGCGACGACAACGAACTCTTCGGTCAGCTTGTGGGTAAGGTTCTCGATCGCGCGATCGATCAAGGGTGCGCGATCATAGGTGGTGACAATCTCGACGCCGGCTGGCAGGCGCGGCGCAACCGCCTTGAGGCGCTCCTTGACTGCGGCGATGACCTCGCGCGCATTCGCTCCGGCGCGCATCACGATGACGCCGCCGGCGACCTCGCCCTGCCCGTTAAGTTCGGCAATCCCGCGCCGCATCTGGGGACCGATTTCGATCCAGGCGATGTCGCCCAGCGTTACCGGGACACCGCCTGCGGCAAGCTTCAGCGGGATGGCGCGGAAGTCATCATCGTTGCGCAAATAGCCCGAGGCGCGAACAACGTGCTCCGCCTCCCCAATCTCGATCGAGGCGCCGCCGGCCTCAGAATTGGCGCGGCGGACTGCCTCGGCGACCATGGCCTGCGTCACGCCGTAGGTCGCCATCTTCTGAGGATCGAGCACGATCTGATGCTGGCGCACCATGCCGCCGACAGCTGCGACCTCGGCAACGCCCGGCACGGACTTCAATTCGAACGACAAGAGCCAGTCCTGCAGTGCACGCAGCTCGCCGAGGTCCTGGCCGCCTAATCTGTCGACCAGCGCATACTCATAGACCCAGCCGACGCCGGTGGCGTCCGGCCCCATGCTGGTTCTGGCGCCTGCGGGCAGCCGCGCCTGTGCCTGGGTCAGGTATTCGAGCACGCGCGAACGCGCCCAATAGAGATCGACCCCGTCATTGAAGATCACATAGACGAATGAGTCCCCGAAGAAGGAGAAGCCCCGCACGCTTCGGGCGCCCGGAACCGAGAGCATCGTCGCGGTCAAGGGATAGGTGACCTGGTCTTCGACGATCTGCGGCGCCTGTCCCGGATAAGTCGTCCGGATCACCACCTGCACGTCGGAAAGATCAGGCAAAGCATCGACCGGTGTCGACCTGATCGCGATGCCGCCCGCGACCGCTAGCGCCAGCGCGGCCACAACGACAAGGAAGCGGTTGGCGATCGACCAGCGGATCAATGCCGCAATCATCGCCCGCCCCCGACGCGCTCGATCGTCTCGATCACGTAGCCGCCGCCGGCCTTTCGGAAGGTGAACGTCACCTCGTCGCCGACGGCGATGTTTTTCATGCCGCCCGGACCCCACGCGAACTGCATGGTCATGGCGGGCCAGTTGAGCCGCGCCACCGGCGCGTGGGAGAGCGTGATCCCCTTGTCGTCGATCGCGGTCACGCGCCCGGTCGTGGCGTAGGGTGCATCCTGCGCGGCTGGCGGACTCGCCTGCAGCCGCGCCATGACGCCCGTGAGGCTTGCTTCGGAATCGATCAGGAACTGGCCGGAGGCGACAACCTTCTGTCCCTCGCTCAGACCCGAAATAATCTCGGTGCGATCGCCGGATGTCGGGCCCGTGTCGACCTCGGTCGGCGCGAATCGGCCATCCTCCAGAACCGCGATGACAACCGTCCGGCGGCCGGTGCGGATCACCGCCTCCGAGGGCACGACCAGCGCCTCGCGCGGCGCCGCATCGGAAAGGTCCGCCTCGCCTGTCATGCCCGGCCGCAGCCGGCCGTCAGGATTGGCGAGCGCCACGCGGACCTCGATCGCGCGCGACGCCGCGTTGGCCGCCGGGAGAATAGCCTCGATTTTTCCGGTGAACGCTTCTCCGGGATAGGCGGGAAACCTGGCGGACGCGCGCCCGCCGGGTTTGAGCGGCCCGGCCGCTCCCTGCGGCGCCGAAACCATCAGCCAGACAGGCGATAGTCCGTTGATGCTGGCGATTGCGGCGCCAGGTTCAACTGTCATGCCTTCCCGCACATCGAGCGAGGTAAGCGCACCCGTGATCGGCGCCCGGATGATGAACACCGACGGCGCGACTGCGCTCGCCTCCGCCTCGCGTGTCGCGTCCGCCGGAACACCAAGCATGGCCAGCCTCTTTCGGGCGGCGGCGGCGAGCGCCGCATCGGCACCTTTGGAAAGCGCCAGATATTCCGCCAGCGCTCCGGTCCATTCCGGCACGCGCAGATCAACAAGAGCATCGCCTGCCCGTACGATATCTCCGATGGCGCGACGGTGGCTCCGCTCGACGAACCCACCCTGCTTGGCTTGAACGATGGCCACATCGCGCTCATTGAAGGCGATCACGCCGGAGGCGGTGATGGAGGCCTTCACCGGCTCCTTCACGGCGACCGCGAAACGTACGCCGAGATTCTGGGCGACGCCGGGATCGATGCGCACGCCCGGCGCAGCTTCCGGTTCGCCTGCGTAGCGAGGAACCAGCTGCATATCCATGAAGGGCGACTTGCCGGGCTGGTCGAAATGCTGGTCCGGGACCATCGGATCGTACCAGTAGAGGACTCGGCCGCCGTCCGCTGTGGTCTGCCCGGCCATGTCCATCGAGGGACGCTGCGCCAGCCAGAAACCGATCCCGACGCCGGCGGCGACCAGCGACAGTCCGACGACGGATGCGATGGCTACCCGTCTCAAGTCGAATTTCCTGCTGGCGCTCATGGCGCGACCTCGCCGTATTCGAGACTGAGGACGGCGTCGAGCCTGTTCAACCGATGCTCGAGATCGATGCGTTCCAGCTCCGCTTCCCGGGCCTCGCGGCGGATGGCGATGAGATCGGCGAGCGGTAGCGTGCCGGCCTCATGGGCCGCCGCCGCCACGGCTTCGCGTTGCCGTGCGAGCGGCAGGACCACATCGCGCGCCCGCATCAGGCGTTCGCCGAGCGAAGCATGTTCCGCCAAGCGCGCCTCAAGCATGGCGCGGTGCTCCCTGACCATCGCCTCGCGCTCGGCGTCTGCCCGGCGGATATCCGCTCGCCTGGCGTCGATCGTCGGGGACTGCCGCGTCGACTGGAAGAGCGGCAGGCTGAATTTGAGGCCGAAGGACACCATGTCGCCGAAGTCGGGATCGCGCCGGCCATACATCAGCGACCACGACCAATCCGGCTGCTTGCCAGCGCGCGCAATCTCGTACTCGGACCTCGCGCGCTGAATCTCGGCTGACGACCCGGCCAGCTGCACATGGTTTTCCAGGTGGCCGCGCAGATGTTCCGGATCGATCGCGAAGACAGGAGCGGCGGGCCCGGGCAGATCGTCGCCGATCGGGCCGACCCAACGCTCCAGCTCGGCACGCGCAGAGGCGGTCATGAATTTTACTTCCGCCAGACGATCGGCGATCTGCGCTAAGTCCATGCGCGTCTTCAGGGCTGCATCGGCCGGCGCCGCGCCGGAGGACAGGCTCGCAGTCGACGCTTCGCTCAGCGTTGCGACATCTTCGGCGAGTTGCCGAAGCACCCTTTCCCGCGCCGAGGCGAAGTAGGCGTCAATCCACGCCGTTGCGACGGCAAGCCGTGCTTCCAGCCGGGAGACCTCAAGCGCTGCTCCAGCGAGGCCCGCGTCCGCAGTCGCAAGGCCTGAACGCGCACGCCGGAGCGCGTCGCTGGGCACGTCCTGCATGACGCCGACGCTCAGCATGGTCATTTCGTCTCGGTTGAGACGAAAGCGATCCGCGCCCGTGACGGGGAAGTTATCCAATCCCAGCGCCAATTGCGGATCTGGCAGCTCGCCGGCAGGCCGGATGGAAAGGCGCGCCGTCTCCACCGCGGCCTTTCGCGCGGCGATGCTGGGTCCATCGGCGCTCGCGCGGGCGATGGCCTCGGCGAATGTCAGCGGATCGGCCGCAGCTGACGGCGCCAGGCCGACGGCGCAGCACAAAAGCCATGCGTAACGCATGCTGAGGCTCCGGATTGTCCTTATGGAAAGATGCGAGCACGCGCCGAAACGCGCGGCCCACGGCTCCTAAAGGTCAAACCGTCCTAGGAGGTCGCCAGAAGGAGAAAACGAGCGCTAGCAGAGGCTCAGCGGCGCTGAACGCCGGCCTGGCTTGGTCAAGCTTGATCACTGCAACCTTGAGTGAAGGCAAGGTGGGCGCCACCGCAACCGAACCGCGGCACGCCTGTCCCAATTGGCAGTCCACCGGCTTCTTGGGGTGATGGTCGCCATTCATGTCGGCCATTGCGCCATCCGGGCAGCAGTCGTGCGACGCCGCCTTATAGGGACAGTCCTGAGCGGCCCAAGCGCTCGCTGCCCCGCCGACGATGAGGGAGAGAGTCAGAAGAATTGTGAGCCAAATCCGGCGCATAGGTCGATCATCGTGCAGCAAGAGTAAAATTGCGTCAACGCCCACACGGAAGTTTGAGAGATGAATGGGCGCTGGCGGAGTGAAGCGTTGAACAGTTGGCGCGCCCCGCTGGATTGTTCGCTCTCGCCAATCTGTCCGTTCGAACGCAAACCTCATCTTCACCAAGCCAGGAAAGTCCCGCGGCGTCACGGCTGCGCGAATGACCGACCGGTCGGCTGAAAAGAAAAGGCGTCGGTTGCCCGACGCCTATTCGATACCGCAGCCCTAAGTTGGGGGGACGGGCCTTGGTCCGGCACAAATTGCAAAGCGCGTGCCCGGCGTCAACGTCGCCAGACGCTACTCGGCTCACGTCGCCAGCACGCGGAACAAGCGATCAGCTTCCTGCGCTGACGGTTTGGCGCCGCGCTCGAGCCACCACGTCAGGACACCGAGCAAGGCGCCGGTATAATACGCGACCGCGCTGGGGGATGCGCGTCCGCGGCGCGCGAGGTCGGCCTTGACGAGATCGCTGATCACCGCCTGCAGCGCTTCCTGCGCAATCCCGCCGCCCCGGGTGCCGGCGAGAGCGCGGTGCTGCCCGTGATGTGCAGCGGCATGCTCGAAGAGCGCGCGACTGAAAGCAAAGGGCTGCTGGCCACCGTCGCTTGCCTCGACCGCTGCGGCCAGCTGGTGCTTCATGCCCAGCATGCCTTTGCGCTTCAGGTCGGCCTTGTCTTTGAAGTGCGCATAGAAGGTGGCGCGGCTGACGCCCGCCTTTGCGCAGATCTGGCGCACGCTGACGGCGTCGTAGCCTTCGGAGACGATGAGCGCGAGGAAGGCGCGCTGCAGCGCCTCCCGGCTGCGCTGCGCACGTCGATCGAGGCGCGGCACGGAGGCCCGTTCCGGTTGGGCTCGCGGCGTTGCCGGACGTTTAGGGCGATGTGTCCGGGAAAACGTGTTGGACATGGTGTCCAGTATCTTAGGCTCGTCTCAGCCAGAGCGCGAGACCAGATATGGACGACCCCTCTCCTAGACCGAAGCCGCCGCCCGTGCCCGGGTGGGTGAAGCTGTTCGCGCTTGTCGGCGCCCTCCTCGCGATTGCTTTCATCGGCCTTCACCTTGCCGGGCGCGGTTTCGGGCATGGACCATGACACTCGCACCGTCTGCCCGGCGCTTCGTCATCGTCTGTCATGTCTTGGCCTCCGCCGGCTGGGCCGGCGCGGTTGCGGTCTTCTTGGTGCTGGCGATCGCGGGGTTATCGGACGGAGAGCCGCTGACGCTCCGGGCGGTCTATGTTGCGATGGATCTGGCGACGGCGTGGATCATCGTGCCGCTGAGTTTCGCCGCGCCGCTCACAGGTCTCGTGCTCGGCCTCGGCACGCGCTGGGGGCTGTTCCGGCACTACTGGGTCGCGATCAAACTCGTAATGACCCTCCCCTCGACCGGCTTTCTTCTGATGCACACCGGCCCCATTGGCGCGGCGGCGAGCTTCTCGGCAGGCGGGTCCTTGCCCCAAGAAGCCGCGGCCCTGCGCCTTCAGCTTGTGGTTGATGCCGGCGCGGCCCTTGCGGTGCTCGTAGTGGCGACCTGCCTCGCCGTTTACAAACCCGCCGGCGTCACACCGTTCCGGATGAAGGACTAGGGCTTGGCCAGCAGCGCCTGCATTTCGGCGATCTCTTGCTTCTGAGACGCCACGATCTTGGCAAAGGCTCCGCCCGACTTCATGTGTTGGCGCTGCGGTCAAGCAAGGAGGGAGCACCCGGCAGATTTTCTTAGGGCACGCTGAGGGTTACTGAACGCCGCTGCGTATTTCTTTCAGGCCTCGGACTTCGGCGGGAGGCCAGAAGAGGTGCGGGGTGGGCGACCTGACCGACTTCCTGCAAAGCCCGGTCACAGGCCGCGGGCTGCACTGGACACCGGATAACCGCCTCGCCACTGACGGTGGGCCATCTTATGCGTTCCGCGATGGCGTTGCATGCCTGTTGCCTGAAGCCGGCGGCGGCGTCGCGGCGAGCGACGCCAGCCAAACGGTTCGCGACTTCTATGAAACCGAGGGATGGGCTGAGGACGACGAGGGGTTGTTCGGCGACACCAAGGCGTTTGTCGATACGCGTGCGGTCTCGCTCGCCTTCACGCGCAAGTGCATGGCCCGGCTCAGCAGACATTTCAGCAAGGGCGGACGATACCTGCTCGACGCCGGCAGCGGCGCAATCCCGCACAAGGAAGTGTTGGCCTATGGAGACCAGTATGAACAGCGCGTCTGCGTCGATCTTGCGACGTCGGCCCTGCGGAGTGCGCGATCAAAGCTCGGCGAGCGGGGAATATACGTGCAAGGAGACTTGACCAACCTGCCGTTCAAGACCGGGTCGTTCTATGCGGTTACGTGCAATCATGTGATTTACCAGATTCCTCTCGAGCATCAGCCGGCCGCTTTCCGCGAACTCTGGCGGGTTCTGAAGCCGCGCGGCTTCGGCGTCGTCGTTTACTTGTGGTCCTACGTGCCGCTGGCGCGGCGCCTCGAACGGCTCGCGCGGCTATTCATGGGCAAACGCGTCATGGACTTGGTCGAAACAGCAAAGCCGTCCGAGCCTCTGCCCGAACTCTCTCATCACCCTCAACGGCGATCCTGGTTCGAGGCGCAGGATTGGCCCTTCCGCTACACATTCGACACGTTTCGCATTGTCGACAACGCCTTCCTGTGCAGCCACATTAGCGATGACTGGCGCGGCCGCGCATTTCTGAGAGCACTTTTCGCGTCACAGCAGCTCGCCCCGGGTTTTTGCGGGAGATACGGCGCATTCCCGGCGATCATCATTCGCAAGCCACGCACCGCCGCCTGGCGATCTATCGTCGAAACACCGCTAACAGTTCCTCGATGACCTTTTCCTGCTCCGCCACGTTCTTCGATTTCATCGCGCGGTGAACGCAGTGACCAAGATGCTGGCGCAAAAGATCGCTTTCAACGCGCGTCAGCGCAGCACGGGCCGCTTGGATCTGAGTCACGACATCGATACAATAGCGGTCCTCCTCCACCATCCTGGCGATGCCGCGAATCTGCCCTTCAACACGATTGAGGTTCTTCAGCGCTTTTTCGGATGCCGCTCTTTCCATAGATACCCCTCCAGGGTACTTGAATACATACCCCTATAGGGTATATAAGACCACGTAGGATTACAAGCCCCGGAGGACGCGATGGCCGACCATCATCACGCAGACAGCCCGCAAAAGGACCCGGTCTGCGGCATGACGGTGAAGGCCGACACGCCGCACCGGCTTATGCATGAAGGCCGAGAGGTTTTGTTCTGCAGCGCCGGTTGCCGCACCAAATTCCAAGCTGAGCCGGCGCGCTATGCGAAACGGGCGTCGCCAAAAGATCATGCCTGCTGCTCGCC
This sequence comes from Hyphomonadaceae bacterium, assembly GCA_030697555.1. Taxonomy (GTDB): domain Bacteria; phylum Pseudomonadota; class Alphaproteobacteria; order Caulobacterales; family Hyphomonadaceae; genus UBA7672. The sequence goes on from JAUYPV010000017.1 coordinate 100,903, forward strand.
AGCCGAAGTGAAGCCCGACCACCTTCACCACCGTGATGATGGTCATCATCGCGATCACAGCAAGGTCGCTGCCGTCGGAGCTGCGCCTCCAGGCGCGAAATGGACCTGCCCGATGCACCCCGAGATCATGCGCGACGGGCCCGGCTCCTGCCCGATCTGCGGCATGGCGCTTGAGCCGATGATGCCGACGGCGGACGCCGGGCCGAACCCGGAGCTTCGCGACATATCGCGGCGCTTCTGGATCGGCGTCGTGCTGACTCTGCCCGTCCTTGCGCTGGAAATGGGCCGCCACCTCTTCAATGTCGATGCGCTCGTGCCGCCGTACATCAACGGCTGGGTTCAATTCGCGTTGGCGACGCCGGTCGTGATCTGGGCCGGCTGGCCCTTCTTCGAGCGCGCCTTCGCCTCGCTGGTGTCGCGCAATCTCAACATGTTCACGCTGATCGCCCTCGGGACGGGCGTGGCCTGGACTTATAGCGTCGTTGCGACGCTGTTGCCGGCGGCGTTTCCGCCCGAATTCCACGGCGAGCATGGCGAGGTCGCCGTCTACTTTGAGGCTGCAGCCGTCATCACCGTCCTGGTGCTGCTCGGCCAGGTGCTGGAGCTGCGCGCCCGCGAGCGCACCGGCGGCGCGATCCGCGCCTTGCTCGGTCTTGCGCCCAAAACCGCACGCCGCATCGAGAACGGCGACGAGGCGGAAGTACCGGTCGATGCCATCGCTGTTGGCGACCGGCTCCGCGTGCGTCCCGGAGAGAAAACACCGGTTGATGGCGTCGTTGTCGACGGCCGTTCGACCCTCGACGAATCCATGGTCACGGGCGAATCCATGCCTGTCACCCGCACAGTCGGCGATGCGGTCATTGCCGGGACGCTCAATCAGACTGGCGCTCTGGTGATCGAGGCGACGCGCGTCGGGCGCGACACTATGCTTTCGCAGATCGTACAGCTGGTCGCTGAAGCGCAGCGCAGCCGGGCCCCGATCCAGCGCCTGGCCGACAAGGTGTCCGGCTGGTTCGTGCCTGCGGTCATCGGTGTAGCCCTTCTCGCCTTCTTCGGCTGGTGGGCGTTCGGTCCGGAGCCATCCTTCACCTACGGCCTCATCGCCGCCGTGTCGGTTCTCATCATCGCCTGCCCCTGTGCGCTGGGCCTCGCGACGCCGATGTCGATCATGGCCGGAGTGGGCCGCGCGGCGCGCCAGGGCGTTCTCATCCGCAACGCGGAAGCGCTCGAACGCCTCGAGAAGGTCAACACGCTGGTGCTCGACAAGACCGGCACGCTGACCGAAGGCAAGCCCGGCGTCGTCGCCATCAATACAGTCGACGGAATCGCCGAATCCGATCTCATCCGCCTCGCCGCCAGCCTAGAGCAGCGCAGCGAGCATCCGCTAGCGCTCGCCATCGTGGCGGCCGCCAAGGAACGGACAATCGGTCTCATCGAGCCGACCGAGTTCGACTCGCCGACCGGCAAGGGCGTCATCGGCCAGGTCGAGGGCCGTCGGCTTGCGATTGGCGCCGAACGCTATCTCGATGAACTGGGTATTCCGACCGCGACACTCAGGGCTGAAGCCGAACGCCTTCGCGCCGACGGCGTCACGGCGATCTTCGTTGCGATCGACGGTAAGCTGGCCGGCGTTCTTGGTATCGCCGACCGGATAAAGGCGACGACACCAGAGTCGCTCAAGGCGCTCCGCGCCCAGGGCATCGAGCTCGTCATGCTGACGGGCGACAACCGCACCACGGCGGAAGCGGTCGGCCGCATGCTCGGCATCACCAACGTCGAAGCCGAGGTTCTGCCCGAGGACAAGTCGCGCATTGTCGAAAGGCTAAAGCGCGTAGGTCGCATCGTCGCCATGGCGGGAGACGGCGTTAACGACGCGCCGGCGCTCGCCGCCGCTGATGTTGGCATCGCCATGGGCACCGGGACCGACGTTGCGATCGAAAGCGCCGCCGGCACGCTGCTGCGCGGCGATCTCGCCGGCGTCGTCAAGGGACGCGCGGTCTCGCGCGCGACCATGGCGAACATCCGCCAGAACCTCATCTTTGCCTTCGGCTACAACGCCGCCGGCATTCCGATCGCGGCAGGCCTGCTTTACCCACTCACGGGGCAACTGCTTTCACCAATGCTGGCGGCGGCGGCGATGGCGCTGTCCTCGGTGTCGGTCATCGTGAACTCCCTGCGGCTCGGCGCCGCAGAGCCTGCCGAAACGAAGCAACCCGTGTCCCTTCCGCCCCTGCCCGCAGCCCGGGCTTCCAGCGGCGGTTGCCACTAGACAATCGTCCGGCGCCAATCGCATGAGGGGTCGACCACGGCGCTGCGTATAATAGGTGACACCCCTCCCCCTGCTGCACTGGAGCGGCGGCCGAACCCAGGAGACGACAGATGAAGACTCGCCTGCTCGCAGCACTTTTCGCCGCGGCCATGCTCAGCGCAATGCCGGCTTTCGCCCATGGCGGCATGGTCGAAACCAGCATTCATGACAACGCCAAACTCCCGCAGGCGCCCGTGGACTTTAAGGTGACCTTTGAGCACCCGAGCGCCATTACCAGCATGATGCTGATGACGGCCGACAAAAAAATGATCGGCCTCGACTTCAAACCGTCGAAAGCTCTCGGTACGGAATTCACGATCCCGCTGCCGCAGCTCGGCAAGGGAAGCTACACCCTGTCGTGGAAGTCGATGGCCAAGGACGGCCATGCCATGCCGGGCGCTGTGCGGTTCACTGTTACCGGCAACTGACCACGTGACGGGGGACGCGCTGTCGCTTCTCTTATTCGCCGACCGGATCGGCCTGAACGTCGCAGCGCTCCTCGCCATCGGCTTCGCGCTCCATGCCGCCTTCGGCGTTGTGGAGCGCGATGGGTTTAAGCGCCTGCGTTGGCTCCCTCTTGCGACGGCTGCCGGAGTCATCGTTTTTGCAGCCGCGCGGCTTCTGATCCTCAATGCCCAAATGGGCGACGGGACATCTATCTTTGACCCGGAACTGTTCCCGCTGAGCTGGACGGCGCTCGGGCCGTCCACAACAGCGCTCGTTGGCGGGGCTATGCTTGCCACGGTCGCGCTTTGGGTTGGATCGCGCGTGCTGGCGGCGGTCGGCGCCGTGGTGCTTTCCATGGGTTTCGGTCTCACCGGCCACACGCAGGGGCTGACCGAGCCCGGCGTCATACCGACCATGCTGGCCTCGCATGTGTTCATTGCGGGCTTATGGGTCGCGGCCCCCGTCACACTCTATCCCGGCACTGCCATCAGCGACGCGGCGCTAGTCGCGCGCCTGAAACGCTTCAGCGCCATTGCGATTGCCGCAATCCCATTGCTGATCGTCCTTGGCATATGGCTGGCCTGGGTGCTGGCCGGCGGCTTTGAGCCGCTTGTCGGGTCGGCCTATGGCCGCCTTCTGCTGCTGAAATTGGCGGTAGGACTCGCGGCCATGGGGCTCGGCGCTGTTAACAAGCAAATGGTGACAGCCCGCATTGTGGCCGACCCGGCGAAGGGCCGTCGGTGGCTCCGCCTGACGCTCACCTTCGAAACGATCCTCTTTGCCGTGGCGATTCTGGCGGTCTCGGCCGCCACGACCATCGCCGCACCGGATGAATGAGCCCATGCGCAGAACCTGCGTGAATTCCGCCGGCGGCGCGTATAGATGGCAGGGACGGCCTTTACGGGAGATCGGCATGCCGCGAGCACTTGAACACCTGCTGACCAAACTTCAGCGCCAACCGCTTGACCGCTCGCTTGACGGCGTGGCCGACGATGTGAGCCAACGGCTCGCCGAGACCGCCGCCGCAAATGCCGATACGTGGCGTCTGCGCGCTGTCGCAGTATTGCTCGTGGCCGTAGGCGGCGCGGCCGCGAGCGGATCGATGGCGGCAGTTGCAACGCCTAAATCCGCCTCGCCTTTTGAAGTCTGGTCGAACCTCGCGCCCTCGACCCTCTTGGAGTCGGCTGAGTGAAGGTCTCGGTCAAAAGCGCGCTTATCACCATCACCCTTGCGATCGCCGCCGGCATCCTCGGCGTCTGGCTCGGCGGACAGATCCTGCCAAAGGGCGCGGATCCCGGCACGTCGCTCCACGCGATGGTGCACGAAGAGCTTTCCCTCTCGCCGCAACAGGAGAGCGACCTGCACGCAATTGAGCAGTCCTTTGCCGAACGGCGGCACAAGCTCGAGGCCGAGATGCGCAAGGCCAACGCCGAACTCGCGGTGGCTATTCGCGCGAGCGAGTCAGCGGGGCCGGATGTCGAGGCGGCGGTTCATCATTTCCATGACGCCATGGGGGCGCTTCAGACCGAGACCATTGAACACGTCTTCGCGATGCGGAAGGTGTTGACGGCGGAACAACGCAGGCGTTTCGACGACAAGATCGCGCAGGCGCTGACCTCCGACACCGAATGACGCGGGGTGGCCCGAGCGACAGCGATGCCGTGCTCGCCGCGCTTGCGGTCAAGGGCGACCGCCAGGCTTTCAACCGCATCGTCCAGCGCCACCAGGAACCGCTCTACCAGTTCATTCGGCGCTATGTCGGCGATGCCGACGAAGCTTATGACCTCTTGCAGGAGACCTTCGTCTCGGCCTGGCAGGCGATCGGACGCTACGATCCAGCGCGTTCGGCTGCGACCTGGCTGCGCCGCATCGCGCTCAACAAGTGCCGCGATTGGGGACGGCGTCGCGCCGTGCGCCGCTTCTTCTACGGCGCGGCCTCGCTGGAATCGGCGGACAGCGGGCCGGTCGCCGTGGTCGAAGGCGATACGGATGAAGCGGCCTTGGCGCGGCTCGATCGCGCGGTCGCGGATTTGCCAGGCCAGCTGAAGGAGCCGCTGCTGCTGACCGCATTCGAAGGGCTGTCGCAGGAAGCAGCCGGCAAGGCGCTTGGCATCACGGCAAAGGCGGTCGAGACGCGAGTCTATCGAGCGCGCAAGCTATTGACGGCGGCGCTGGCCGCCGACGGCGTAACCGGTGACGAGAGTCAGTAGTTGCGGTGTGCGGGCATGCAGGGCGCTGCGTGTGTACCGGTCTATTTTGCGGCTCGGGAAGACCAGTGGATATGGACGATCCGCCAGTCGCCTCCCTCCTTTTTCAGTACCATCGACTCGGTTGAGAAGCTGTCGACCGCCTTGTCCTTGTAGCGTCCGGTCGTCCGGCTTTCGCTCGCGATCCATGCCGTCTCGCCAGTCGCGACGCCTGACCGCCGCATCAGCGTGGAAGGCACGGCTGAGGCAAAGGCCGCATCGGCGCCCAGATGATGCGAGGCGTACTCGGACTTCGAGCGTTCGACATAGCCGCCCTCAAAGATAAGGACGCTATCAGAGAGCAGCGCGAGCGCACCGTTCGTATCGCCCTTGGCCAATGCGGCATGGAACGCTTCCACCACTTTAGCCGCGTCAGCGGCTTCGGGCGATACAGCGTTGGCCGTTGATGCCGCTGGCGTCACTTGAGCTACCGCCGGCGCGAGTGTCGCGGCAAGCAGCGCAGCACACAGTATCCCTACGCGAGTGCGGATCATCATGCGGTCCCTTCGGAGCTCAAGTGGTTTGCCATCCCGCCGCGTAGGCGGGCTTTCGTCAATACCAGGCGCGCAGGCCGACGACAAAACTCGTCGTCTCGGCGCGTTCCCCGGCGGTGTGCGCATAGTCAGCAGTGTCGCCAAAGCTGCGCTCCCACGAAATCCCCACATAGGGCGCGAACTCGCGCTGGATTTCGTAGCGGAGGCGCAGACCAAGCTCGGCGTCCGACAACCCCGAACCAACGCCCGTCGCCGCATCGTCTTTGGCGGCGAGGTTAATCTCAGCGCGCGGTTGCAGCACGAGGCGCTGGGTCAGTTGAAAGTCATAGCTGCCTTCAAGACGCCCCAGCACCTGTCCGCGCTCGCCGACGAACAACGCCGCGTCGGCCTCGAACCAATAGGGCAGCAGCGCTTCGACGCCGAACGCCAGAAATGTGCGTGACGGGTTGGGCTCGATGTCATGGCGAAGCCCGACCTGGACATCGGTGTAGGGGCCTATGGCGCGCGAATAAAGCGCTTGCACTTCGGCTTCCTCGATATCGTCGCTCCCCTCGCCTTCGCTCTTGAGAACGAAACGGTCGAGGTCGCCGCCGAACCAGGCCTCGCCCTCCCAGCGGTAGCCGTCCTCGCCATTCTGGCTCTGGTATTCGAGGAGGTTCGCCATGATCTTCGATTGCAGCGTTCCGCCATGCTCGTTGTCGAGGATGCCTCGGGCGCGGTCCATGTCAGCCTTCGGGAAGAACTGATCGGCGGCGAAGTCGGCAGGCGCATCCGGCGGAATGTCATTGCCGGCCTCGGGTGGCGGGACGGCCGCATCCATGACGTGGCCGTCGTGCGGTTCTGCGACCGGCGCCGCTGGCGCCGTATCGTGCTTCTGATGGTCGTCCGGGGCGACTGCCGGCTGCTTGGGCTGCGCCGCGGGCGGCTGCTTCGGCTCGGCTGCGACCGGCGGCTTGGGCGCAGGCGTGACCGGGGGCGCCTCGTGCTCGACGTGCTGGGCGAAGGCCGGGCCGCTGAGACCGAAGGAGAGCGCGGCGAGAAGGACGAGGCGGTTCACGCGGCGCCTCCCGCGAACGGTCGCACCCTGAACACCTGAAACATGCCGGCGTGCATGTGATAAAGCATATGGCAGTGGAAAGCCCAGTCGCCGGGTTCAGCGGTGAAGTCGAACTGCACGATCCCGCCCGGGGCGACGATGACAGTGTGCTTGCGCGGCATGTGTCCGACCGGCGCGTCCTGGGCCAGCTCGAAGAAATGCCCGTGCAGGTGGATGGGGTGCGCCATCATCGTGTCGTTGACCATGCTGACGCGCACGCGCTCATCCTTGCGGAAGGCGTAGGGCTCGGGCTTGTCGCTGAATTTCTTGCCGTCGAAGCCCCACATGAACCGCTCCATGTTGCCGGTGAGGCGGATCTCAAGCTTGCGCGAGGGCGCGCGGGTGTCGCGGTTGGGCTCCAGCGCGACGAGATCTCTGTAGACCAGCACGCGGTGGCCGACGCTCTCCAGCCCCTGCCCGGTCTCACCGGTGCGGTCCTTGGGCATCGGCGCAAGCATCTGAACGCCGGGTCCCATCTTGACCTGGGGCGCGTTCATCCAGTTGCGCATCGACATGTCCATGCCTTCCATCGCGGACATGTCGCCCATGACGTCGGAGCCTCGTACCCGCGGCGGCGCTGCGCCCGGAACCGGCATGGCCATGGCGTCACCCGTCTTGGTGTGGTCCATGCCGGCCGTCGCTCCGTCCTTGTGCATGGAACTCATGTCCATGCCCATGTCCTTCATCGTGGCGAGCGGACGTTCACGCAGCGGCGGTATGTCCGCCGACATCCCCGCGCGCGGCGCCAGCGTCGCCCTGCCCATTCCCGACCGGTCGACGGCTTCGGAGACGATAGTAAAGGCCCGATCCTCTTTCGGCTCGACGATCACGTCATAAGTCTCGGCGTTGCCGATCTGGAATTCGTCGACCACGACGGGTCGGACATTCAGCCCGTCCGCAGCGACGACAGTCAGATTGAGCCCCGGGATGCGGACGTTGAAGATGGTCTGCGTGGCAGCGTTGATGAAGCGAAGGCGCACGCGTTCGCCGGGCTTGAAGAGGCCGGTCCAGTTGTCGCCCGGTCCATGGCCGTTGACGAGGTAGGTGTAGACCGCCCCGGTGATGTCGGAGATGTCGGTCGGGTCCATCCGCATCTTGGCCCATTCCGTCCGCTCGGCGAGCGTCTGGTCCCTACCCGCAAGAAGGCCGGCCATGGTCTGCTTCTGGTAGTTGAAGACCCCGCCCTCCTGTTTGAGCTTCTGGAACAAGCGGTGCGGGTGGATGAAGCTGAAATCGGAAAGCACAATGACATGCTCCCGGTCGTAGGCGACGGGATCGGGGCCGGCAGGATCGATAATGATCGGGGCATAGTGACCCTCCTGCTCCTGCAGTCCCGAATGGCTGTGGTACCAATAGGTGCCGGACTGCCTGACCGGGAACTCATAAACGAAGGTCTCCCCGGGGCGGATGCCGGGGAAGGAGACGCCGGGCACGCCATCCATCTGCACGGGAACCAGGACGCCGTGCCAATGGATCGAGGTGTCCTCGGCGAGCGTGTTGGTGACGCTAAGCCGAACGGTCTGACCTTCCTTCAAACGGATGATCGGACCGGGCACGGTTCCGTTGATCGCGATAGCATGACCAACGCGGCCGTCGATGCTCAGGTCGGAATGGCCGATCGTCAGCCGGATGTCCTCTCCCGACAGGAACTTCCCCTCGGGAATGACGCCCGACGATACGTTTTGCGCCCAGGCGGGGAAAAGAGAGTTCAGCGCGGCGCCGGCTGTCAGGAGCGCAGCGCCGCGCAGGATGCGACGCCGATCAGGATGGAAGCCGTCACCACAACGCATAAGACACTCCTCGTTGCCGGCCCCAAGCCCAAACCCGGTAGTCTGGTGGATTGATTGCTGAAACAAATACGCATGCGGCCATCTAATCCCTCAAGCGCCGGAGGCAATTTCTCCAGCGCTCGATCGCACTAAAAAAACTGCATCTCGGAAACATCTCGCAATAGAGCCTGGCCCCTCCCTCAGCGCGGAGCATATGGAATCCGCGGCAAGTCATCGTCGGCCCCACACGGGCCGCGAATGCGTCCGGAACCGCAGTCCCGTTGACGTCCGTCACGCGACGCGTGCCGAAGCTTGCGACGCGCCGACGACGGAGACTTGCTTGGCCGGCGCCTGCGGCTCGAGCCGCGTGCGTTTGAGCAGCAGAGCGTTTACGGCCACGATTACCGAACTTCCGGACATCGAGAGAGCCGCGACCTCGGGGCTCAGCAGGAACGGATAGAACACACCCGCGGCCAGCGGGAAGGCCAGCACGTTGTAGCCGGCGGCCCACCAAAGATTCTGGTGCATCTTGGCCAACGTCGCGCGGGAAAGCTCAATGGCGCGCACAACGTCATAGGGATCGTCGCGCATCAGCACCACGTCGGCACTCTCCATCGCCACGTCGGTGCCGGCGCCGATGGCGAACCCGACATCGGCCTGCATGAGCGCCGGGGCGTCGTTGACCCCGTCGCCCACCATCCCGACCTTTTTGCCGCTTGCCTGAAGTTCCTTGACCTTGCTTGCTTTTGCGCCAGGCAGCACCTCGGCGAGCACGGTATCGATCCCGAGCTGGTCCGCGATGCGCCGCGCCGTCGCCTGGTTGTCGCCGGTGATCATGGCGACTTCCACGCCGCGGCTCTTGAGCCGTGCGACCGCAGCGGCGGCGGTCGGGCGGGCAGCGTCTGCTATTGCAATGAGCCCTATGACCGCGCCGTATTGCGCGATGTGAGCGACCGTGCGGCCTGAGTCCTGAAGCCGCTCTGACTCGCTCGCGAGCGCGCCCAGGTCGATTCCATTGTCCTCCATAAGCATCCGATTGCCGGAAAAGATCGTGCGCCCGCCGATCACCGCGCGAACGCCCTTGCCCTCGAACGAGGTGAAGTCCGTGGCCTGCGGCAGCGCCATCCCCTTGGCCCGTTCCAACACAGCAGTCGCAATATGATGCTCGGAGCCCTGCTCGATAGCGGCGGCTGTGGCGATGATCGTCGCTTCGTCAAAGCCCGGACCGGCAACCACCTGCTCGACCTTGGGCGCACCCATGGTCAGCGTTCCGGTCTTGTCGAAGATGACGACATCGAGCTTCGCCGATTCTTCGAGTGCGATGGCGTCCTTGATAAGGATGCCGTGACGCGCGCCGATCCCGGTTCCCACCATGATGGCCATCGGCGTGGCGAGCCCCAGCGCATCGGGACATGCAATGACAAGCACTGTAATCGACAGCGTCAGCGCGAACAGCATGGGCTGGCCGAACACAACCAACCAGACGAGAAAGGTGGTCACACTTATGGCGATGGCGGCGATCACGAGCCACTGCGAGGCGCGGTCGGCGAGCAGCTGAGCGGGCGCCTTGGAGTTCTGGGCCTCCTGCACGAGCTTGACGATCTGGGCGAGGGCTGTGTCCGCGCCAACCTTGGTGGCGCGGTAGCGAATCATCCCGGTCTTGTTGATCGTGCCGCCGACTACCTGATCATTCACAGTCTTGCTAACCGGCATCGACTCGCCCGTGAGCATGGATTCGTCGATGTCCGAACGTCCTTCGGCTACAACGCCGTCGACGGGAACCTTTCCGCCGGGTCGCACAACGATCACGTCGCCGACAAGGACTTCGGCGGTGGGCATTTCACGTTCGACGCCATCCCGCACAACGGTCGCCTTCGGCGGCGCGAGATCCATCAGCCGGCGAATAGCATCGGACGCGCCGGCGCGGGCGCGCATTTCGAGCCAGTGGCCGAGCAGGATGAAGACGAGCAGGACGGCGGCCGCTTCGTAGAATTGCGCCCCGCCCCAGACGAATGTGGCGCCGAGCGAAAAGAAATAGCCCGCGCCGACGCTCAACAGCACGAGCACCGCCATGTTGAAGACGCCGCGGCGGAGGGCGCGGACCGCCGCTGTGAAGAACGGCCAGCCGGGATAGATGATCGCGCCGGTTGCCAGGAAGAACAGCGTTAAATCGCGGTCGAGGCCGAAGGGCGGGTCCATGCGGATCGCCTCGAAGCCCATCGGCGCCAGCAGAAAGATGGGAATGGCGAAGACGAGCGCGACCAGGAAGCGGTTGCGCATGTCGCGCGTCATCTCCGCCATGTCCATGCCGCCGCCATGACCCATCTCATGGGCCATCTCGTCATGCGCGGCGCCATGTTTGCGGCGCTTGCCAGCGGCGGGCGTCCCGTGCTCGTGAGCCGCTGGCGGCGCGCCGGATTCACGCGGACAGAGATGGGACGGCAGGGCAACGCTACGGCAATGGAACCCACAAGCGCTCACGGCCTCACGCAGAGCTGCCACGTTCGTCTTGCCCGGATCAAATGTGACGGTGACGGTTCCGGAGCCAAAGGTCGCGCGCGCCTTCGCTACGCCAGGAATGTCCTTCAACGCCTTCTCGATCACGAGCGGATCGAGCGGCGTCACCACGTCTTCCAATGCAAGCGTCTCGGTTTTCATGCAGAATCTCCGGCGTTCGGCCAAGCCATAGATGCCAGCCGCAATGGGCCCCGTGCCTAGCATTACGCGCCTCGCGCAATTTCCCCGTATTCTATGGGATGGGCTCAGGGGCCGGGAACCGCCCCTTCGGCGAGCGTGTGCCGGACATGCCGAGCGATCATTTGCTCTTCATCGGTTTCCATGGCCTCGACCGGCACTCGGGATTCGTCCGCGGAAATCAGCCTTTCGCCGGCAAGGTTGCGACGCTCGCACAAGCGGACGCCCAGGTGATCGAGGTCCGAGCAGATTCGCGCGCGCACGGCGGAGGCGTGGGCGCCGATTCCGCCGGTGAACACTAGCCGATCCAAACCGCCCAGAACCGCCGCAAGGCCTCCAATCTGCCGCCGCGCCTGATAGCAGAAGAAATCGATGGCTTCTTCGGCAGCGCGATCACCTTGGCGTGCAAGCAGGTCGCGCATGTCAGCGCTCTCGCCGCTCAACCCAACGAGACCGGACTCCTCATAGAGCGTGTGCTGAAGCTGCTCCAAGCTGAGTCCGTCCTCGCTCAAGAGATAGAGCAGCACCCCTGGGTCAATGTCTCCACAGCGAGATCCCATCGGCAAACCCGACAGCGTGGAAAAACCCATCGTGGTCTCGACGCTGCGCCCGCCTTTGAGCGCACACATGGACGCGCCGGCGCCCAAATGCGCCGCTACAATCCGCTCTCGAGACAGATTGACACCGGAGCGGGCCAGCGTTTCGAGCACATATTCATAGGAAAGACCGTGGAAGCCGTAGCGTCGAACACCGGCGTCAAAATACCTTCTAGGCAGAGCGAGCAGCGCGGCGTTACGCGGCAGACCGGCGTGAAACATGGTGTCGAAACAGGCGATCTGCGGCAGGTTGGGCCAGGCGCTGCGCGCCGCCGCGATCCCTTTGAGATTCTGCGGCATGTGAAGCGGCGCCAACGGGATCAATCGACGCAGCCGCGTGTCCGCCGCTTCATCGACGAGAAGGGGCGTGCTGAACTCGGCGGCTCCATGCACCACGCGATGTCCGACGGCGGCGAGACCATCGGTTGGAATTTGGCGCGTGGCGCTCTCCAACAGAAGGCTCAGGGCAACGTCGTGATCGCCAATCGCCCGCACCTCACGGGTCGCAGAGCCGTCGCGCAACGAACTCCACACCCGCCCGTCCGGGAGGCCGATGCGCTCGACCGCACCTGACCAGAACCGCTGGGGGTCCGCGCCGTCAAAGATCGCCGCCTTGATGCTGGACGATCCGCTATTAAGGACGAGAACGGCGCCCTTCGCGGTCGAAGGCAGTACTGACGCGGGCCTGCTCACGACGACGCGCCGCGGGCGGGCGGCCACGCATACATTTCAAACACTCGCCTAACGCCAGCGCATCCGTGTTCGAGCATGTTGGTCGCGCGCTCGCACAAAATGTCCCAGAACAGGATCGTCCGTTCAAGAACATCGCGCTGACGGGCGAGCACAGCGCGTGCTTGAAGCGCTGGCGTTGCTTTTTCCGGAGACAGGTTTTCGCTCTGACTCGGCTGTTTGCCGGTGTCGTTCGCGACTGACGCCGTTTCGAGTGACGCGCCCACGCCGCCAGGCGCTGCGCACCGCTGAAGGGATGTCGCCACGTGCCGTTCCACCTGAACCATTTCCTCCCTCCAAACAAATGTCAGCAGCCGGCGCGGTCGACTGCGCGCGGCAATCTCTACGCCCAATACGCATCTGCGTGCGGCGCCCCTTGCCGGAGGAGCACGCGCTAGCGCAGCACGCACCGTCTGCTTCAGAGAGTCATGGTTTTGGGTTTGGGAGACGCCTCGCTGACCGTGCTCCGGAAAGGGGCATTTCGAGGGCTTCGTTGGTCTTGCGGATCGAGGCTGCGGGGTCCCGCTCGGCGCCGGTCACGGCACGAATCGCGTCGATGGTCTCCGGGATCACGATCGCCTGATTGTCGACCATGTAGGCAAAGAACATCTCCTCGCCCTGGACGGTCAGCATGTCTTCCCAGATCGCCACCTCATAGAGATCGCCGCGAGGACGCCCGAAATCTGTCATCCATTCCTTCACCACATTGATTGCCTCCAGGCCGTCGTCCATCCTGATCAGCAAGATGCGGGACGAGGCCGCCAACGCTTCCAGCACTTCGGCCTTCGTTGCGGGCCGCGTCAGCTGCACTGACCAATAATGTAGGTGACCGAGAGTCTCGGGGACTTTCACCGCCATCGTGACCACGTCCAGTTCGGGATCGACCGATTGCGCGTCGGGGCCTTGATGGCTTGGAATCTTCGCCTCCGGGACGAGCGTATTCATGATTCCGCCGAAGTGGCTCTCCCACGGATCGGTCGCCCGCCGCAGCAATGTTCCGCGCGCCTTCTTAAGCAGCCCGGCGCGCTTCAGCGCGCCGAGCGTGCGTACGATCGAAGTCGTGTTGCAAGAGACGACGCGCGTGCATTCGCGTCCGACCGCGCCAGCGTAGGACGCTTCCGCGACAAAGGAATGGCCGGTGGTCTCGTGCTTCTCTCCGCCCTGCAGGATAAACTTCCTGCCCGCGCACCGGTATGCCGCCACATTCAGCGTCGCAACTTTCTTTGGCGTGCAGTCCACGATGACGTCGGCCGCCTCCAGCAGATCCACGAGATCGCCCGCGACCTCGATTCCAGCACTGCGCATTGCGGCTACGCGGCCCGCCTCTGGGCTAAACACGCGAAAGCCGCGCTGGACGGCCGCATGCATGCGCCAGTCCGCCACGACATCCGCGATCCCGACCAATTCCATGTCGACTTGACGGGCGACTGCATCCGCCACGCGCTTGCCGATCACGCCATAGCCGTTGACGCCAACCCGAATGGTTCTCGATTCCGTCATCGCAGTCTCATCACGCAGCAAAGCAAGCCCAGCTACGGTCCGAACGTCTTGTCGACCGACAGAGTTCCGGTCACGTTGATCGAGGTCAATCCTACGGGTCTCGCGCTCAGGGCGCCTTTTGCCCTGTACGTAAGATCCATGAGCCTCGCTGGATTTCCAACGCGCATTCAGGGCGTTCAATATGAAAGTCGCCATTTTCGAGACCGAGCAATGGGAACACGAAGCCTGCCTCAGTCTGGAGCCCCGGCACCGCGTCTCCTGCACACATGCCACGCTCACCGAGCAGGCAGCGCATCTTCACGCCGACGCTGAGGTCGTAAGCCCCTTCGTCTATTCCAAGCTGAGCCAAGCCGTGCTGGCTCAATTCGATAACCTCAAGCTCGTGGCGACGCGCTCGACCGGTTACGATCACATCGACACGGACTATTGCCGCGCGCGAGGCATCGCCGTCTGCAACGTGCCCGACTACGGCGATTCCACCGTGGCCGAGCATGTCTTCGCCCTGCTCCTGGGCATCGCCAGAAACCTTCCGGAATCCCTTGAACGGACCCGGCGCGGCAATTTTACCCAATCCGACCTGCGAGGTTTCGAGCTTCGCGGCAAGACGCTCGCCGTGATCGGAACTGGGCGGATCGGCAAGCGCGTCATAGAGATCGCCAACGGCCTCGCCATGTCGGTGATCGCCGTCGATAGGCAGCCTGACGACGCTGCCGCGCAGCGCCTCGGTTTCCGCTACGCCCCGCTGAACGAGGCGCTCGCGTGCGCCGACATCGTCACGCTGCACGTGCCGGCCTCCACGGAGACGGCCCACCTGATCTCCGACCGGGAGTTCGCCACGATGAAGCCCGGCGCCGTCCTCATCAACACGGCGCGCGGTTCCGTGGTGGACGTTGCGGCGCTTGTGCGCGCGCTTGCAGAGGGCAAGATCAAGGCGGCCGGGTTGGATGTGCTTCCGCTGGAACCCGCCCTTCGAGATGAGGCCGAAATCTTCAGAAGCGCCACGAAGCCGTCGGACCAAGATCTAAAGGCCCTCGTGGCGAATCACGTCCTGCTGCGCTTTCCGAATGTCTTCGTCACGCCGCACAACGCCTACAACACGACCGAGGCGGTCGGCAGAATCATCGGGACGACCATGGAAAACATCGAGGCGTTCGCCCGCGGCGAGCCGCGCAATGTGGTGGCGTAAGATAGTTGAGACGAGCCACTGCGGCGGAGCGCCGCATCATCAGGAGAGTCACCTCAGCGCGCGTAAAAACAACTGCGGGCGCGATGTCCGTTGGAGATTCCACATGATCAGATTCAATACATTGGCGGCGGTCGCCTCGCTCGGTCTCTTCGCTTCTGTCGGCGCATGCACAACTGTCGATGACGGCTTGCATCAGCATGGCCCGCGCGGCGAGCCCATGCGAGATTCCGCTATGGCGACACCTGGAGCCAACTGTCCGGGACAAGGCGATGGTGCGCATCCGATGCCGGGCCCGCGTGGTGGAACCATGCCGGACGCCGCCCATCCGGGCTGCACATCGCCAACCGCCAAAGGCACGCAGCCGAGCCCAAATTAGATCCTTGCGCCGGCCCGGTGGAAGCCAGCCGGGCGATCCCTCAATTGGGAGGCCGGTTCGCGTTGTATGCGGACCGGCCCGGCCGGCGCTCTAGCAAATACTCAACCGGACTCCGGGACCGCGAGCGCCTTGGGCGGTGAGCGCCATTTACGAAAAATCATGAAGACAAGGTAGAGCGACATGAGGGCGCCGCCCATGCAGAACACTAATATGTAGGCGAACGAAAAGAAGAGATACGTGACGGCCAGAACGGCGAAGACTAGCACACCGAAAACTCTCGCATCGCCGTCCGTCGACAGCAGTAGCGGTGCAATAACGAACACGATGTAGATCGCGTAGGTGGCTTCCCGCGCGACCAGCGCATCGAGCAGCTCGATATCGGAATATTGCACCGCGAAGTCGAGAAAGGTCGTTGTCAGCCAGCCTTGATGCGCAAAGCAGGGAATGTACTGCAGGCCGCCCAACATCGCCCCGCCGATCGCAAATCCCAGGAAGAGTGGCTTCCGGGCCGCAACCGCCAAGCGCCTATGTTGGATTTACGCGTCGCGGCCGCCTTCCCCTGGGGCGCCGAAGCCGAATTCAGATTCAGGGCGTGATCGCGGTGCCTTCAACACGGACACAGGGGGAGGCGCCCGCCGCGCGTATCTATTAGTGAGCGCGCCAACCCAAGCGCCCCGCTCCCTGCCGAGTGCAGCGCCTGGAGGAGCGCGCTCAACGCGCACTGTCGAGCGCTTGGCTCAGCCGCGGCGCACTCAGTTTTTGCAATCTGGGAGACGGCAAATGGACTGGCTCGCAAGCAACTGGATCTGGATCGCGCTGGTGATCGGCATGATTGCCATGCATGCCTTTGGGCACGGCCACGGCGGGCATCGCCATCAGCGCCGGACGCAGGAAGACGATGGCGCGGCGCGCCATGCCCACGCCCCTTCCACCGCGACGACGGCGATCAACGCACCCAACGCCAGCGATCAGAATCAAGGCCATCGGCGTCACCGTCACGGGTGCTGATCGAAGCTTGGAAGGCGCGCCACATGAAATACCGGAGCATCCGCATGACCGCCGCGGCTCCGAGTTCGACTAGGGAGAGCAACATGAGACGACTGTTCTTTGCACTGGCGATGAGCGCGACCTTCCTCGCTCCGGCTGCTGCGCAAGTCTATGATCATACCACGCACATACCGGGCATGAACCATGCGATGCTCGCTTCTTCCAGCCCGGCGGACGGCGCGATTCTTGATCAGGCGCCGCGAGCCCTGACCCTCACCTTCATCCACGCCGTGAAGCTGCAGACGCTGACCGTCACGAACGCCAATGGGGTCGCCGTCCCCGTCACCTGGGACCGTCCCACGCATCCCATCCCCACCCACAGAATCGCCCTTCCTGCGCTCGCCAGCGGGGCATACCGGGTTTCGTTCACTGCCACCGGGACGGGTGGAATCGACACCATGCCAGGCGTTGTCCGCTTCACCGTTCGCTAGCATCACCAAGGAGGCCGGCCCTCGCCATCGCGCACGTGACGCTCAAACAGCCTTGTTCGTTCAGCCCAAAGAAAACAGAGGAAACGCCATGTCATCCAACGCCGCCCAAGCCGGCAATCCCTCGCCCGGCCAATCCGCCCACCCCACGCATCGCCATGGGATTCGCCTCGTGCCGCTCGGACTTAGCCTGTCGACCTTCCTCGCGATCAGTTTCGCGCTCTGTGCGGTCGCCAACCTGATCCCAGCGCTGGAGAGCATCCACGTGTTATCGGCCCTCTATCCCGCCATAGACTGGACCCAGCCGGCGCCGCTGATCGCAGGCGTCTTCTGGGCATTCGGAACGGGTTGGTACGTGGCCCTGGTCTTCGGCTCGCTCTACAATTTGTTCGGCGGCGCGCGGAAATAGAGCTGCGGCCCCCCTGCACGAGACAGCGACAGGCTTCGCTGTCGGCTCTGTCGCCCCTTGCCGCGCCGCGATGCTCCTGAGATCGCTGGCCGTTCTGGTCGCGGACTCCCTAGCCTGGGAGGCCTTAAATCGAGATCGTCGCCCTCATCGATAACACGTGCCTTGACTGACCCGGGTGAAGTTCGCCCGGCTCGGCGCCGAGAGAGCGCCTCAGCCATGCGCGTGCGCCTCGTCAGGGGGCCGGCTCCTCCGCACGTATTATCTTTCGAGCGCGCGAAGTCGGAGTGCTTTCGCCCTTTCCCCGCCTATGGGGGCAAGCGACGAAGCGCGCTCGACCGGGCCGCCATCAGGAGGAGTGCCAAATGACAGCGCATGACGCGCACCACGGCGAAGACCGCCCGCCGGAACGCCGCAGGGATCCGACTGACTCGGGCACGTCCTGGCTGTCCGCATTCTGATGTTCGCGCTGCTGGCGGTTGGCGGCTACTACGTCATCGCCGAGCACGGCGCGCATCTCTGGGCATCCTGGCCGCTTCTCATCCTGCTGGCCTGCCCGCTCATGCATTTCATGCACGGCGGGCATGGCGGGCATGGCAGCCACGCCAAACGCTCCGACGGCGACACCACGGGAGATCGCAATGGCTGAGCACTCTGATTTTTCGGGCTATGGCCTGTGGCTACTGGTCATCGTCAACTCCATCTTCTTCAGCGTCTTCGCGTTCAGCTTCGCCAAACCTAGCTCGGGCAGGGATTGGCGCAGTCTCGGCGCATTCTCCGCTTTCATCGTCGCGCTATTCACGGAGATGTATGGTTTTCCGCTGACGCTTTACCTGCTGGCGCCATGGCTCCAGACTTTCCTGCCCGGCGTCGATCTGCTGACACACAATGCGGGGCATTTCTGGCCTACCCTGCTTGGCTGGAAAGGGGATCCCCATTTCACCCCGATCCATTGGCTGAGCGATGGCCTCATCATCGGCGGCCTTTGGCTGCTGGTCGAATCCTGGACGGTTCTGCACCGCGCCCAAGCCAATGGGGCCCTCGCGGTCAAGGGCCCCTACAAGGTCGTTCGCCATCCGCAGTACGTCGCGTTCATCCTGGTGATGACCGGCTTCCTCGTGCAGTGGCCGACGATCCTGACGGCGGTCATGTTCCCGATCCTGGTCTATATGTATCTCCGGCTCGCCAAGAGCGAAGAGCGCGAGGCCACGGCTCAATTCGGCGAGCAATGGCGCGCCTACGCATCTCGCACGCCGGGTTTCGTGCCGCGCTTCGGCCGAGGGGTCTCGAGGGTCGCCAAACCTCCGGCGAAGCAAGCACAATGAAAGTATCGCCCAAATCGGTCGTTGCGATGGTCGCCATCGGCCTGGTCGCCATCGTTGTCGCCTCAATGTTCGCCTACTGGAGCCTGCGTCCACAGCCGGTGCCGCAACAGGTCATCTATGGCAGCGGCCGCATTGAGGCCGACGAAGTCCGCATTGGCGTCGAGGTTGCCGGCAGGCTGCTGGAAGTGAACGCGGTCGAGGGTGCGTCAATCGAAAAAGGCGCGCTTGTGGCCCGGATCGATGAGGGTGACTACACCCTTCAGGCCGAACAGGCGGCCGCGCAGCGAACCGCGGCACAGCGGGCCGCGTCCAAACTCGCGCCTCAAATCGATGTCGCCAAACATCACGCGGAGACCGCGAAGACGGATCTGCGACGGTTTGAGAGTTTGGAAACGCAGGGTGCGGTCTCAGTCCGGGAGGCGGATCTCCAGCGCAACGCCAACCAGACGGCGCTCAATCAGGTGCGCACGCTGCAGGAACAGCAGGCCGAGGCGCGGGCGCAGGCGGAAGTCGCATCGAGAAGCCTGGCGCTCGCACAGTCGCGCATCGGCAAGACGCAGATTTACGCGCCAATCTCGGGCGCCATTCTGCAACGGCTCGCCCAGCCCGGAGAAGTCGTTGCGCCGGGTCAGGCGGTGGCGATCATGGCGGACCTTTCAATCGCAAAGCTCAAGGTCTTCATCAGCGAGCGCGATCTCGGCAAGGTTCGGCTGGGCGCTCCGGCGCGCATCCGTGTCGACGCCTTCCCTGGCCGCGACTTCCCGGCCCGTCTTGCGCGAGTGGACGCCCAGGCGCAGTTCACACCGCGCGATGTCCATATGGAGGACGAGCGCAGCCGCACTGTCTTCGGCGTCACGCTGGAAGCGTCCAATCCCGAGGGCCTGCTCAAGCCTGGGATGCCAGCGGATGCGTGGATCCTTTGGGATGAAAAATCGGCCTGGCCGGACCGGCTTCAGGTTCCAGAGTAGACGCGTGCCGCTCCCCCTGGTCATTGAAGCGGAAGGACTGGGCCGCCGTTTCGGCGCGCGAACCGTCTTGGAGGGCGTGAGCATCGGCGTCCGGCAAGGCGAGGTCTTCGGGGTCGTCGGCCCGGACGGGGCGGGGAAGACCACCTTGCTACAAATTCTAGCTGGAATCCTGCGCCCGAGCTTTGGGGCATGCCGGGTGCTGGGCGAGGATGTGCGCCGACGCGCGGACCGCGTCCAGGCCAAGGTCGGTTACATGTCGCAGGGCTTCTCACTCTATGACCAGCTCACCGTCGCAGAGAACATCTCCTTCGCCGCCGGCATTCGCGACGTGCCCAAGGCGGCCTTCGCCGCGCGCAAGACACAGCTGCTGAACATGGCGGGTTTGGAGCGATTTGAAGCCCGGCGGGAAGGCGCGCTCTCTGGCGGCATGCGCAAGAAACTCGCCCTTTGCGCCAACCTCATTCACGAACCGCCCCTGTTGATCCTGGATGAACCGAGCCTGGGCGTCGATCCGCTATCACGGCGCGAACTCTGGCGCATGCTGGAAGGCGCCAAGGCGGCAGGACGCTCCATCATTTTCGCCACCTCCTACATGGATGAGGCTGACGGCAGCGACCGGGTGCTCCTGTTGCGAGATGGCCGGCCCCTGGCGATTGGGTCTCCCGCCGAGCTTCGCACATCGGCTCGCCAGCGGGTCTATCGCGTCACGACCGCCGACCCCACAGCGCTGGAAAACCAGCTGACGGACTCCGCCGCGGTGCTCAGCTTCCAGAAGCGGACGCTCGGCGAATACAGGGTGCAGCTCTCGGAGGCCGCGCAGCCGCATTTTCCGGCAGCCAAGACGGCCGAGATCGCCGAGCCCACCATGGAGGATGTTTTTACCGTCGCCTCGGCCCCGCTTGGGCGTTCGTCGTCTCCATCCGCTGCTTCGCAGAACCGGGCGCCATCTTCGGAAATCCTCGTAGCGGCGCAGGCAATCACCCAGAGGTTCGGCGACTTCGTCGCGGTCGACGACGTCAGTCTCGAGATCAAGGCCGGGGAAGTCCTAGGGCTCTTGGGACCCAATGGCGCGGGCAAAACGACGCTCATCCGGATTCTCTGCGGACTGCTCTCGCCGACCGAGGGGCGCGCACAAGTCGCCGGCTTCGACGTCGCCCGCCAGAGCGACCAGGTGCGGGCGACTATCGGCTACGTCTCACAGAAGTTCTCACTGTTCACTGACCTGACGTCGCAGGAAAACTTGAGTTTCTTTACGCGCGCCTACGGGGTGGCGCCCGCCGAGGTGACGTCGCGCATCGCCTGGGCCTGCGAGCGCGCCGGATTCCACCTTGGAGAGGAGGGCCTGGTCCGCAACCTCTCCAGCGCCCTCAGACAGCGTCTCGCGCTGGCCTGCGCCATCGTTCACCGGCCGCGCGTGCTGTTTCTCGACGAGCCCACGTCGGGTGTCGACCCGCTTTCGCGATTCCGGTTCTGGCGGCTCATATCGACGTTGGCCGCGGAGGGCGTGGCGGTGATCGTCTCCACCCACTATCTCGAAGAAGCCACCTATTGCGATCGGCTGGGCCTGATGATGGATGGCCGCATGATCGCATTGGGTTCGCTGGCTATGCTGGAAGCGGAACTGGGACTCAAGGGCGCGCGCGTCGAAGACGTGTTCATGGGCTTCATTGATCGCGAACGAAAAAAACTGACGAGGGCGGCATGAAGCCTGCTCGCATGTTCGCCTTCGCACGCAAAGAGGTTCTGGAGATCATCCGCGATCCGATCACGGTCTGGATCGCTCTCTTCATGCCGCTGATGATGTTGTTCCTGTTCGGGGTCGCGCTGTCGTTCGACGTGAAGGATGCGCCCCTGGTCATCGTTGACCACGACAAGAGCGCGGCCAGCCGCGCGCTGTCGGCGCAATTTCTCAACACCGGCTATTTCCGTCTTGCCGACGCGCCGGAGGACGAGCGTGTAGCCGAGCATGCCCTGATGCAAGGCAAGGCCCGAGCGGTCCTGGTCATTCCGCCTAACTTCGGTCGCCGGTTGACCCAGGGCGAGACCGCCCCTGTCCAGTTCTTGGTGGACGGAACCTACGCCAGCACGGCAGCCATCGTCTCGGCCTATGGCCGTGCGATCATGCACGCTTTTCCAAAGGGAACACTCGATCTGCCGATCCAGCCGCAGGTGCGAGTCTGGTACAACCCCCAGCTCCGAAGCCGCGATTTCATCGTGCCAGGCCTGTTCGCCGTGATCCTGATGGCCTTCCCACCGCTTCTGACGGCCCTCGCCGTGACGCGCGAAAAGGAACTCGGCACCATCGCCCAGATCTACGCCTCGCCGCTGACCAAAGCCGAGTTCGTCATTGCCAAGCTGTTGCCGTATGCGGCTATCGCCTTCCTCCAGCTGCTGATCGTGCTGGCCGGCGGCTTCCTGCTATTCCAGGTCCCGATGCACGGCAGCCTGGCGCTCCTGATAGCGCTCGGGCTGATCTACGTCCTCACCACGGTCTCGATCGGCCTGTTGGTCTCGACCCTCGTGCGCACCCAGGTCGCGGCCATGCTGGTGACCCTGATCCTGACGCTGATGCCCTCGTTCCTGTTTTCAGGGTTCATCTATCCCATCTTCACCATGCCGACGTTCTTTCAGGGCTACTCGGCGCGGATTCCGACGATGTATTTCGTGAACATCTCGCGCGGGATCGTGATGCGCGGCGCCGGCCTCCCTGAGCTGTGGACCAACGTCGCCGTGCTGGTGGTCTACACAGCGGTCGTCCTGATCCTCGCCACCTTGCTCCTGAAGAAACGGATCGCCTGACCATGCTGGGGCGCATCGCTGGACTGGTCGGCAAGGAGTTCTCGCAGATGCTGCGCGACCCTGTGATGCTGTTCCTGATCTTCTGGCTGACCACGGCTGAGGTCGCCATGTGCACCATGGCGGTGGGCATGGACGTCAAGAACCTGAAGCTTGGCTTGATCGACAACGATCGCACCGAGATCAGCCGCGCCTTCACCCGGGAGCTGATATCGGCGGACACCTTCATCCAGTCGGGCGCCTTTGCCTCCGAACGCGAAGCGGAGGCCGGACTGCGCAAGGGGGTCCTCGACGCAGTGGTCGAGATCCCGCCCGACTTCGGCGCCCGGGTCGCGGCCGGCCGTCAGACCTCTGTCGGCGTTGTGGTCGACGGCTCGAACGCCGACGTGGCCTCGCGCGCGCGCGCCTACATTATCGAGATGACCTCCCGCTTTGCCGGTGAGCGGAGCATGGGCTCGATGCCGATGCGCGCCGGCGTGCAGCCGGCGGTGCGCGTCTGGTACAACCCAAGCCTCACCAATACGAATTTCATCGCGCTCGCCATGATCGCCCAGGCCGGCTTCATGCTGGCCGTCATATTGCCGGCGGCCGGCATGGTCCGCGAAAAGCAGAACGGCACCCTGGAGCAGATCCGCGTCACACCCATCCGGGCCCACGAGATGTTCATCGGCAAGATCCTGCCGCCTGTCATCATCAGCACCGGGGCGATGCTTCCCTCGCTCCTGGTGGCTCGAGTGCTGAACGTGCCGGTCAGTGGCAGCGTAGTGACCTTTCTCGCGCTCAATCTGGTGTTCCTTCTGAGCGCCGTCTCGATCGGGGTGTTCGTGGCGACGGTCACCAGCACGCTTCAGCAGGCGCTGCTGACGAGCTTCTTCGGTCTTTTCCCGCTGCTTTTTCTCTCCGGCAGCGTCACGCCCATCGAGAGCATGCCCCAATGGCTGCAGATCGGGGCTGAGGCGAGCCCGCTTCGCCACGGTATTGCGATCGTCACGGGGCTTTTCCTGAAGGGCGCGGGCATGGACGAGCTTTGGCCTCACGCAGCCGCGCTGGCCGCAATCGGCGTCCCGTTGTTTGCTCTTAGTTGGTTTCTGTTCCGACGGCAGTGGTGACGTCGGACATGTGAACCGCGATCCGGATGCGCGGCCTCGTTATTTCGACCTGACCGGACGCTGCAAGCGAAGTCGAGCTCATCGAGCGCAAGGGGAAAGGGTCATCCAGATACGACGTACGCGTGTCTTTCGTCTGCTGTCTGGGTATCGTGATCGCGCGCCTGCCCGTCTCCACTCGATCACGGCCGCCCTGGTGGCGCTCTCGGACCTGGTCGTCGATTTTCCCGAGGTCGAAGATCTCGACATCAACCCCCTGCTGGCCGATGCGGACGGCGTCCTGCCGATCATTTCGGTGGGACAAACGTGCCGTCTGGTTTCAAAAAGGGGCCATAGTACTTCTCGTGGCAGTCCGTGCAGACTTGATACAAGTCCGCGCCCGCCTTGAACATCCTGTCGGCGTCGCGCTTGACTGTAGCCGCCTTTACCGCAAGCGCCGCGCGAGTAAGATCACGCGCATACCTCGCCCAGTCATTGTCGGACGCTGCCAACTTCAGTCCGCGACCCGGTAGCAGCAGGAGATTGCCGCCTTCCGCAACGATGGCGGCCTCGCGTTCTGCCGCCGCCCAGTCTTCTTCCGTTTCCGGAGTGAGATAGACTGTTCCGTTCTCTGTTTCCATGGTCCCGGCGCGCCCCCACAAAGCGATAGCGGCCGGGTCGATGACGTGCTTCATCACCTGTTGCGTCGAAAGCGTTGTGTCGAACTGACCGCCACCGTCGCTTCGGGAGCAGGATGCGGCGAGCAAGGCGCAAATGACCAGCCATTCGCCACGCATGAGTCACCTTTCAGCGCCGAGGAGGGCGAGCCAATCACCGTCGAACGATTGGTCTCTGGGAATGCCTGCGTTCGACGGCGCCAGCTACCGGTATCCAAAACTTTGAGCCCACATTCGATTGCGCCGTGCAGCTCGGGATCAGGAACACTGGACACAGCGCAGATCAGTGCGACGTATCCATCTTCATCATGGCGGAATGCTTCTCCATCATTGCCGCGCAGGCCTGATCCTTCATCATGTCCTCCTGCGGCATCTTCATGCACGACATCATCTTGGACATGTCGGCCTCCGACATGTTCATCTTCTTCATCATGTCAGCGCATCCCTGGTTCTTCATCATGTCGTTGCGCGACATGGACATGCACGAACCCATCATTCCCCCGCCTGTTGCGGGCGTCTTCATATCCGACGAGGGTGGCGGCGCGTAGGAGCAGCCCGCGGCGGCGAGGGCGGCGGCGGCGGCGACACCAATTGCCGTCAGTTTCGAGACGTTCATGTGCGATCTCCTGCAATTGGGGAATAAAGCGCCGTCGGCGACACACCTTTTAGTTTCCCCTCTCCCACCAATACGCACGCCAAGCGAATTGCCCCGGACCCTATTCTCTCGTTTTGGCAGCTATCACGCGAACCAGGCCCCGCGCGAGAACCGCTCACCGCCAGGACGGGTCAGCTCAGAAGTGTCTTGACTGCCTCCAGCAGGGCCATCGGATCGTGCTGGCCCTTGTACGTGGAGATGGATGTCGATCGAGACAGGCAGCCCGTAGACCGCCATCTGAGCGGACCTCACTGAGTATTCGACTCTGAAAACAACAGCATACGGAGTCTCGCAGGACTGGCCAATGAACGCGAGGTTCGTGGTTGCGGGCGGGCGCACGTGTGGCCGCCCTTAGGCAGGGTGGAGGACTTGCAACACCAAGCTAGCGTTCACGCTCGCCGCACAACGAAAAGCACCGGCCTTTCGGCCAGGGCTTCCCATTTCTTGCGCGGGTCTCGACTATCTGCGCGAGGAGGACAGGACCATGAGCACGATGCGGAACATGTTGACGAACGAGATGAAGAAGTTGAGCGCGCCCCAGTTGGTGAGGACCGCAAGGCTGCGGGTGTCGCCACCGAACTCGTAATAACCCTGCTTCAGCTGCTGTGTCTCGACCGCGATCAGCGCCGCCGAAAGAACAAACACCGCGCCCATGATGATCCACTCGAAGGTGGACGAAGGCGGCAGGATAAGGTTGAGCAGCGACAGCGCCACGACGCCCCACAGCGCCATTACGGCGAACGAGCCGATGCCGCTGAGGTTGTGCTTGGTGGTGTAGCCCCACAGCGAAAGCGCGCCGAAAGCCGAGGATGTGATCAGGAACGCCTTGGCGATCGTCACATAGCTCGTCGTCAGGCCGATGCCGCCGCGTGTGGAGAGTCCAGTCGCGCCTTCCGCCATCACCACCCAGATGCCGAGGCCGAGGCCCAGCATGGTGACGATGGACCAGTAGAGGATGCCGGTCGCCAGCGGCGACGGGTTCTTCATGAAGAACATCGAGCCGAGCAACAGGACGATCGGACCCCACTGGACGACATAGAAGAGCGGCGTGCCGAACACCAGCTGCGTCACGGGCTCGACCGTGCCCGCGACATAGGCCAGCGCGCCGGCGAGCGCGATGCCGATCATAAGTTTATTGTAGACGCCCAGCATGAAGCTGCGGAGGCCAGCGTCCACGGACATGTCGCCAGCACGAGCCCCTGGGCGAGTCTGGGCCTGTTGGAAGTCAGCCATGATGTCCTCTTTCAACCTTGTCCACGGCAGCGAAAAGCTCGCGACCCTTTGCTAGAAGAATGGTCCCGGCGCCCGCATCTGGACGATCGCCTCCTTGGCATGCAGGTGGCTCACTGCCCTCGTCCGGCCGCCCCCTCGGGATGGTTCATTGTTGCTCTCGCTCATGAGAATACGCAGCGCGCAGCAACGCCCCTGATGGATGGAGAGCCGACCTCTGCGATTTCCCGCTTGAGTCCGGGGTACGTCCTGGATCAAGAAGCGCCGCCCACGACCGGGTATCAGCTTTAGGCCAGCAGCCCGACGACGCTCACCGCATTGGAGACGTGGGGGACGGTGTCTGTCGAGACGACGCGCTCCGACAGGGCCAGAAGCTCAGCGTAGGACTCCTCCGCGAACATAGGGTGCACTGCCAGACAGAAGGGCTTCGTCAGGCCCTGATCTCGAAGCTGACGCGCAGCCTCGATCATGGTTCTGCCAGAAGAGATGATGTCGTCGATGAGCACAGGACGCCGTCCGCGCCACCGCGCCATGTCGGGCATTGCAATTTCCACCTGGCGATCGCCGAAGCGCTGCTTGGTCAGGACGATATGCGGCGCGTTGGCCTGCTGGGCCACGGCCGATACCCATTGTTCGCTCTCGGCGTCGGGTCCGATCACCAGGGGCAGTTCGACATTGTCCTTGATCCAGTCGGCGAGCAGGGGCGCCGCGTGCTCGACTCGCGTCGGAATGGTAAAAATCTCACCGAGGTCGCGGCGGCGATGCAGATGAGGATCGATCGTGACCAAGCCGTCGAAGGTCTCCGACAGCAGCCGTGCAAAATGAACCGACGAGATCGCCTCGCCATCCTTGAACCTCTTGTCCTGGCGCATATAGGCGAGATACGGCGCAATAAGTCTCACGCTCTTGGCGCCCAGGTCGCGCGCCGTATTCGCAGCAAAGACAAGACTCAGGAATTGTTCGTCCGGCCGCGCCAGCGTGCACACCAGATCCACTTCCCTGCCGCCGACGTCGCTGACGATGCGGACATAGGATTCCCGGTCAGGAAAGCGCCGGGTCTCCAGCGAGCCAAGCTCCGCCGGCGTGCGCATCGCAAGCGCGGCGGCCATGGTCTCGTTTCCCGGCATTGGCAGCAGCAGGCGCATCGGCTCAAACCCCGATTCCGAACATGTCCGCGTTCGACGCGGCGTATTCCAGAGCGTAGTCCAGTTCTCCCTGCGCTTCGGCATGGATGGTGAGCAAAGCCTGGCCCGGTACAATGTCCTCGCCGACCCGAACATGCATCTCCACGCCGGCTGCCTTTTGGTCCGGCGCGCCGGCCAATTTCGCAAGGCGCGATATCTTGCGGTTGTTGATGTGAGACAGGCTGCCTGAGCGCTGGGCCGTCCATGCACGCGTCAGCGAAGCGCGCGGCGGCGTGCGCATACCGCCCTGCGCCTCGCAGATACGCTGAAATTTGGCCCAAGCCCGCCCGTCGTCGAGCGCCGCCGCAGCCATCGCCTCGCCGCCGCCGCGCGGCGCGCTTCCCGATAACTCCAAGGCCGCGCCTGCGATGAGCACTGCCCGCTCGCGCAAGTCGCGCGGCGCTCCTGGTACGTTCTGCAATACGGCGAGCACGTCATGGGCTTCGAGCGCGGGTCCGATCCCCCGACCGACGGGTTGCGATCCGTCCGTTAGCACGCAGCGCGCGCTGAGACCGAACGCGCCAGCGACCGCAACCAGATGTTCGCTCAGCGACTTCGCCGCCTCTTTGGTGCGGACCTTGGCTGTAGGCCCCACCGGCAGGTCCAGCACGACATGGGTCGAGCCCGCCGCAATTTTCTTAGACAAGACCGAGGCGATCAACTGCCCCTCTGTATCGATGTCGAGCGCGCGCTCGATGCGGATCAGCACATCGTCAGCCGGGCTCAAGCGCACCGCGCCGCCCCAGGCGATGCAGGCGCCTTCGGTCTCGACCACGCGCCGCATGCGCGCCAAATCGAGATCGACCGGCGCCAAGGTCTCCATCGTATCCGCCGTCCCGGAGGGCGAGGTTATCGCGCGCGAGGAGGTCTTCGGCATGATGAGGCCCAGGCTCGCAACGATCGCCACGACGATCGGTGTCGTGCGGTTGCCTGGCAGGCCGCCAACACAATGCTTGTCGATCACCAAAGGCGCCGCCCACGAGAGGCGATCACCCGCCTCGGCCATGGCGCGCGTGAGATGCGTCATCTCGCCAAGGTCGAGCGGAAACGCAGAGCAGGCCGCGATGAAGGTCGCGAGATGGATGTCCGCGTAACGGCCGCCCGCGATGTCGCCGATGATCGACCGAAACGCACGTTCGTCCAATCGCCCGCCGTAGATGCGCCGCCGCACGTCGGCAAGGGATTCAACCGTCGGCGCGTGGCGCGCCAGGATCGAATCGCGGTCCGCAACCTGAAGCCGGTTCCAGGCCGCCTCCGACAGTCCTGCCTCGTCCTCGGCCAGCCAGTCATTGTCCACTTGATAGAGTGTGGCGATCACATCGCGCTCGCCTGCGCTGAGCAGGACGCGGGACCGCGACGCCAGGCCTTCCGAACGGCAAACGTGGCAGTCCGTGCGCATCAGCACGATCGCCTCGTCCTGCGTGAGAACCCCGAGCCGCTTCGCCTTCAGCGACGGCGCGTGTGTGGCTGTGTGCCTGAGCCCGCTCGCCATGATCATGCCAACGCGTAGCGCCGCGAAGGATCGACCACAGCGCTATCCCAGCCAAGGTCTCGGTCGATCCTGACGCGGAGGGCTTCAGACGCGCTGGGTTCGCCATGGACGATGAAGGTGCGCCGGGGCGGTTTGGCAAAACCACCCAGCCAGCGAAGGATTTCATCGGAATCCGCATGCGCGGACAACATTGGCAGACTGGCGATCTCGGCGCGTATCGGAATCCACTGGCCAAAGATCCTTGTCTCCCCTGCCCCGTCCAGGATTTTGGCGCCGCGTGTCCCAATCGCCTGATAGCCTGAAAACAGGATCGTGTTCTTTGCTTCCGAGCCCAAGGCCCGAATGTGGTGCAGCACCCGGCCTCCGGTGGCCATACCGCTCGCCGCGATGATCACCTTCGGCATCGGATTGGCGGTTACGGCCTTGGACGCCTCCACGTCCCTTACATAGGTCGCGATTTCACACGACTCCTTGCAGACTTTCGATGAAAGCCGATGATCGTCGAGATGGCGGCACAAGAGTTCGGTTGCGTCGATCGCCATCGGGCTGTCGAGAAAGATCGGGACCAGTTGCAGGCGGCCCGCCTGCTTCAGCATCCAGAGATGGTAGAGCAGAAGTTGCGCGCGCCCGACCGCGAATGCCGGAATGACGACCGTTCCGCCTCGCCGCACCGTACGCTCGATGACGTCGCCGAGCGCCTCCATCGGGTCGATCTTGGCGTGCGTGCGGTCGCCATAGGTGGATTCAACCAAGACGTAATCTGCTTCGGCAATGGACGCCGGATCGGGCATGAAGGGATCGTCATAGCGCCCGAGGTCGCCAGAAAACACGACGATGCGGTCTTGCGCACGGATCTCGGCGGTAGCCGCGCCGAGAATATGCCCTGCGCGCCGCAGTTTCACCACGGCCCCACCAGGCAGGCTTGTCTCCGTGCTGAATTCGATCGGGCGCAACTGCTTCAGCGCGCGCTCGGCGTCGGGCATAGTATAAAGCGGGAGAGCGGGCTTGTGCTTGGTGGCGCCCTTGCGGTTGGCGTACTCAGCATCCTTCTCGGCGATATGTGCGCTGTCCTTGAGCAGGATTTCGCACAGATCGGCCGTCGCCGAGGAACAGTAGATCGGACCGTGAAAACCTTCGCGGACAAATTTGGGCAGATAGCCGCTGTGATCGAGATGCGCGTGTGTCAGAACGACAGCGTCGATCGTCTTCGGATCGATGGGAAACGGCGCCCAATTCCGCTCCCGCAGCACTTTCAAGCCCTGGAACAGGCCGCAGTCCACCAGCAGCTTTGCTCCATCGATCTCAAGCAGATGTCTGGAGCCGGTGACAGTTCCTGCGCCGCCGAGGCTGGTGAGGTTCATGCTCATGGCGTTCCCTTCATTGGCCGGCCCATCAGGCGCGTTTGAGGAGGTAAGGATCGCCGCGGCCGTCCACGGCGAGACACTCTTCCTGAGACAGAAACTCGGAGCGCTCTGTTTTCAGGAGACCTGCGATCACACCGAGCGTATGCGCCCAGGTGCAGCGATTGGCGAACAGCATGCCGAACACATTCAGCGTTCCGCCTCGATTGATGTAGCCGAGCGCCCGCGTGCGAGACGGTCCGCCGTCAAGCCGGCGAAGGACGCCCAGCGTCGGCTCCGGCCGCATGTGGCTGAGGATCACGCGTGGCATGTCGGTGGGAAAGAGCGCTTCCCGCGCTTCTTCATTTGCCGCGAAGCGACGTTCGATGTCGTCACGCGCCTCACGGAAACGTCCGGGTTCCAGAATGACGGTGACGCACGCTTTGCGGCCGCGCTCCTTGAGCCGGCGATGGGCCGCCAGCGCTTCCTGTGTCTGGTAGGCGCCGATCGCCACGATCTGCACTTCGGCGTTGCTTGCATCGCCGGCGACCTGAGCGGCGCCCTCGGCTATTCCCTGCTCTGCTTGATCGCTCGACAGCACGTGCGGCGCGACGCGTTTGGGCGTCACGAGACAAGCGATCTCGCCATGCGATCGATAGACGGCGCGCAGCGCCGCAACCGCGCTGTTGGCGTCGATCGGAAAGAAGACGCGCGCCGTGTCCGACATTTCTCCGAGCAAGGCCTCGGGCAGGGTCGGATCCTGGTGCGATTGCTCGTTCTTGGAATTCTCCCAGGTGTGGGAGGTCGCGATAAGCGGAACGCCCAGCCAACCGGGCGGCTGGCCGATTTCCCGCTGGCGCCGCGCAAAGACGATTTCCTGGCGCAGCGCGCCGAGCATTTTCATCGCGAACGCTTCGTAGCTGACGGCGAGATTGATCCCGCCTTTGTTCCCCAGCGCTGCACCGATCACCGCCTCTTCGTTCAGCGCCGTGATGATCGCGCCGTCCACTGCCTCCGCTGCGCCCGCTTCCGGCGCATTCACGCGGTGGCGCAGGAGCTCCAGCGTATGACCCATATGATTGCTGCGGAGTTCGTCTGGGTTGCCCACACGAGGACGCAGGTGCGGATTGGCGCGGAGGATGGCGACAAAATGCTCGTCGATCGCGTCCATTGCGCACCGCTGCTCGTCTTGCAGCGGATCGGCCCAGGTCGGCGCCGGCAGCCTTGGAAGTGCGACAGACCGCGTCGCGAGCGCATGCCGGCTTTCGCGCGGCCGGCGCTGGTCTTCGTGCAGAGCGAAGGCCTGCACCGCCGCCGCCAGTTGGTCGGAGGGCACGAACAGCGCGCGCGCGCCCTCATTGAACTCGTGTCGCGTCGCTTCATCGACGTGCGGGTTGCCGGGGAGCGGCAGGTTGTGCGCCCGATTGGTTCCCGCGCCCGGAAAGCCAAAGCCCTTGGTGCAGAGCGCAATCACATAAGGCAGCGACGCCGGGTAGGCGCGGCCAGATGCCGCGAAGCGCTCCAGACGCGCCTCCGCCTCAAGGATGGCCCAAGCGTAGGCGACTGGATCATGGCCGTCGATGACAATGGGATCGAACCCGCTCAGGCGGAGATGCGCCGCCAGCCAATCGGCCCCGCCCTCCTGGCCGATCTCGGTTCGCTGTTCGATCCGTCGCCCGTTGAGAATCATCACCGGTACGACAAGACCGGAATCCTCGGCGCGCCACCAACGAGGCGACCAGTCCGACCCGCGCTGCTCCTCGAAAGCGCCGTCGCTCAAAAACGCCACCAGGCGCTCGCCCAGCAGCGGCATGTGGACGTACTGGACCTCGGTGAAGCCTAGATAACCGCCTTCGGAAATCCCGCCGGCGGTATGCGCTCCGACATGGCTCCCCAACGGCGCTGCCGGACGCCCATCGATTGTGATTGCGTAGGAGTAGAAATCCGCAACGAGCCGCGAGAGGCCTGCCTCTGTACGATCATAGCGTCCGGCCTGCCCGGAAGAGACATCGCCGATGAGCGCATTCACCGCCTCGATCGCCGCAACGCAATGGCCCTGCCCCAATGTCCATGCGCGGGTATGGCCGCTTAGGGCATTGGCGGCCAAATAGCCGACATAGGCGATCACTGTGTTGAGCGAGCCCCCGGTGTGGCCTTCCGGCTGCTGTTTGAAAGCCGAAGCTGGCAGCTCCGCGCCGCTCAGGTCCACGCGCGACGCATACGTCATATGCGCGACGACCCACATTGCGGCGTTTGCCAGCCGGTCCGACGCAGCGAACACTGCGCGGGCCGCTTCCGCATCGCGGAGCGCACCGGATTGCCAGGTTTGCGAGGCCAGGTTTTCCGCGCGCGAGATTGTCTCTTCGGTGTGACGGACTACGCCAAAGCCGTTCTGCCAGGAATCGCGCGAACTGGGCGTCAAAAGAAGTAACCTCCTGTGTCCATTCTCGCGCGCCAAGTTGATGCCGCTCCCTGGTGGCGACACAGCATGCTCAGTTCACTTACGCGGAACCCAAGCCAACCCCTGGCCGGGCACCCATTTTCCTCCCGGTAAGCCTGGCGCCATGGGTTCCCCGACATGGCGCGCGACAACAAGCTTTTGTCAGTGAAATTCGTCTCAATCACGGTCAGGAGGTTTCGCTGGAAAGCATTTGCACACGCCAAATTGCGGGACCTGTCTAAGGTCAATCCGAGGAAACCCAGACGGGTGCGTCCCACGCCAGTCGCAATGTTCGGCAGGAGGCGGGCGCATCGAACACCGTGAGTCTGGTGTTCGGCAAACTGCAATTGACGACAAGGCTATCGCCGTCCGCCATCATGAATCACGCTCGCGCACCCGGCGACGGCCGTGGCGCTCGAAGACCTCCTTTCACGAGTACGACGTGCAACCGCGAGGATGTCAGGTGCGCGGATCCCAGCCAATTTCGCGCGCCACGATTTCGCGGGCGCGATGAACCCGATACTCGATGGATTTCACGGAGCAGCCGAGCACCGCGCTCGCAGCTGCCTGGGACATTCCATCAACCGCGGTCAGCGTCAAAGCATCCCGCAGGTGGCTCGGGAGCGTCGCCAGTGCACGTGAAAGTTCCGCGAGATTGTCACAGGCGATCAAGTTCTCCTCTGGCGAAGGATTCTGATCGCGAACCTGCTCGGCAGCGCCGGCCGGACACGATCCCGAAAGCCAATGCCGGACGGCCGCACGGCGTGCGCGATCTCGGCACTTGTTGACGGCGATCGACCGCAGCCAGGCGCCAAACGACCGCTCCGGGTCGAAGCGGCCGATCGCGCCCCAGGCCGACACGAAGGCCTCCTGAACGATGTCGAAAGCTTCCTCGGCGTCCGGAGTGCGGCGTCGCACAAAGCGATAAAGCCCCTCCTTGTGCGCCGTCATAAGGGCTGAGAACGCCCGCTTGTCGCCCATGACCGCGCGCCTCGCCAGATCGTCGGCGCCGCCTTCCTGCACGACCCGCCGCAAAGGCAAAGCTAAAGGCCGCGCAGCCGGGCCGATGGTCTGTGTCGAACGCATTCCTAACCCCATTCGATAGCGACCCGGTATCCTTAAGCCGGCCCCAGAGGTTCGATTTGACGCCAGTCAATTGCGGTCGAGACGGTTCGCCTGAGATGAACAGGCTTCTGCACGGACTTGTTCCTCCCCTTTCCTTCGATGTAAGCAATAATCAGGGGACAGGCGGCAACGGCGCGTATTGCTGTTTGGGATCGCCGAATCTGGGATCGCCGAAAGGAAGTCTCGTGAAAGACCTCGATCACCGTCTCGCGGCCCTCGGCTGGACCGAGATCGACCATGATCTGAGCGCGCTGGAAAGTGCGGTTTGGTCGAGGGTGGACGCTCGCGCGGGTCTCCAGCCGCTATCCAACAGAGTAGCGGTGGCAATGTGCGCCACGGTCGCCATGCTTGCGTCCGGCGCGGGGGCTGCGGCAGCCGCCGCGGCCCGGACAGCGCCCGAGCCCGAGATCTTCGCCATTCACGCGCCGCTGGCCCCGTCAACAGTCCTGAGCGATTGATCTAATGCTAAAGGTTTGGCGTACGGCGCTTCTCACCGCGGCGATTGCGTTCGCGGCTGGCGCGCTCGGCGTCTACACAAGCCTTGCCTTTCTTGCCGACGGCCACGAGCCAGGCCACACCTCACTCGACGCCGCAGTCCACCACGAACTCGATCTCAGCGCGGATCAGGAACGCCAAATTGAAGAAATCGAAGTCCGATTCGCCGCCAGCAAAGCGTCTCTCGAAGCGGACATGCGCACGGCCACACGCGAAATCGCTGCAACTGTTTCTGAGGATAAGGCATATACGGATCGCGTCCGCCGATCTGTCGACCGTTTCCACATGGCGATGGGCGAACTGCAACATGCGACAATACTGCATGTGTTCGAGATGCGCGCCGCTCTCACCCCGGCTCAACAGAGCAAGTTCGATGAGATCGTGCGCAAGGAGCTGCTCCGCTCCGCCGAGGAGGCTGAACCGGACTGAACCGCGCTCGAAACGGCAGGCGCAAAGATCCGCCTTGACGCGGATTGGGGACGGGCAAGTCGAATGACAGATGAGTCCGGTTCTCTCTCCCAGTCGCTCAATCAAGCCTGCTTCTGTATTACGCTCGACCGGGCTGCGCTCCTTGAAGCCATCGCTCGCGAAACCAATGACCCAAGTTTTTCCAGCAAGTACGTAGAGACGCGCCCTCACCTTTTCTCCCATGCTCCGGTCTTTGTCTCCGCCGCGGACGCGGCCGAGATGATGGGCGTCGTCAATGCGATAGAAACGGCGACGCGCCTGCCGCTTTATCGCAACGCCGTCCTGGAGTGGGCGCCTGAGATCGCGCGTCGTGACTTCGGGCCACACGGCGTCTTCATGGGCTATGATTTTCATCTCGGGACCGGCGCTCCAAGACTCATTGAAGTCAACACGAACGCCGGCGGGGCGTTTCTGAATGCCATGCTGGCCAGGGCGCAACGCGCTTGTTGCACTGAAGTGGAAGCCGCACTCGCCAAACCGCCTGCCGAGGATTTTGAAGCCAAAGTCCTCAGCATGTTCAAGCGCGAATGGAGCGCTCAGGGGCGGCCAGGTCATCCCAAGACAATCGCGATTGTCGATGATCATCCAACCGAGCAATACCTCTATCCGGAGTTTGTCATCGCCCAACGCCTCCTGGAAAAAGGCGGCTTTCAGGCTCTCGTCGCCGACGGTGCATCTCTCGCCTATGAGAGCGGGCGGCTGACGGCCGGCGGCCGCGCGATCGATCTTGTCTACAATCGCCTTGTCGATTTCTCCCTGCAGCAACCGGAGCATACCGCGCTGCGTGCCGCATACCTCGATGGGGCCGTCGTTCTCACGCCCAACCCAAGAAACCACGCATTGTTCGCGGACAAGCGCAATTTCGTGCTGCTCTCCGATGCACGTCGGATGCAAGAGATCGGCTTGCCGTCCGAGAGCGTTGCACGACTCTCAAGTGTCCCCCGAACCGTCCGCGTAACTGCCGACGCGAGTGCGCGCCTGTGGGAGGATCGCAAGCGCCTCTTCTTCAAGCCGGCGAGCGGACATGGCGGCAAGGCGGTCTATCGCGGCGACAAGATCACGAAGCGAGTCTGGGCCGAAATCCTGGCGGGTGATTTTATCGCCCAAGATCTTGCTCCGGCTAGCGAGCGAGCCATCCGGATCGACGGAGCGGAGCAATCGCGCAAACTCGATGTTCGCCTTTACACCTACGACGGTGAACTCCTGCTAGCGGCGGCGCGGCTCTATCAGGGTCAGACGACTAATTTTCGCACGCCCGGCGGCGGCTTCGCGCCGGTTTACGTGGTCTAAGCCCCAACAATGTGGGAATTGTCGGCTCGCCCTGACCGCCTGAGCAAGGAGGCCCGCTGGTCCATCGACCGCGCCTGGTAGCAGACGGAAAAGGCGCAGTGGACAAACCATTCTCTCGAATTCGGCCATGTCCACGAAATTCCATTTCCGGCGCGTTACCAGAGACGCGCTCGCGGAAACGGCTTAACAGCGCGCTTACCGTGAACTCAGTTCGAGTCTCTTTGAAGATTCTTGAGAGCCAAGTCCCGAAGAGGAGGCCTCTATTCAGAGGCGTCGTGACGACCGATCCGGAGACCGGGGCTCCCTGGCTGGGGCGCTAGGATTCGAACCTAGGGATGGCGGTACCAAAAACCGCTGCCTTACCACTTGGCGACGCCCCAGCAGAGGGAGCGGACAATTACGCAATTCGCGTTGTTAACGCAACTGGCCCGGCGCCCCCAGTTTTGCCGCGGAATCCGGCCCTGTTTTGGCCTGTCGGAGGCGTCTTTGCGGCTCGCCGAACCGGCGTTGCGCCTCCGCTGGAAAGCCGCTATAGGCCCCGCTCCGTCGGAGTATAGCTCAGCCTGGTAGAGCGCTTGCTTCGGGAGCAAGAGGTCGTTGGTTCGAATCCAGCTACTCCGACCAGGTTCACAAAAACCCTGAAATTCCCGCCCCGCCCGCCCCCTCGGCGAGCGCGGTTCCGTGGGTGCGGAATTCCCGATAAGGATTGCCGACAACAGCGACCACGCCGCACCGGGAAGCGGCAGGAGACAGGATTATGCGGACATTCCTTCTGACCTTCCTTGGCGGGCTTGCGGCGCTCCTTGTCTTCTTTGTCCTCCTTCCACTGGTGCTCATCCTGTCCTTCATGCCGTCGGGAGAGCCGGCGCCGGTGCGGAATGCGGTGCTCGAGCTGGACCTGCGCAACGGGTACCCGGACCAGCCGGCGAGCGACTCGGTCAGCGCGCTCTTCTCGCAGCTTTCCTTCGTGGAAGTGCTTCTGCGCCTCAATGCCGCGGCGGACGATCCCAACATCAAGGGCGTCTTCGTGCGGGCGTCCGAGATGGACCTCGGCTCGTCCCGCGCCGAAGAGCTCCGCGAGGCGTTCCTGCGCCTGAAGGCCAAGGACAAATTCATCATCGCCCACAGCCAGGGCTTCCTGGCCTCCGGCCCCTCCTCCTATCGTGCCGTCTCCACGGCGGACGAGATCTGGATGCAGCCCGGCACATCGTTCGAGACGCCCGGCATCACGTTCGAGACGCTGTTCCTCGGCCGGGCCATGAACCTCGTCCACGTCACGCCGGAGATCGAGCAGTTCTACGAATTCAAGAACGCCGCTGACGTCTACAAGAGACAGTCCTACTCGCCCGCCCATGCCGAGGCGATGACCGCGCTCGCGGAAAGCGTCTGGTCGCATTCGATCGCCGACATCGCAGCCGACCGCAAAGTCGATCCAGCGGCGATGCGCACGCTTCTCGAAGCCAGTCCCTACCAGTCCGAAAAGGCCCAGGAGCTGAAGCTGGTCGACAAGCTTGGCTGGCCGGAGGAAGCGGCCGATGCCGCGAAGCAACGCGCGTCAGGCGGTGAGCTGCTCTCGATCGCCGACTACACGCCGCGCCGCCAGCGTGGCCAGGCCGTCATCGCCGTCGTCGGCGGCGAAGGCGACATCGTCACCGGCGGCGGCGAAAACTCGGACATTCTGAGCATTGGCTCGCCGGTGTTCGCGTCGGACCGCGTCGCTGCGGAACTCCTCGACCTCGTGGACGATGAAACCGTCAATGCCGTCGTCTTCCGTATCGATTCCGGCGGCGGCTCCGCCACCGCCTCCGACCAGATCTGGCGCGCGGTGAAACGCCTCCAGGAGTCCGGCAAGAAGGTGGTTGTCTCGATGGGCTCGGTGGCTGCCTCGGGCGGCTATTATGTGGCCGCCGGCGCGGATGCCATCGTCGCCACCCGCTCCACCATCACCGGCTCCATCGGCGTCTTCGGCGGCAAGTTCGCCATCGCAGACGGGCTGCGCCAGATCGGCATCGATCCGGACGAGGTGCGCGTCGGCGGGGAGTTCGCCTCGGCCTACTCGACCGAGAAACTCACCAACGGCCAGCGCGTGAAAATGGTGGAAGGCCTCGAAGCGGTCTACACGCGCTTCACCGGCCTCGTCTCCGACGGCCGGAAACTGCCGATCGAACGTGTCCGCGAGATCGCCAAAGGCCGCGTCTGGTCGGGCGAGGAAGCGCAGAAGCTCGGCCTGGTCGACCAGACAGGCGACCTCATCGATGCGATCGACAAGGCCAAGGTGCTTGCCGGCTTCAAGCCGGAAGACCGCGCCACCATTCGCCTGAAGCTCCACGAAGCTTCGCCGCTCGACCTGCTCCGCCAGGCGATGGTGACGGCCAAGGCGTCATCCTCCGGCGAGCTGCAGGTCGCGCGCGCCCTCGCGCCTCTCGTGGGCGAGGACCGTGCAGCGGCCCTCGCCGCTCAGCTGCGCCAGGTCACACGCGATCCGGGCGCGAACGTCTGGAGCCCGCCCATCATTGAGCGCTGATCCACGCCAGCGGACCGGGAAGCGCCACGCCGCGCAAGCTCGTCTATGACGTCGCCGTGTCGCTAGACGGCTACATCTCCGGACCGAACCACGACATCAGCGCCTTCGTCATGACGGGCGACCATGTCGACGCCTATTTTGACCGCATCGCCACCTATCCCGCGCTCCTCACCTACACCGCCGCCTGACGCAGGATCATGCGGCGCAGCAATCGGCGAAAGCGTGCAGTGCTGATCAGCGATCTTAACTGCGACCGTTTCACGCGCGGAAGGGGATGAGGCCCGATTTGTCGAGTGTTTTCAGTGGTCGGCAATTTCTGCCGAGCTTGGATTTTAACGATGCCGGTAACCATTCGCCGCCATTGTCCGGATCGGCGAATAAATCGCCCGACCAAGAGGTACTCAAACTTGAGCGATCATATTGATGAGATCAGGAAGATCTCTGGAGAGGCCTTTGATCGGGCCAAACCAGGATCCGACCGCCTGCCGATGCTCCGACGACTCCAAGAGTTGCTGGATGAATCGGAAGCCGCAACCGAGATAGCCTTCGGCTACACGGAAGAAGACGACGCACAGATCACCATCGACCCTGTGGCCGATGAGATCGAACGCATCGAACTTCGTTCGAAGCTAGGCATCGCAGCCTAACAGCGGCGACCAGTGCACTGATCAGAACAACTGTTTCTACAACAGGGAAACCCCTCGCCAGTCTCGGCGGGGGGTTTTTGTTTTTAGGCTTGCCTTTCAGGGACACTCGACAGCCGCTCGATGGCGCCGTCGCAGAGCCGGAAGCAGGCGTCCTGTGGAATCTCCTGCCGCATCGCCTCGTCCTCGAGAGACCAAGGGGGGGGCGCCTGTAAAGTTCATTGTCTCGGTCCTTCATATCGCTACCGTCCGGAAATGCTTACGTCATGCGACTTTGTGTGCAGGGCCCAGCCAAGCAAATTTGGAGACGCGAGATGGATAGTCTAAAATGGGAACCGCTTTTCGCCCTGACGCTCGACATCGCGTTCGACCGGCTCCAGCCTATCGGGAAAATGCCAATCGGCTGGCGCGGTATCTATCCGGTGAACGGCGGTCGCTTTGAAGGCCCAAAACTTCGCGGCAAGGTCATGCCCGATGGCGCGGATTGGGTCGTCCGTCGAGCGGACGGTTCGACGATGATCGATGTCCGCCTCGGGCTCATGACCGACGACGGCGCCGCCATCGCTATGACCTACACCGGCCTGATCTGCATCGCCGAGGCGGCGTCCGACCGGTTCAGGCGTGGCGAGCGCGTCGCATATGACGAAACCTATATCCGCACCACTCCACGCTTCGAGACCGGCGATCCGCGATACGACTGGCTGAACCGGGTCATCGCAGTCGCCAACGGCGGCCCGCCCGGAGGAACGCCCACCTATCAGGTCTTCGCCATTCTTTGAGAGTGTTCCAGGTAAATCGATTCAAGATCGGGTCACAGGCGCTTCGCGCCACGCCGCACGCAACGACCACATGGGCGCGACGACAGCCACTGCGGCGTGCAACTGGACAGCGGACCGCCGAGTTGTGCCAAGCATCTGAAGGGTCGAGCGGGCAGAACACTTTCGGCGTCGGCGGCGCGAGCTAGATGCCCGCGCCCAGATCCTGGAAGCGGTCCGCCAACGAGGATGTTTCCAGGGGAGTGGCGGTCAGGCTCGCCGCCAGGTCCAGCACCTGCGCCGTGATTTCCGGTGCGGCGGTGATCTCCCACCACGCCGGCCGCGTCAGGGACCCCACGGCGAAGAGCCAGTTCGACGGTACTCCGCCAGCGGAGACGACAGCACAGTTTTCAGTTTCAATTCCGAGGCCGAGCGCATCCGGATGAATCAGCTTCCTTCGACGGGCGTCGACGATCAGCGGCGTTCCCACCGAGCCGAAATCGCTACGCGGCCCGGTGCAGTTGATCACGTGATGCGCGTGGACCGTCTGTTGCTCGCCGTCCTTTCCGACGATGTCGATTGCGATCTCCCTGCCCGCCTGCCTGTAACGGGCGAGGCGCCCCGAGACCACATTGAGCCGGCCCTCCGTAACCAGCGCGTCGATTACGTCTGCTATTCTAGGCGCCATGCGATGGCGGACGACGTCCCACCTCGGCCGCAGGTGACGCAGGAAAGATCGTCTTTCAGGCCTGCTCCAACTCCGCCAGATTCGCGCGACGAACGGACGGATGGCGTCGATCACCCTTTGCCAGGGTACGCCGTCGCGCAGCGCCTGTTCGGTCTCGCGCCGCACGGCTCGCAGCAGCGTCGCCGGAGACATCGGCAGGAGCGACGGGAGAAATGGCGGCCATTGTCCTCCAAACGCGTGGCGCGTCGGCAGCAGTCCCCGCCGGGATGTTGCTGTCATATCACCCGAATGACCCTGAGCATTCAGGGCGAGCGCGACGTCGACCATTGTGAGGCCCGTGCCAACAAACAGGATCGGCTCGGAGGCCTGGATTCCAGCGAGTGCGCCCGTTGCCCATGGGTCGGGAATAAAGCCGCCCAGGTCTTCCAGACCGGAATCATCGCGAACGGGAGATTTCGGAGGCAGGTTGCCAAGCGCCAGGATGACGGCGCCCGCAGCAATCTCCCGCCCGTCAGCGAGCAGCACGCCTCGTTTTGGCGGATCGAGGAACGCAATAGCCTCGCCGCGTTTCCAGATCAGCTTGTTCGACGCGATCAGATGCTCGATCTGCTCCTCGAGATAGGCTCCAAACAAACGGCGTGGAACGAATGCATCCCCGAGCTGCCCGCCGCTTTCGCCAAGCGCCTCTGCCAGGTCAGGGTGCAGACTCGTCTTGTGCGTCAGCCATGCCTCGAAAGAGATGGATGTCCTGATGTCGAGGCGGCTGACCGGAACGTTGAGAAGATGGCCATCGGAGCAGGCGCCATAGGCGACGCCTGGCCCCAACCGGTCGTTGCGCTCGACAATGCGCACCTGAAGATCCGGCCGCGCCGCGAGAATATGTAGAGCGCAAAGCGTTCCGCTCAGTCCGCCGCCGACAATGACAATGCTGGCTGCAGCAGCAATCGCGGTCGGTCGCATGGATTTCTGGTCTGGCATCTATCAGGGATCCAGGCCGGCCTGTGGAATAAGCGCCGTCATCACGCCAACAATGATCGTCAAGGCTCCCGCCACAACCAGCGCGCTT
The DNA here is from genome assembly GCA_030697555.1 of Hyphomonadaceae bacterium. Taxonomy (GTDB): domain Bacteria; phylum Pseudomonadota; class Alphaproteobacteria; order Caulobacterales; family Hyphomonadaceae; genus UBA7672. Next base: position 142,472 of record JAUYPV010000017.1, read on the forward strand.
CCGCCCCAGAAATAAAACCCGGCAGGCGCCACAGCTTCCCCCGTGCATGAAGTGCCGCAGCATCGCCCGACGGCGCCAAGCGGTGCAATCGAAATCTAACGCCAACTCTTCGTCTGGCTTGAGTGGATTTCTCGGAACTTCCCGATGCTGCTTCGCGTTCAACCGACGGGTCGGCGGCGCCACGAAGTGGGAATCGCACCTATGGCATCCATCCGCACGGATACCCTCGTTCAAGCTCCAGCAGGAGAAGTATGGGCCGCGCTCGCCTCGATCGGGGACGCGCACCGAGTCTTTGCTGGCGTACTCTCGGAGTCGCGCCTCGAGCGCGACGATCTACGGGTGGCGACGTTTGCGAACGGGCTGGTCGTCAAAGAGCAGATTGTCGATATCGATCCGCAATTGCGCAGGATCGCCTACACCGTGCTGGGCGATACGTTCCAGCACCACAACGCATCGATGCGGGTTGTCGCGGAGAGCGACAGCACGTGCCGGTTTGTCTGGATAACCGACGTACTTCCTCACGCCGCCGCCGATCAGGTCAGGCCCTTGATGGAGGCTGGCGCCAGCGCGTTGAAGCGCACGCTCGAAACTGTTGCCGCTGAAAAAGGGGCCATTCGCCAGTGAAGCCTGCCGCCGCCAAGGTGAAGGCGCTTCCAAAGCCGGAAAACACCAAAGCCGAACGGCTTTGTTCGCCGAAGGTGGACATTGGTCAGTCTCAGGGATGTTGGCGTCGGCTCAGACCGGTCAGAGCTTGACAGGCAACCTTGTGACTAGACCAACACCTGTGCGCCCATTTCGATGACGCGGCCGGCGGGGAGGCGGAAGAAGTCGGCGGGGTTGCCGGCGTTGCGCGACATCCAGATGAAGATGTTGTCCTGCCAGCGCGGCAGGCCCGACGTCGGCGAGGCGACGAGGGCGCGGCGGCTCAAGAAGAACGAGGTCGACATGATGTCGAACTTGAGACCCTCTCTGCGCACCTGCGCGAGGGCGGCGGGAAGGTTGGGCTGCTCCATGAAGCCGTAGGTGACAACCATCCGTTTGAAGTCGTCGTTGATCGGTTCGACCTTGACCCGGTCGGCCTCCGGCACGCGCGGCGTCTGGGCAGTGCGCACGGTGAGGAGGACGTTCTTCGCGTGCAGCACATGGTTGTGCTTGAGGTTGTGCAGGAGAGACGTCGGCGTCAGCTCGGTATCGGCGGTAAGGAAGATGGCCGTGCCGGACGTGCGATGCGGCGGGCGTACGTTGAGCGAGGCGAGGAAGTCCTTGAAGGGCACCGACTCGAGGCGGGTTTTTGCGGTGAGGATGTGTGTGCCGCGCACCCAGATGGACATCAGGAGGACGATGCTGGCCGCCAGCGCAATGGGGAACCAGCCGCCGTCAAAGAATTTGAGCGTGTTGGCGCCGAAGAAGACAAGGTCGATCAGGAGGAAGGGCGCGCACAGGGCGGCTGCGCCGACAAGTGAGAACTTCCAGTGATGCCGCGCGATGATGAAGAGCAGCGCGACGGTGATCACCATCTCCGCCGTGATGGCGATGCCATAGGCCCAGGTCAGGTTGGACGAGGTCTGGAACATGGCGAGGAGGAAGAGCACACCCGCCATCAGCATGTAGTTGACGCTGGGAATGTAGATCTGTCCGGCGATGGTCTCGCTGGTGCGGCGGATGGTGAGGCGCGGCAGGAGGCCGAGCTGGACGGCCTGCTGCGTCATCGAGAAGGCACCAGTGATCACGGCCTGGCTGGCGATAATGGACGCCGCCGTGGTGAGCAACAGCACCGGCCAGTAGATGGCCTGCGGAATCATGCGGAAGAAGGGGTTCGCCGCCGCTTCCGGGTTGGCGAGCACGAGCGCGCCCTGGCCCAGATAGTTCAGCATCAGGCAGGGGAAGGCGACCAGCAGCCAGCCGGCGCGAATCGGACCTTTGCCGAAATGGCCGATGTCGGCGTAGAGCGCCTCGGCGCCGGTGACGACCAGGAAGACGCTGCCGAGCACGGCAAACCCGAGCAGCCAGTTATCGAGGAAGAGCGCGATTCCGTAATGCGGGCTAAGGCCGTAGAGGATCTCGGGGGCATCGAATATGTGCAACAGGCCGAGGCCGGCGAGCGTTGCGAACCAGACCAGGGTGATCGGGCCGAAGAAGCGGCCGACGCGGGCCGTGCCGTACGACTGGACCATGAAGAGCGCGATGAGGATGACCGCGGCCGTCGGCACCACGAAGGGCCGGAAGGCTTCCCCGACGCCCGGCGCATCGACGATGCCTTCCGCGGCCGAGAGGACAGTGACCGCCGGCGTGATGAGGCCGTCGCCGTAGAACAGCGCGGCGCCGAGCGCGCCGAGGATGAAGATCATGGTGGATCGCCGGCCAAGTCCGCGCTGGGCGAGCGCCATCATGGCGAGCGTGCCGCCCTCGCCCTTGTTGTCGGCGCGCATGACGACGGCAAGGTATTTGATCGTGACGATCAGCATCAGCGCCCAGAAGACAAGCGAGACGACGCCCATGGCTGCGTCTTCGGTCGAGATGCCTTGCGCATGCTTCAGCGCTTCGCGCATGGCGTAGAGCGGGCTGGTGCCGATGTCGCCGAAGACGACGCCGATGGAGCCGAGGGTGAGCATCCAGAAGCCCGAGCCGCGCGTGCGGGCGGGAGACGATGGGGAGGCATCCGCCGCCATAGGCTGCGGAGGTTCAGACGATGTGCTCGTCATCCGTTCGTGCTTTCGTTGCTGGGCGCGGCTTGCGCTGTAGAGCGCGGGAGGAAATTCAGACCGTCGTCCGTGATCGAGGGACCATCACCTCTGCGAAGTTGCGGGGCGGGTTCTACGCCTCGCCGCGGCGGATGCAATGGGATGCCGCAATATCAATAGAACAAATGAAGCTTCGCCTGTCGGCTGTTGTAGCCTGTCTTTGCGCGCTTTTTCTTCCCCTGCCTATCGATTGATTAGATACTCCGGATGCGTCACGTGCAGTTGAAGTTTGCGACAGCAGCAGAAACTGCAACGACTAAACGGACGCTAGCCGTTTGGGTCACATTCGTCCGTAGTCACCCGGGCACTTTGTAAATGGGGACTAGGCCGCGGCCGGCAGGTGGTATTCGGTCGCGAGGCCGAATGGACCTTCGGCCGTCACGCGGCCGGTTTCCACCAGGTGGACGATGTGCGCCAGCACGGAATGGCACGCGGCGGGGTGCAGGCGCTTGTCGACATCCTTGTAGATGATCTTCACCATCTCCGGGATCAGCGTGTCGCCGGCCTTGAGGCGGTCGATGATCATTTGCTCGCGCGCCTTGCGGTGCGCAATATAGGCATCGAGGAACGGAGGCACGTCGATGATCGGCGGACCGTGCGTCGGCCAGATGGTCGAGAAGCCGCGCCGGCGGATCTTCTCCAGGCTCGAGAAATAATCGCCCATGTGGCCGTCGGGTGGAGAGATCACCGTCGTCGACCAGCCCATGACATGGTCGCCGGAGAACAGCGCATTCTCTTCCTTGAGGGCGAAGCAGACATGGTTGGATGTGTGGCCGGGCGTGGTCACCGCCTCGATCGTCCAGTTCGATCCCTTGAACGTGTCGCCGTCCTTGATGGTGACGTCAGGTTGGAAGCGCAGGTCATCGCCGGCTTCCATGCGGACTTCAGACTCGGTTGGAATGGCCGGGCCCGCCGCGTAGACCTTGCAGCCCGCCCACTTGGCCAGCGGGTGCGCCAGCGGCGAGTGGTCCATGTGCGAGTGCGTGACGAGAACGTGCGTGATGCGCTCGCCCTTCAGGGCGTTCTTCAGCGCTTCGAAGTGGGCGTCGATCATCGGACCCGGATCGATGACGGCTACGTCGCCTTCTCCGACGATGTAGACGCCAGTGCCCAGATAGGTGAACGGGCCAGGGTTCTCGGCCACCACGCGACGGATGCGCGGGCTGACCTTGGCCACAGCCTCATACTTGAACTCAAGGTCGCGTACGAACGGTATCCCGCCCATGATCGGCCTCTAACTTTCGAACACTGACTGGCTAAGGCGCAAACGCCGTCCCAAATGCACGCGCAAGAAGACGGGTTGCGCGCAGCTTCTGCCCCAAAGGCAGAGCCATCGGCGGGCCCATGTCCGTCTTATTCGCATCAACGATGTATATCCGTCCGTCCTGGCTGTTTCGGAGCACGTCGACTCCACCCCAGTCAAGCTTGATTTCCGAACAGAAGCGCCGGATCAGGTCAATCTCCGCGGGGGTGAAGACATCCTCCGGCCGCACCCAGTCCACGCTGACATTTTCGTTAGCGAATCGCCGCCCTAGCGGGCGCCGCTTCCTGAAGACGATCACGGCCTGGCCATTGACGGTGCAGGTGCGCAGATCCTCCACGAGCCCTCCCTCGACCGAGTTATCGATCAGCTTCTGATAGCTCCGTCCTGATACGCGCTCGATCGGCCCCTGGATGATCCGGCCGTCATGGGCGGCGTTGATTTCGGACTTGTCGACGATCGGCCCGTCATACTTCGTGGGATCGACCGCCAGCGCATAGCCTGCAACGCGCTCGAAGGCGGCGGAGATATGGGATTTCGAAACGTCGCGGCAGTTGAAATTGACCGTGCGCACTTTCCGGGTGCGCTTCGAGAGATCGGGCAGTTGCGGGGTGCATGTGGTGGAGTCGTCGAACTGCATGACAATGTCAGCTTCGCCGGCGTTCTCGATCTGCTTGGCGCCGGCGCACTGCATCACCGGCCATATCAGATACCAGGGCCGCGGCCTGTCCGGCAGGAAGGCAATCGTCGGCTGCCTGTGTCCGGACAGCCGGCGCGAGATCCGCCACATGTTGGCGGCGGTGAAGAAACAGAACCAGGTGAAGATGTCGTGCCAGAGCTTCAGGTCCAGCGCCAAGCGGTGACCTGTCTTCTTCACCAGGACGATGTTGTCCTCGACGATGAAGTCCGAGGTCCAGAGCCAGTTTGCCAATGATCACCACGCCTTTCCCGGTTGGGATTCGATGATGGCGGCCCGGGATGTTTCCCGTGTTCCGTCCCTTCGCCCCTTCACGCACTTCGCCCGCGCTCCTCGGGCCGGGCCGGAGAGAGGCCCGTTTGCCGCCTTAGCCGGAATCGCAAAGCGCTTCAAAGCTCCGGCGGCGGCTGCAACCTACTATCGCGCGCCGAGCTGGCGCAAAGCATCTTTCAATGCAGACAGGTTATAGCCCGCGCCGGCCGCCGCGTGTGTGATCTCCTCAGCGCTCATGCGGCCATTTTGTGCCTGGGAGAGGGCCCAGGCCGTCGCCGAACGCGTGCCGGAGCGGCAGTAGGCGAGCGTCTTGCCCGCTGCTTTTGCCGCAGCCTGAACAGCCTCGGGCGTCGGCTGCCCCACGAACGGGGCGTGAACATAAGTGAGGCCCGCCGCTTTTGCCGCCGCTTCGGCTTCCCTGGAAGCAGGCTGGCCCCCGCCAACTTCGCTGTCTGGGCGGTTGTTGATGATGTGCGTGAAGCCGAGGGCCTTCAGCTCTGCGAAGTCCTCGACCTCGAGCTGAGGGGCAACTGCGAACGTGTCTGTCACTTGTCTGATGTCGGCCATGGACGTCTCGTTGATCCCCTCGTTCATTTGGTGGGGCAGGACCTGCCCCAAAACCCTGCAGCGCGGCATTTTCGCCCGCTTGCGCAGATCGTTGCGTTCGGCGTCATATACGCCCGCAATCCAGCGGGGCGTAAACTCTCTTGTCGGACCAGGTTAGTACGTCTGCCGCTTCGCGCCTCGCCTCGCGCATTCCCTGGGCCTACATAGCGCGGCGCATCCTTGCCGCCATCCCGACCATGCTGGCGATCATCACCGTCGCCTTCTTTCTGATGCGGGCGGCGCCTGGCAACCCCTACTCCGTCGACCGCAAGCTGCCGCCGGAAGTCGAAGCCAACATGCGCGCCAGCTTGGGCCTCGATAAGCCGATCCACGAGCAATACCTCGAATATCTCGGCAATGTGGTGACCGGTGATCTCGGCCCGTCGATGAAGAACAAGGACAAGACGGTCACAGAGCTCCTGGCCGAAGGTCTCCCTGTCTCCCTCACTATCGGCGCCTTCGCGATCTCGATCGCGCTTGTCGTGGGCATAGGATTGGGAGTCGCCGCCGCTGTGCGGCAGAACTCGGCGGCGGACTATTCCGCCATGGGGCTCGCCATGGTCGGAATTTCGATACCGACATTCGTCACGGGTCCATTGCTGTCGCTGATCTTCGGCCTGTGGCTCAGTTGGTTCGCCGTCGCCGGCCTCGATCTCGGGCGGATGAGTTTCTACAACCTCACCCTGCCCATCATCACGCTTGCCCTGCCGCAAATCGCCATCATCTCGCGCCTGATGCGCGCCTCGATGATCGAGGTGCTGCGCTCCAACTATATCCGCACTGCCCGCGCCAAGGGTCTAAGCGAGCGCCGCATCCTGATGCGCCATGCTGTGCCTGCCGCTGTCCTGCCGGTGGTGAGCTATCTCGGGCCCGCCATTGTCGGCGTCATCACCGGCTCGGTCGTCGTCGAGCGCGTCTTCGGCCTGCCCGGCATCGGCCAGTCCTTCGTCGACGGCGCCATGACGCGCGACTACACGCGCGTCATGGGAACGGTGATCCTCTATGGCGGGCTGATCATCATCTTCAACCTGATCGCCGATATCCTCTACGCCATCCTCGATCCCAAGGTGCGCTACGAATGATTGCCAGCGCGCCTTCCGAAAATGCAGCCCTGATGAACCGCGCTGCGGTGAAGGGCCGCTCACTGTGGGACGACAGCCGCCGCCGGCTGCTCTCCAACAAGGCCGCCATGGCCGGCTTCATCGTGCTCGGCCTGCTGATCCTGATCGCGATCTTCGGCCCGTTCCTCTGGCCCTACCCGTTCGACACGCAGTACCGCGAGCTGCGCGACATGGGCCCGATGCTCGAGGGGGGCCACGTCCTCGGCATGGACATCTATGGCCGCGACATGGTCTCCCGCATCATCGCCGGATTGGGCGTTTCGCTGGCGGTCGGCGCGATCGCCACCTTCGTTAGCCTCGTGATCGGCGTAGCCTGGGGCGCGATTGCCGGCTTTGCCGGCGGACGGGTCGACCAGTTCATGATGCGCATCGTCGACGTCCTCTACGCGATGCCCTTCATCTTCCTGGTCATCCTCGTCACCGTGGTTTTCGGCCGCCACATCTTCCTGATCTTCCTCGCCATCGGCGCGGTCGAGTGGATGACCATGGCCCGCATCGTCCGCGGCCAGACGCTAATGCTGAAGCAGAAGGAATTCGTCGAGGCCGCCCGCGCTGCTGGCGTGAAGCCCTTCGGCCTCGTCGTCCGCCACATCCTGCCCAACCTGCTCGGGCCGGTGGCGGTCTATGTCACGCTGACCATGCCGGTCGTCATCCTGCAGGAGAGCTTCCTCTCCTTCATCGGCCTCGGCGTGCAGGAGCCGCTGACCTCGCTCGGCCGCCTGATCTCGGAAGGCCAGAAGGAGCTCGGCAAGCCCTGGTTGCTGTTCGCACCCGCCATCACCATGGTGATCACGCTGTTCTCGCTGAACTTCATCGGCGACGGCCTGCGCGACGCGCTCGATCCGAAGGACCGGTAGGCGCTTCGCGCTGCGACCCAAACCGTGCTATGCTTCGCCATTGCCAGCGAGATTTTCCCCCGGATGCTGAAAGCCGCTCAAGAACATCCCATACTTTGCGCGTGCGCTGTCGTTGCTGTCGCGTCCTTTTTCGTAATGGGCTTCTACGGGGCCGACAGCGAGCTGGCGATGTTCGCTTTCTTCCCGTTGGCCACGGCCTGCCTTGTCGCCCTTGTCATCTTGAATTATCAGGTCTTCGGCGGAAAGACGCGCTCGACCATCTACCGCCCAGACGCCAGTCCTGACGATCGCCCTCGATAGCGCGCTCAGCCGATCCCTTCTTCAGAAACTCGAAGCCGATGGCAGCGAATCGAGCGCGAGCTAGCGAGTGGCGTCAAATTCGCGGAACCGCATTGAGACGAGTCGCATTTTCATGGCATCGATCCGCGCATGACTGACGCGACCTCGCCTTCCACCCTCCTTCGCCAGCACAAGCCGGGCGAACATCAGCGCGTCACATTCGTGGAGCTGTTCTTCGACCTGGTGTTCGTGTTTGCGATCACGCAGCTCTCGCACTCCCTGCTGCAGCACTATACGCCCATCGGCCTGGCCGAGACCGCGTTCCTGACGTTCGCCGTCTGGTGGGTGTGGATCTACACGTCGTGGGCGACCAACTGGCTGGACCCGCAGTCGACGCCAGTGCGCCTCCTGCTGTTCGCGATGATGGCGGCGGGATTGGTCCTGTCCTCATCCATTCCTGAGGCATTCGGCGAGAAGGGGCTGGCGTTTGCCGGCGCCTATGTGGCGATGCAGCTCGTGCGCACCACGGTCCTGGCGCTGGCGCTGCGCGGCCACAGCCCGGCGAACTACCGCAATTTCCAGCGCATCCTGATCTGGCTCAGTACATCGGCAGTGTTCTGGATCGTGGGCGGGTTCCTCGAGTATGAGCAGCGCTGGATGGCCTGGGGCATCGCGCTGACGCTGGAGGCCATCGGGCCTGCGCTGATGTTCTGGGCGCCGGGCATGGGGCGCTCGCAGACGACTGACTGGAATGTCTCACCCGAGCACTTTGCCGAGCGGTGCGCGCTGTTCGTGATCATCGCGCTAGGCGAGTCGCTGCTGGTGACGGGGGGCGTGTTCGCCGGACAGGCCTGGACGCCGATATCGCTCGCGGCTTTCGGCGTCTGCCTCGCCGGCACGCTTGCCATGTGGTGGGTTTATTTCAGCATCGCCGCAGAGGACGCCAGCGAGGAATTCACGCGCTCAGACGATACCGGCCGGCTGGCTCGCTCGGCTTACACGTACTGCCACATCCCGCTGGTGGCCGGGATCATCCTGTCCGCCGTATCGGACGAGTTCGTGCTCGCCCATCCCGACCACCACGTCGAACCATTCCAGGCGGTGGCAATCCTTGGCGGTCCGGCGCTGTTCCTGCTAGGCAACCTGGCGTTCAAGCGCATCGTCTTCGAAGAGTTTCCACGCTCGCACATCGTCGGGCTCTTGCTGCTTGGACTGCTTGCTGCGCTGGTTCCCTTCGCGACGACACTGGTCCTCGCCGCTGCGGCGGCCGGCGTGTTGCTCGTCACGGGCATATGGGAAAACATCGCGACCGCGCGCTGGCACAAGAAACATCCGGAATGGCGCGCGGCTGGAAAAGACAAGCACTAAACCTGCTACGCACTAACCTGCCGGACAGGTTTCTCCGGCCTTGCCGTCACCGGCGAGTTTCACAAACGCCGCGACACGCTTGTCGCCGTCGGCCTTCGCTTCCTGCGCCAGCCTCTGCGCTTCCGCGGTCTGCGACAGGTCATATTCCGAACTCGCCAGCAGCTTGCCGGCTTTGTCCTTCAGTTCGATCATCAGCGCCGCCGGCGCCTTTTCGCTCACCAGCTTCGCCAGCGCTTTCTCGCCCGTGGTGGTGTTGGCTGCCCAGTCGATCGGTTCGGCGCCTGCCGCGCTCGCATGGATCGTTACCGAACTGCGCGGCGGCGCGGGCTTGCCGTCGTCTCCCTTGAACGAAGTGATGAGCACGCTGGCGCCGGTCGGGCCCGCCAGCACGCCTGCATCCGTGATGCGATAGTCGAGGATCAGCGACGGTCGCGAGAAATTGTCCGACTCGATGCCAGAGCCGTCCTTGCGCTCGGGCAGCCAGTTCACGGTCAGCGATTTCACGCTGCCGCTTTTCTCGAGTTCATAGGAGGCGATCACCTCGCCGATCTTTCCGGATGCGCTGCCCTCGCACGTGATCTGTGCGTGCGCGGCGCCCGTCATCGCGAGGGCGACGAAACCTGAAGCAAGCAGTGCGCGCATGGGTCATACCTCCGCCCGCAACCTTGCGAAAAACGTACGCTCACAAGGCCAGGGCGTCCACGCTGCCGCGCAGGTCAGGCTGCCTAACTCAGGGTATCTTCGCCCTGCCGCCGGCGCTCATTTCGACGAGGCCCATGCGGTTGCCCGCCGGATCGCTGAACAGGCCAAGCACGACCACGCCGGGAACTTCGAACCGGGGGGCGTTGATCTTGCCTCCGCTGGCGACGACTTTGCCGAGCGAGGCGGTGATATCCGGCACGCCGATATAGATGACCTTCTCCGGCGGATCGGCGCGGAACGTGCCATTGAGCGGCGGACCGCCGATCGGCACGCTCAGATTGCCTGTAGGTCCCGCTTCCCAGCCGAAGCATTCCTTGTAGAACGTCGGGAGCTTTGCATCGGCGGGGCCGGCGAGATCGAAGAAGACGACAGGGGCGGCAATCATGGGGCTTGTCCTTGTTGCGTCTGCTGGGCGTGGGCGGCACCGGCAATCGCTGGGATTGCAGCGCAGAGGGCGAGGTGAAAGCGAATCATCGAATTGCCTGTCATCGACGTGATCAAGCCGCGACCGGTCGCATCGGCAGGAAACGGCTGTTGCGCAGGAGGCCGGCGGACGCCAGTGGAACAAGAATTCCCAACGGGACAAGCATCTCGACGACTGTCATCAACCAGCGCAGCGGCGGGATGGCGTACAGGTTGGCGAGATTTTGGGCGTCGGCCGTGATCTTCGCGATCTCCGCTGCGGAAGCGCCTCGCGCCTGCGCTTCGGCCAGCATCATGTCTTTCAGCATGGCGCCGGTGTCGAGCTTGGTGACGGCAAGGACGATTTCCCAGGAGATGATCCAGCCGAGGCATGCGATCCCGCTGATCGCCATTCCGATGCCGAACGCAGGCCAGAACTTGATAACGCCGCCTAGGGCAACGTCGCGGTGCGCCTTGACGCCGAGGAAGACAACGATGAGGGCGACGAACTGTGTGAGGTAACCAACGACCGCGCCAGATTCTTGCGCGCTCGGGCCCTCATCGCCCCAGCTCATCATGCCTGTGACCATGAACGCGCCGACGATCAATGCGCCGATGACGCCGTAAGTGACGATCCTTGTGATCATGTTTTTCCCCTGTCCTGCATACGAGCATCACCCCTCGCTGCGCCGGGCGCCAAACTCAATCGCCCGAAAGGGTGATTTTCGCGAAATCACCCGGAATAGAAGCGTTACAGGGGAGGTTACTAGGCGCACTCGTAATTGACTTCGAAGGGGTCGCCCTCTCCCACCGGCTCGCCTGTCAGGCCGAAGCTGTCGAACAGGTCAGACGGGCTGACGCTCGCCTCGGCGGCATACTCCTCCAGCTCGTCGAGACCAACGTTGTAGAAGAACCATACGGTGATCCGGAAAGCGCCTGCCGCTGCCTGCTCGCCCTGGTCGCCGCTCTCATAGGAGCAGCCCCCATTCAGGACGCCATCATACCCCTGCGTCTTCGCGTCAAAGACTGGCGTGATGACTCCGCAGGACGCACATCTGAGACGATGCGGCGGCCGGAACATTACCTCGCCGGGTTCGACCAGATAGTAGGGGGACGGGTCCGGGGCGATAAGCGGGTGGCTGAGAATCGCGAATGCATCGGCGCCGCATTGGCAGGCCAAGGAGAATTTGGCGCTGCCTTCGAAATCGCTTTCCATCAGAGGGAGCAAGCGATGCTTGAAGCCGGCAATGCAGGACGGTGGCTGTCCGGCGGCAAACGTCGCAGACTCGTTTCGTTTGAGCGTCGCCATTATCGTATCATCCCCAACTCCCTAGCCTTCAGTATTGCCTCGGTCCTGCGACGAACCTCAAGCTTCTCGTAGAGCTTCGAGACATGCGTCTTCACCGTGTTGGGCGAGACGTTGAGCTTCGCAGAGATTTCCTTGTTGGAGCGGCCGGCGGCGAGCAGCTCAAGCACTTCCAGCTCGCGCTCGCTGATTCCCAGCGTGGCCTGCGCCCGAGTGTTCGGCTCGAAGCTGGCAGAGGCGGGAGCCCGGCGGAAGAGTTTGGCGCCGACCCAGACGCCCAGCGTCAAGAAGCCGATGGCAAGGAGCACGATATAGATTTCGACCGGGTGCATGCGTGCGATGAACTGGAATTCCATCCATTGCAGCACGCCGATGCCCGCAGCGAGCGCGAGGCCGTAGGCGAGCACCGTGCGGACGAGTTCCCACCGCCGCATCTCTATTCTACCCGCTTCGCCCTCACGGCGGTCCTGTTGTCGAGCTTCAGCATGAACGAGCCGATTGCCGCCTTCCGGATCTCCGCCGTCCACGGACCCTTGCCGACGGCAGGCAGTTTCAGGTCATCCGTCTGGCGCCACACCTGGCCGTCTTCCATGGTGAAGCGGTAACGGCCATCGACGCCCTTCTCGACCGACTTCACCGCCAGCGTCACCCTGTCGAGCGCCTTGGGTTTCTCCCCCTTGGGTTTTGCAGTGGCGCCAGACGACGCGCTTTCTGCAATCGCTGTCAGCGTCGGCGCCGCCAGACCGAACGCTTCCTTCTCCGCCTGAACGATCTTGGCGCGATCGACGACGGCAACGCCGCCCGCCGCATCGGCCTGCTTCAGCGCCGCGACCGCCGTGTCGAAGCATGCAAGCCTCGCCGCGCCATCGACCGTCGACGTGCAGGCATAGATCCTGTCCAGCGGCGCCTCCTGCGCGAACGCAGGCGCGGCGGCGAACCCAACGACTAGCAGTGCAGCAAACCGCATCGACATCCCCTAATTCTGCCGCTCGACACGCACGGCCGGCGAGTTGCCGATCTTGAGCAGGTAGCTTCCGAACGAAGCCTTCCTGATCTCAGCCGTCCACGGCCCGTCGCCCAGGTTCTTGATCCTGGTGGTGTCGACCTGTTTCCAGATCTGGCCGTTCGCCATCGTGAATCGTGATTTCCCGTCCCCGCCCAGGGTGATCGACTTTACCGCCAGGCTCACATTGACGACTTCCTTCTCCTTCGCCGCCTTCGCCTCGCCCGGCAAAAGCACCGGCGCCGTCAGCGCCGATGGCGGCTTCGGCTGTACCGCCGCCTGCTGCTGCGGCTTCGGTTGCGGAACAGCCTGCTGCGTTGCGGCCATCCCGCCCGGATTCTTGAGATACGGCGTCAGCGTATCGAAACAGGCGTGGCGCTGGCCGGCGTCATTGATGATCGCGCAGCCTTGCGCCCGCTCCAGCAAGGCATCCCTGTCCAGCCCCTGCTGAGCGAGCGCCGGAGCTGAAAGCAGGATGAACGGAGCCACACATAGCCAGCGCATTGGTCAAACTCTTTCGTGACGAAGTACAGCGGCGCAAAGGCCTTTCAATCTTCCGCACTCTGACGCTAGTTTCCGGCCAAGAAAAGGCCGCTCCCTGCATCTTAGGGCGCGGCATAGGGTTAAGAGGAGTGACTAATGCGCCTGAGGTTCCGCGTCCTGGCCGGCATTGCCGCCGCAACCCTAGCGCTCACCGCCTGTGGCGGTCCCTCGTCCTCCTCCAGCTCTTCGGCGGCTTCGGAAACCACTTTCCGCCGCGGCGTAGGCGCGAACCCGGACTCGGTCGATCCGCACAAGGCGCAGGGCACCTGGGAAAATGACGTCATCGGCGACATGTTCATCGGCCTGTTCACCGATGACGCGAAAGCTCACCCCATCCCCGGCATCGCCGAAAGCTGGGTCGTTTCCGA
>JAUYPV010000028.1 GCA_030697555.1 Hyphomonadaceae bacterium
TGGCACCTCGATGTCGGCTCATCACATCCTGGGGCTGGAGCAGGTCCCAAGGGTATGGCTGTTCGCCATTTAAAGTGGTACGTGAGCTGGGTTCAGAACGTCGTGAGACAGTTTGGTCCCTATCTGCCGTGGGTGTTCGAAACTTGAGAGGATTTGTCCCTAGTACGAGAGGACCGGGATGAACGTACCTCTGGTGGACCAGTCGTGACGCCAGTCGCGCAGCTGGGTAGCTATGTACGGAAGGGATAACCGCTGAAAGCATCTAAGCGGGAAACCCACCTCAAAACCAGGTTTCGCTGAGAGCCGTGATAGACTATCACGTCGATAGGCCGGGTGTGGAAGGTCCGCGAGGATCGTAGCTTACCGGTACTAATTGCTCGATAGGCTTGAACACTCTTCAAACCCATGTGTGGCGACGAGCATGTCGCCCACTAGAGTTCGATCTTCCAGATATCTGCAAAGATATCTGACGAACTCAAATCATCTCCTAGATTGTATGATCAGTTGTTGTAGCTGCGGTCGGTTTTGTTGACCTGGTGGTTCTGGCGGGGGTTCCCCACCCGATCCCATTCCGAACTCGGTCGTTAAGTCCCCCAGCGCCAATGGTACTGTGCCTTAAGGTACGGGAGAGTAGGTCGCTGCCAGGTCTGCCAAACCGATCGCAAAGTCTCCCGAAGCATCCGACGGATGCGCAGGGAGAGGCCTCCTTCAGATTCTACGCCCGCTCTCGGGTGTAGGAGCGCGGCTCGGCCGGTTGAACCTCACTCCGCAAGGGTCAGGTCGGCCGGGAGGGCCGCGAAGTCGTTTCGAGGGACAGCGTTCGGTATCGGACCGGAAGCTGGAAGTCTGTGACGCGGGGTGGAGCAGTCCGGTAGCTCGTCAGGCTCATAACCTGAAGGTCATAGGTTCAAATCCTATCCCCGCACCCAAACCGACGAACGGCCCCGCGCAAGCGGGGCCGTTTGCGTTTGGGGTGGATTATTCTTGACTGAAATCCCATCTGCCTACTGCCATCAGTGGCGGCCATGGATAACCACTACGTCCCTCAATTCTTGCTTTCGTCCTGGGCCGAGCGTTTAGCTGACGGGAAGGTCGAGGCATTCCGGCTGGACCTGCCTCGCCCAACGAGCCGGAGATTCAAGCCGAGATCGACTGGGTTTGAACCAGACCTCTATGCGCTTACGCGTCCGACTGTCGCTGGCATGGATCAGCACGCAGTCGAGACCAAGTTTTTGGCTCAGATCGACAGCGATTCTGCTGTTGTCTTGGCGAAGCTTACTCGAACGAACATAGCGACTCTGGAGATGCACGAACGATTGAGCTGGGCCCGTTTCGTATCGTCGCTTCGCATTCGGCAACCTAAAATGGTCAAGCGTCTACGAACCGAGGCATCGGAGGTGTTGCGGGCAAATTTCGCAAGTGAGACAGGAAAGCTTGAGGAGCTAGGGCCGCCCGGCGATGAGCATACGCTAGAAAGTTGGGCCGAGGCCCGCTTCCCCGGAATAGTCGAGAATTTCGGCCTGTCGTTTTTCCATAAGATTGTCGATGACCCTCGAATAGTCGGGCCACTGCTCTCTTGTTCTTGGAGTGTAATGCACTTCGACGAAGTAGAGGACGAACTTCTGCTGTCGGATCATCCGTGCATATTCGTAGGCGGGCTTGGAGATCCAAACCTATTCATCGTGCTCCCGATATCGCCCCGACGGGCGTTCTTGATGGCGCGTCAACACGAAACCATCGATCGCATTTTGAGCAACCCGCCCGATGTCATCGTGAGGCGAACCAATGCGTCTTCCGCCAACCAAGCTACGACGCGCGTATACGCAACAAATCAATCAATGAAGTCGTTTGTTGCGGAGCGACATGCGCTCCGGGGAAATGCTGCATGACCCACAAAACCGCTCTCGGCGTCCACCCTTCGCACCGCGACGACATCGCCGATCTCGTCACCCGCCGGCCTGTGCCCGGACCGAAGGTCAGCCAAGTCGATCCGTTTCTCTTCCTCAACCATCACGGGCCGCAGACCTATCCGCCCAACAATCGCGGGCTGCCGTTCGGGCCGCATCCGCATCGCGGCTTCGAGACGGTGACGTTCATCCTCGAGGGCGAGTTGATGCACAAGGATTCCGGCGGGCATGAAAGCGTCATCCGCGCCGGCGGCGTGCAGTGGATGACGGCCGGCGCCGGCCTCGTCCACGCCGAGCTGTCTCCCGACGCCTTCAAGCGTGCAGGCGGCCCGCTTGAGATCCTGCAGCTCTGGGTCAACCTGCCGTCGCGCCTCAAGATGACGAAACCGCGCTATCAGGGTCTGCAGGCCGACCGGATTCCTGTCGTCGATGCCGATGGCGGCAAGGCGAAGGTCGCGGTAATCTCGGGCGCGTGGGGCGGCGTCACCGGCCCGGTCGAGTCCATCACCGGAAATTTCATGACCACCATCGAGGCGCAGTCCGGCGCCCGGCTCGACTTCCACGGCCTCGATCGCCGCAACGTGTTTCTTTACATCGTCAGCGGGAGCGCGCGCGTGAACGGCCGCGACGTGGCGCAGCACCATCTCGTCGAGCTCAGCCTCGATGGCGATGAGCTGACGCTCGAAGCCACAAGCAATGCGCGCCTCGTGTTCGGCCATGGCGATCCTATCGGCGAGCCGGTGATCGCCCACGGCCCCTTCGTGATGAATACGATCGAGGAAATCCGCCAGGCCATCGCCGACTACCAGGCCGGCAAGTTCGGCGGCGTGCCGGCGTAGGCTCTCGCACTACTCTCCCGATCATGTGAGCAGTTGCGACCCGCTGGCGCACTTACACGCTGCAACGGGCAGGGCTAAGGTTCAGCCTTCGACGTGGGAGACGAGAGATTCTCAGCTGGATGCAGCGCATGGGGGTGAGGCTGGGCGCGATAGCGCTTCTGGCCATGCTCGTGCGCGCTGTCGTGCCAGCGGGATATATGCTCGCCGAAGCCGAAACGGCCAATGGCCGCTATCTCACCGTCCAGATGTGCGAAGGCCACATCGAGGCGCGCCAGGTCATCGATCTCGATACCGGCAAGCAGGTCGACCTCTCGAAGCTTCCCGGGAAGGCTGACAGCAAGAGCGCACCCTGCGTGTTCGCATCGGTCGCGCCTCTGGCGGCGCCTGTCGTCGCGGCCGAACCGGTTGAATTCATTGCTTCCTACGACATCGACTTTGGCGTTGTGCGCGATGTGCGCCCCGGCCGCGGCATTGCCGCGCCGCCTCCGCCGTCGACCGGGCCTCCTTCAATCCTCTGAACCGAACGAGCACGCGCGGGGCGTCTGACGCCCGGCGTTCATCTTCCGTACAGAGAGATTCCACCCCCCATGTTCTCCATGAAATTGCGCGTCGCTGCATCGGCGCAGGCATTGATGCTTGCTGCTTTCGCCAGTCCTGCATTCGCGCAGGAAGTCCTGGCGGTAAATCCGGATGCGAGCGGCCCGCTCGCTCTGGAGGACGACCAGTCGCGCGATGTCGTCGTCGTGACGGGGTCTGCCCCGCTCAAGGAACGGACCGCCACCACCACCGAAACGAAGACCGCCGAGGAAATCCAGGCGACGACCAACGTCATCAACGCCGAGGATTCCCTCCGCTATTTCCCCAACATCCTCGTCCGCAAGCGCCATATCGGCGACACCCAGGCGCCGGTCACTACGCGCACATCAGGCGTAGGCGCCAGCGCGCGTAACCTGATTTATGCCGATGGCGTGCTGCTGTCGGCCCTGATCGGCAACAACAACTCATTCGCCTCGCCGAAATGGGGGATGGTGTCCCCGAACGAGATCGAGTCGGTCAGCGTAGCTTACGGTCCGTTCTCCGCCGGCTATGCCGGCAACTCGCTAGGCGCGGTGATCGAGATCGAAACCCGCATGCCTGAGAAGTTCGAAGGCGTCGCCAGCTTCGGCGGCAGCCTGCAGGGCTTCGACCAGTATTCCACCAATGACGAGTACGGCGCCTGGCAGGGCGACATCGCCATCGGCAACCGCATTGGGCCGGTGTCGTTCTGGCTTGCGGCCTCACATACCGAAAGCGACAGCCAGCCGCTCTCCTACGTCACAGCGACGCGGCCGGCGAACGTGAGCGCGCTAGGCGCGCCGATCTCGGGCGCCATTGCCGATGTGAACCGTCTCGGCGCGCCGATTGCCGTGCTGGGCGCCGGTGGCCTCGAGCACCAGGAACAGGACAATCTCAAGCTGAAAGCCGAATGGGAGATAGCCACCGATACGACGCTTGCCTACACCATCGGCCGCTTCGGCAACGACACGACGGCGGAAGCCGAGAGCTATCTCGAGAACGCCGCCGGGGCGACCGTGTGGTCGGGCAACCAGCTCAATCTCGACGGCTATGTCTACAACATCGCCCCCAGCGCCTTCTCGAATGCTGTCTACAAGTTCGAGGAGGAGCACTGGAACCAGAGCCTGTCCTTCACGCACATGACGGCGGACCGCCGGTTCGAGTGGCGCGTGATCGGCTCGGCCTATGATTACGGCACGAGCGAGCAGCGTATGCCTTCGATCGCCGTGCCGCTCGCCATGACGGGCGGGGCGGGCTCGATCGCGCGCATGGACGGCACAGGCTGGAAGACGCTGGACCTGGAAGGCATCTACCGGCCGGACGGACGCGATGGCGCGCATGAGTTCAGCTTTGGCGCCCACGGCGATCGCTACGAGCTGACGAACGAGCGATTCCTCACCGCGGACTGGCTCGATGGCGAAGCGGGTGCGCTCGCGAGCGCTGCGCGTGGCAAGACGCAGATCTTCGCCCTGTGGGCGCAGGACGCGTGGAACATCACGGACCAGCTCACCTTCATCGCCGGCGGCCGCTGGGAATGGTGGAAGGCGTATGATGGCTTCAACTATTCCGCGGCGCCGGCGCTTCTCGTGAACCAGCCCGAGGTGGAATCGGACGCCTTTTCACCCAAGGCCTCGCTCGACTGGGAGTTCGTGAAAGACTGGTCCGCAAAGTTCTCCGTCGGCAAGGCCTACCGCTTCCCCACTGTTGGAGAGCTCTACCAGTCGGTTACGGCCGGCGGTCAGCTCACGGCGCCTAACCCCAATCTCAAGCCCGAGAATGCGATCTCGACCGAATTCTCGCTGGCGCGGAATTTCACGGATGGGCAGGTGAGGGTGTCGGTCTTCACCGAGGACCTGAAGTTCGCGCTGATCTCGCAGACGGCGCTGCTCGATCCAGTCACCACAACTCCGGCCCTGCCGCCAGGAACGGTGGTCACCGCCAACTTCATCCAGAACATCGACAAGGTCGAAACGCGCGGCATCGAGCTGGTGGCCGACAAGGAGAACGTGCTGATCCCGGGTCTCACCCTGTCGGGCAGTCTCACCTATGTCGAATCCACCACGGTCGAGAACGACGCCTTCCCGGCCGCCGTAGGCAAGCGCACGCCGCAGGTGCCGGAATGGCGCTCGACCATCGTCGCCACCTACCGGCCTGACGATCACTGGTCGTTCACGCTGGCCGGCCGCTATGTCGACGACACGTTTGGCACGATCGACAATTCAGATATCGTCTCCCACACCTATCAGGGTTTCGAAGGCTTCATGACGTGGGATGCGCGGGTGAACTGGGAAATCGACGACCACTGGACGGCGGCGGTCGGCGTCGAGAACATTGCCGGCGCCGATTACTTCCTCTTCCACCCGTTCCCGCAGCAGACGGCGACGGCGGAGCTGCAGTACCGGTTCTGATCTCGCCATCCGCATGCTAGTTCGCCTCTACTGGGGAACCTGCTCTGGCGGTTCGGCGTTCCAGATCGGACGGCGGGACGGAGTTCATGACCTCTCTTCGCGTGATGATTGTCGAGGACGAGCCGCTGATCGCCATGGCGATGCAGATGCTGGTCGAGGACGAGGGCGGTGAGCCGCTCGGCCCGCACGCCACGGTCGCGCCAGCGGTTGCGATGGTGGAGAGTGGCGAAGCGATCGACGCGGCGCTGCTCGACTGCAATCTCGGGAAAGAGTCCTCGTGGCCGATCGCTGACGCACTTGTCGCGCGGGGCATCCCATTCGCCTTCACCAGTGGGCAGGGTCCGAAGGATATCGCCGAGCGATTTGCCCGTCGCCCCGTTTTCGCCAAACCGGTGGACGAAGAGAAGCTGAAGCGCTTCCTGCGCCAGTTCGCGCGTTAGGCGTAAGGGCGTCTGGTTTTTTCGTCTAAGCCTTCGACGGAAACTCCGAAGTTTCGTATTTAATAACACGAAGTCCCTATATGAGCTGGGTCTTCGTCTTGGGGGGACGACGTGCGTGATCCGCTCTTGAAGCACTTGCGGTCGGGTCACATATCGAATATCGATATGGTTGGGTGTCAGGACCCCTCACATCGTTGCGGTAGGTTTCTGGAGAGAGACCGGACATGAGCCTTGCGCTCTCGACGCTGCTTTATGAATGGCGCCGCTATATGGCCGCCGTCATCGCCCTGGCCCTTGCCGGCGTGCTGATGCTGGCGTTGAGTGCGATGTTCATCGGCATCCTGCAGTCGTTCACCGCAACCATCGACAAGTCGCGCGCGCAGCTGATCATCCTGCCGGCCAAGGCAAGTTCGCTTGGCGGCCCCGGCGGCGGCGGTTCGGCGTTGCCCAAGCGGGTGCCGCCGCTGATCTATCGCCACCCCGAAGTGGTGGAAGTGCAGGACCTGCCCGGCGATTTCGGCCAGTTCTACGGACCTGGAAAGACCGCGCCGACGATGGTCAACATCATGGTGGTCGATCCCACGCCAAACGGCGTGACGCTGCCCGACGATTTCACTGAATCGATGCGCGTTGCGATCGAGCCGCCTTTCAACGTCGCCATCGACAAGTCGGCGCAGAAACAGCTCGGTGTGAAGCTGGGCGACCAGGCGACCGTCAATGGCCGCACAGTGCGGATTGCCCTCATCCTCACCGGCTACGCCAACAGCCAGGCGCCAGGCCTGGTGATGTCGCGGCAGACCCAGCGCCTGATGGGCCGGGCCAATGACGATCAGCTTGGCCTGCTCATGGTGCGCATCAAGAAGCCCGAGGACGCGGATCGTGTGCGCGATGAACTGAACGCGCTCGCGGATGGGCAGTATCGGGCGTGGAGCAAGGAAGAATTGTCCGCCGCCACGATCAAGGATGCGATGTCCGAAGGACTGCTCGCGATCATCCTCGGCTTCATGAGCATCATCGGCTTCGTCATCGGCGTCGCCATCACCTGGCAGACGCTGCGCGGCGCCATCCTCGCCAACATCAAGGAATTCGCCAGCCTCCGCGCGTTGGGCGTCAGCCTGCGCGACCTGCGCTGGGTGGTGATGGAGCTGTCCTTCTGGGTGGGCATTGTCGGCATCGCGATGTCCGGCGTGCTGATGGCCGCGATCACCGTGCTGGCGAAGGCCAACAACGTGCCGATGGGCTATGAAGCGGGATCGCTGATCCAGACGGCCGTCCTTCTGCTGCTCATCGCCATCGGATCCGGCGCGCTGACCCTCGGCGCCCTCAAGAAGGGTGAACCTGCGGACCTCCTCAAATGAACAACGCAAACGCCCTCAAACGTTCGCCGATGTCCGATGCTCCTCCCACCACGGAGCCCGCCCCGGCGCCGCGCGCCGCGCCCGGCAAATGGGCCATCGAAGCGCGCGGCCTGCGCAAGAGCTTCCGCTCAGGCCAGCAGAAGGTCGAAGTGCTGAAAGGCATCGACCTGCTGATCGAGCCCGGGGAGATCGCACTCGTCATGGGCCCGTCCGGCTCCGGCAAGTCGACGCTGCTCGCGGCCGTCTCGGGTCTTATGCGACCTGACGAAGGTTCTGTGGTCGCCCTGGGTCAGAGCATCTGGGAAATGCCCAAGTCGAAGATCGACCGTTTCCGGCTGCTCAATTGCGGGTTCATCTTCCAGGGCTTCAACCTGTTCGCCGCGCTGACCGCCAGCCAGCAGATCCAGACTGTCCTGAAGTTCATGAGACAGGGCAAGGCTGAGCGGAAGGCCACTGCGGAAGCCACCCTCGCCGACGTCAACCTCTCTCACCGTCTCAACAACCGGCCGGACAAGCTTTCAGGCGGCGAAAAGCAACGCGTCGCCATCGCCCGCGCCCTGGCGAAAAAACCGAAGCTGATCTTCGCCGATGAGCCGACCTCGGCGCTCGACGGCGAGAACGGCCACATCATCATGGAGCTGCTGCGCAAGTGCGCCAAGGAGCAGGGCGCCACCGTGCTGTGCGTGACGCACGACGCCCGCCTCGCCAGCTTCGCCGACCGTATCATCACCATCGAGGACGGGGTCATCACGTCCACCAACGCCGACCCCGCCCAGTTCAAACACTGACGCCAAGATCTGAGAACGGAAGAACCGTCATGACGCGCCTCCCCAGACCCTTCCTCGCTGCCGTGCTGCTGGCCTCGGCAATGGCCCTATCGGCCTGCGGCGAACCGGCGCCGGGCGGCGCTCCCAATGCAAAAGCTGGAGGCAAGCCGGGCATCGACCCCAAGTCGATCGACACCCCCTATGCCGCGATCTCGGCCGGCAAGGTCGATATCGAAGGCGGCCTCGTCGACATCGCCGCGCGCGCCCCGGGCGTCGTGCGCGAGGTCTACGTGCAGGAAGGCGACAAGGTGAAGAAGGACCAGATCCTCGCCCGCCAGGAAGATGACGACTCGCGCCTCAGCCGCAACCGCGTCTCCGCCCAGCTTACCCAGGCCCAGGCGCAGATCCCGATCCTCGAAGTGCAGTTCGACGGCGCGGTGCGCGAGGAACAGCGCCTTGATCGCCTGATGAAGGAGAACGCGACCTCCGAACAGCTCTACGAACAGGCGCAGGACCGCACACGGCAACTGAAAGCCCAGCTCGACGCGCAGAAGACGTCGATCGCCCTGGTGCGCGCCCAGCTCGCCGAAGCCAGTTACCAGGTGGATCTCCACACTATCCGCGCCCCGGCCGACGGCACCATCGTTCGCCGCTACGCCAATCCGGGTTCCGGCGCCTCCACCTTCAGTGTGACCGCGATGTTCCAGCTCCAGCCGGACTCGCAGCGTATCGTCCGCGCTGAAGTGGAAGAGCGGTCGATCCTGCTGGTGAAGCCAGGGCAGGATGTCGAGATCGTGCCCGAGTCCGACCAGGAGAAGGCCTACAAGGGCAAGGTGCTCCGCATCGCCGGCGTCATGGGCGCGCGCAAGCTCCGCTCCGACGATCCCAGCGAACGCGCCGACGAACGCGTGGTCGAAGTCGTGGTCGACGCCGAGCAGGCCCCTGTGCTGGTAGGCCAGCGTGTGCTGGTCAAGTTCCTGAAGACCGGCGGCTCGTCGAGCGCCGCCGCCGAAGTCACCGCCCAGCGCTAGTACACAAACCCGCGACGGATAGCCCCGTCCCGAGGGATTCCAGTTGCTATTGAGAATTGTTCTCAATAGAACCTTCCCATGGATACGGGGTCTCTTACGATTGCGCTGGACCGGCTTGCAAAAGGCCATGTCGGGCGTGTGACCGGCTTTGGCGCCGGCGACGACAAGCTGGTCGCCAAGCTGCGCGAAATCGGCTTCGCCGAGGGCGATGAAGTCGAGCTGCTGGCCAAGGGCTGGCTCGGCGGCGCGCCGCTGTCCTTCCGTCTCAACCGCACCGTGATCGCGCTTCGCAAGGGCGAAGCGGCCTTGGTGCAGGTGGAGCTGCAGCTGTGACAGCGGGTACGATGCGACTGGCGCTCGTCGGCGCTCCCAACAGCGGCAAGACGACCCTCTTCAACGGTCTCACCGGCGGTCTTGCCAAGACGGCCAACTATTCCGGCACCACGGTCGAGACGCGCACCGGCAAGTTCGAGACGCCGGGGGGGGCTAGCGTCACGCTGGTCGACCTGCCCGGCATTTACGGCCTTGAAGCACGCTCGACCGACGAGCGTGTTGCGGTCGAAGCCATCCAGGGAAAGCGGGGCGATCCGCCTCCGGATGCGCTGATCCTCGTCGCCGACGCGGCGAACCTGCGCACCCACCTGCACACCGTCATCCAGATGAAGTCGCTGGGCCTGCCGGTGATCGTGGCGCTGAACATGATCGACCTTGCCGAGCGCGACGGCGTGAGGATCGACTTGGCCAAGCTCGCCACCATGCTCGGCGTGCCCGTAGTGGCGACGCGCGCGACCCGGAAGGCGGGCCGCGAAGCGCTGATCTCCAAGATTGACGAAGTCCTGAAATCGGCCGCGCCGCCAGCGCCTCCATCCACGATGGACCTGCGCGCCTTGCAGCGCGAAGCCCGCCGCATTGCCGACGAGACGATGGTCGAGCCGGCGATGAACAAGCTGACGCGTCAGGTCGACGCCGTGCTGCTGCATCCCGTCGCGGGCGTCATCACGCTGGTCGTGATCCTGTTCTTCGTCTTCCAGTCAGTGTTCGCCTGGGCGACGCCCTTGATGGACGGCATCGAGGCCGGCTTCGCCTGGTTGCAGCAAACCATCGAACCGATGATCGGCAACGAGATCCTCAAGGGGTTCGTGGTCGATGCCGCGATCAACGGCGTCGGATCCGTGGTCGTATTCCTGCCGCAGATCGTCATCCTCTTCGCCTTCATCCTCTTCCTCGAAGCTTCCGGCTACATGGCCCGCGCAGCGTTCCTGATGGACGAGCTCATGCTGCGTGTCGGCCTCAACGGCCGCGCCTTCATCCCGCTGCTGTCGTCCTTCGCCTGCGCCATTCCCGGCATCATGGCTGCGCGCACCATCGAGGAAGAGCGCGACCGCATCACCACCATCATGGTCGCCCCGCTGATGACCTGTTCGGCGCGCCTGCCGGTCTATGGCGTGCTGATCTCGGCGTTCATCCCGCCGGAGCAGGTAGGCCCCTTCAACCTGCACGGCCTCGTGCTGTTCGCCCTCTATGTGATCGGCGTCGTCAGCGCCGTTGCTGTCGCATTCGTGCTGAAGCGCACGGCCACCAAGGGGCCCAGCCAACCCCTGATCATGGAACTGCCTACCTACAAGCTGCCCGTGTGGCGCGACTTCGTCCTCGGTCTGCTGTCGAAGGCGTGGGCGTTCCTCAAGCGCGCCGGGACGATGATCTTCGGTACGACGGTGGCGCTGTGGGTGCTCGCGTATTTTCCCAACAACGGTCAGGGGCTCGAGGGTAGCTATGCAGGCGCCATCGGCCGCGTCATCCAGCCCATCTTCGCGCCCATCGGGTTCAATCTCGAAATGGTTGTGGCGCTGATCCCCGGCATGGCGGCGCGCGAGGCGGCGGTCTCGTCGATCGGCCTTATCTATTCGCTGGGCGACGTCGATGAAACATCGGTCGCGCTGCAGACGACGCTGGCCAACGCCTGGTCCCTGCCGATGGCCCTGAGTTTCCTGGCCTGGTACGTCTACGCACCCCAGTGCTTTGCCACGCTGGCCACCGTCCGCCGCGAGACCAACTCGTGGGGGTGGACGGGCTTTATGTTCGCCTACCTCATCGGCCTCGCCTACGTGGCGTCGCTGGCGACCTTCTGGATCGCGACCTGGGCCGGTCTGAAGTAGCCGGCGGGACTACAGCTCCGAGAAATTCACCGCTAGTGTCGGATCAGGCGCGGCCCGTTCGTCCTCGGGTCAAGACGCAGGGAGAGACGCCATGCCGAAATTCAAGACCACCGTCATGCAGGCTGAAGGCATGAACGCCACCGGCATCGTGGTGCCGGACGAGATCATGGAAAAGTTGGGTGCAGGCAAGAAGCCCAAGGTCAGTGTCACCCTCAAGAGTTACACCTACCGCAGCACCATCGCCGTCATGGGCGGCAAGTTCATGCTGCCTCTGGCGAGGGAGCATCGCGACGCCGCGGGCGTGAAGGGCGGCGATAAAGTTGAAGTGGCGCTTGAACTCGACACAGCGCCTCGCGAAGTCGAGGTTCCCAAGGATTTTGCCGTCGCGCTGAAGAAGGCCGGCCTGACAAAGGATTTCGCCGCACTCGCCTTCACGCATCGCAAGGAACACGTCCGCGCCATCGAGGAAGCAAAGGCGCCCGAGACGCGCCTCCGCCGCATCGAGAAGGCCGTCGGGATGGTGCAGGCGAAGAAGAAGTAACGCCGGCCAGCCCGCCCTTGTCTCTTGGTTTTGCGGCATAGTGCGTTGGCGGACGAGGTCCCGTCCCGCCCTCGGGTTTGAAGCCCGTCCACGAGCCTGGGACTCGTCCGCCTCTTGCCTACCCGCCCTGAACAGTTGCCTGGGAAGCC